>NZ_JBEXFP010000007.1:101611-176891 GCF_040606825.1 Micromonospora sp. NPDC005367 | reverse complement strand
GCCGGGACCGGGTTCAACGACCCGCGGGCCGGCATCATTCCCGGGTTTTCCGAGGCCCTAGCGGACTGGCCGCAGGCCGTGGCCGGGTTCAACGATCGGCGGCCCGTCATCGTTCCCGGGTTTCCCGCGGTGACCGGCTATGACCAGAAGGCCGTCGCCGCGACAGTGTTCAACGATCGGCGGCCCGTCATCGTTCCCGGGGGCCTCACCTCACCGGACCGGCTTTGATGATCTGCCGGACGGCGGCAGGGCTGCTACCTCGGCCGTCGTGGGTGTTCAACGCCCCCGACCCGGCCACGATTCCGGCCCCAGGATGCCACCGGTCACACCCCCGAACCCCACCAAACCACCCAACCCGCCCCACCACACCCCGCGCCCAGGCCCACGCCCCGTGCCCAGGCCCACGCCCGCGCCCGCCCCCGTGCCCGGTGCCCGTGTGCAAACCGGACACCAGCACCCGTCCCACCCCACACCCGACGCATGGTCAACTCGGGTTCCATGAAGTCGGGGCATCCGCGCGGCCGGGACACCCCGACATCACGGAACCCGAGTCGATCAACGCCCAGGGACCACCCACACCACCCCGGCCCGACTCGACCAACCCGATCCCGGCGCCCGACCCGGCCTTGGCCCGACCCGGCCTTGGCCCGACCCGGCCTTTGGCCCGACTCGGCCTTTGGCCCGACTCGGCCTTTGGCCCGACCCGGCCTTTGGCCCGACCCGGCCTTGGCCCGAGTCGATCAGCCCTCCGAGGCTGGATGCGGCCTTTAGACCATCCAGGCCGACCGACCAGCCGAGAGATCGGCGGCGAAATCGGACCGACCACGGCACAAGTGCCCAGCCACCCAACCGCGGCCGATGACGAACCTACCCACGAACCGGACACAACGCCCAGGCCGCCCTGCACTCCGCTCATGGTCAACTCGACGTCCTTGATGTCGGGGCATCGGAACGTCCGGGACGCCCCGACATCAAGGAACCCGAGTCGATCAACTCTCAGCGGGCACCGCCAAGGCCCCACCCGAGGCGCTCAAACCACCCATGCACCATCCACGCGGCCCCGACCCGAGGCGATCAACCACCCCGGGGCCGCCCACGTGGCCTTGGCCCGAGTCGATCAACCGCCCAACGGCCGCCGACCCGGCCCCGACCTGGGCCGATCAACCATCCGGGGGCTGCCGACGTGGCCTTCGGTAACCCGAACGGCCGTGGCCGTGGTGCCGGTCGAGCGGGCAGGTGGGCTCCGGGTGCGGGACACCGGTCGCGCGGTGGGCCCGCGTGGTGAGGGAGGCCCTAGGGTGGTGACCGTGGCGACCCTTCTGCTTATGCGACACGGCCGGACGACCGCGAACGCCGACGGCGGCCTGGCCGGCCGGCAGCCGGTCGAGTTGGACGAGACCGGCCGGACGCAGGCGGCCGCGGCGGGAGCACGACTTCGCGGCCTTCCGTTGGCGACCGTGGTGACCAGCCCGTTGATCCGTTGCCGGCAGACCCTGGAGTTGGCCTTGCCGGACGCCGCCCCGGTGGTCGAGGAGGGGCTGATCGAGTGCGGGTACGGCAGTTGGGAGGGGCAGCCGCTCAAGAAGCTCGCCAAGGATCCGCTCTGGCCGGTCGTCCAGCAGCACCCGAGTGCCGCGGTCTTCCCCGAGGGGGAGGCGATGGCGGCCATGGCGTCGCGCGCGGTCGCGGCGGTGCGGTCGTGGGACGCCCGGGTCACCGCTGAGCATGGTCCGGAGGCGCTCTGGTTGGCGTGCAGCCACGGTGATGTGATCAAGGCCATCGTGGCGGACGCGCTCGGCGTACACCTGGATCTCTTTCAGCGGATCGTGGCCGACCCGGCGTCGGTGACGGTGATCCGGTACACGCCGCTACGGCCGTTCCTGGTCCGGCTGAACGATACCGGCGGCGACCTGAGTGGCCTGGTCCCGCCGCAGCGCAAGCGGCGGCGGGCGCCCCGACGCGTCGACTCGGACGCGGCGGTGGGTGGTGGCGCCGGCAGCGCTCGATGATCACTACGGTACGGGCGGTGACGCCGTCCGGAGGCGGGCGTCACACAGCGGTGGGCCGGACGCGGCGCTCGGTGGCGATTCGGGTCGGTGGGGTGCGCGACGCCGTGACGGGCCGGATAGGGTCGTGAGTATGACCCACCAGGTGCACGCCTTCGAGCCGCCGGAGCGGTTCGTCGCCGGGACCGTCGGGCCTCCGGGGGAGCGGACGTTCTTCCTCCAGGCCCGCGGAGGAGGCCGGCTGGTCAGCGTCGCGCTGGAGAAGGTTCAGGTGTCCCTGCTCGCCGAGAAGCTCGAGGAGTTGCTCACCGAGGCGCGACGCCGTTTCGGGGTGGAGCTGCCCGAGGCCCCCAGGACGCTCGGTGACAACGACCCGTTGGACACGCCGGTCGACGAGGAGTTCCGCGTCGGCACGCTCGGCCTGGCCTTCGACGTGGACACCGCGACCGTGGTGATCGAGGCGATCGCCGCCGGCGAGGCGGAGGCCGAGGTCGAGCTCGGCGACGACGACGAGGACGAGGATTCCGACGACGAGCCGGACGAGGATCTCGACCGTCTGCGGGTGCGGTTGACCCCGCAGGCGACGCGCGAGTTCATCGAGCGAGCCCGCCGGGTGGTCAACGCCGGCCGCCCGCCGTGCCCGCTCTGCGGTCAGCCGCTGGATCCCGCCGGGCATCTCTGCCCGCGGCACAACGGTTACCACCGGTGACGTCGTCCGGCATCCAGCCACGGCAGGACGGCAGCGCGGCTCTCCGGTTGCTACGTGACGGTGAGCTGACCATCGAAGGGCGGCTGGTCGAGGCGTCGAACGCCACGCTGCGCGGGGTGCTGACACTCGACGGTGTCAGCGCCCACTGCGTGTACAAGCCGGTGCGGGGGGAGCGCCCTCTCTGGGATTTTCCCGACGGCACCCTCGCCGGACGCGAGGTCGCGGCGTACCTGGTCTCCCGGGCCACGGGGTGGGATCTGATCCCGCCGACCGTGCTGCGGGAGGGGCCGTTCGGTCCGGGCTCCTGCCAGCTCTGGATCGACGAGCCCGCCGACGCCGAGCCGTTGGTCGGGTTCGTGCCGGCCGATGCGGTGCCGCCCCGCTGGTTCCCGATCGCGGCGGCGCGCGACGACGACGGCACCCCGTACGCCCTGGCACATGCCGACGACCCTCGGCTCGCCCGTCTCGCGGTGCTCGACGCGGTGATCAACAATGCGGACCGCAAGGGCGGGCACGTGCTGGTGGGCTCGGAGGACCGGATCTACGGCGTGGACCACGGGGTGAGCTTCCACGTCGAGGAGAAGCTGCGGACGGTGCTGTGGGGCTGGGCGGGCCGGCAGTTGCCGCCGGACGCGGTGGAGGTGCTCGACACGCTCGCCAGCCAGGTCACCGGCGCGCTCGGTGAGGAGTTGGCAGAGCATCTCACGATCAGCGAGGTCGCCGAGTTGACGTCCCGGATCGATCGGCTGCGTGACGGTGGCCGGTTCCCGCTGCCGCCGGAGGAGTGGCCGGCCATCCCGTGGCCGCCGATCTGACGCATCCGTGAGCGATGCCACCGCCCGCGCTGGGGCGTGGCCCGCTGTCATGTTGATCACTCGGCGGCGCACCCATACGTCGCGGTGCGGCTGGATAGGCTGGCGGCATGGAAGCGTGGGCGGGACATGAGGTGCCGCGGCTGCCGGGTAGGGGCGGGCCGCTTGCGTTGTACGACTCGGCGCGGCAGGGCATCTACCCGAGCGACCCGGCCGACGTGGCGCGGATGTACGTCTGCGGTATCACGCCGTACGACGCGACCCACCTCGGTCACGCCGCCACCATGATCACGTTTGACCTGGTCCAGCGGGTGTGGCGCGACGCCGGGCGGCCGGTGCGGTACGTGCAGAACGTCACCGACATCGACGACCCGCTGCTGGAGCGGGCCACGCGCGACGGCGAGGACTGGAAGGTCCTCGCGATGCGGGAGACGGCCCTGTTCCGGGAGGACATGGAGGCCCTGCGGATCATCCCGCCGGAGCACTACGTCGGCGCGGTCGAGTCGATCCCGAACATCGCCGAGAAGGTGCAGCTTCTGCTCAAGGACGGCGCCGCGTACCGTCTTGACGACGGCACCGGCGACGTCTACTTCGACACCTCGGCCTCGCCCCGCTTCGGCTACGAGTCCAACCTCAGCCGCGCGGAGATGCTGAAGATCTTCCCGGAGCGTGGCGGCGACCCGGACCGGGCCGGCAAGCGCGACGCGCTCGACCCGCTGCTGTGGCGTGGTGCCCGGGAGGACGAGCCTTCCTGGCCGGGCGGTGAGCTGGGCGCCGGGCGTCCCGGCTGGCACATCGAGTGCGCGGTCATCGCCCTCGATCTGCTCGGTGACCGCATCGAGGTGCAGGGCGGCGGCAACGACCTGCTCTTCCCGCACCACGAGGCGTCCGCGGCGCATGCCGAGCGGCTGACGGGCGAGGCCCCGTTCGCCCAGCACTACGTGCACGCCGGCATGATCGGGCTGGACGGCGAGAAGATGTCCAAGTCCCGGGGCAACCTGGTCTTCGTCTCGCGGCTTCGCGCGGACCAGGTCGATCCGATGGCGGTCCGGCTGGCGCTGATGGCCGGGCACTACCGCAGCGACCGCACCTGGAACAACGAGCTGCTGGCCGCCGCGCAGGAGCGACTGGCCCGTTGGCGGCTGGCCGCCGCCGCGCCATCCGGTCCGTCCGGGGCCGAGCTGCTGGCGGGTGTACGCGCACGCCTCGCCGACGATCTCGACAGCCCCGGTGCGCTCGCGCTGGCCGACGCGTGGGCGGAGCAGGCCCTGGCCGGTGCCGGTGACGACCCGACCGCTCCCGCGCTCTTCGTCGACACCGTCGACGCCCTGCTCGGCGTCCGCCTCTGACCTCGTCCGCCGGCGCGCTGTCCGCCTCTGAGCGCGTCGCCGTCGGCGGGCCGTCCGGCACTGGTTGTTGCCGCCGGGTCCCCGGTCGCGCCGCCGTCGGCGTGAGCTGCCGATGGCGAGGTCTACCCGGCCCGTCTTGAGCCGACGCCCCCGGTCCTGTCTCGGACCGGGGGCATCGGCGTCGTGGCTCGGCTCGTCGGCCGTCCGGGATCGGACTTCGCGTCCCTTCCCAGGGCCGGTCCGACGCTTCGGGCATTCCGCTAGGACGGACCTCACATGCTGTTTACCAGCACATTTGGCTGGCCTCGCAGGCATCGAACAGGCTGGCTTGGCTAGCGTCAGTCGACATGAAGGTGTGGATTCCTCATAAGTTTGGCATTCCGGTTCTTGGCGACTTGCCCGACAACGTGGTGGTCGAGGTCGCCGACGATCCGGAGAACCTGCCGTCGGCGCCGGACGGAGTCGAGTTCTGGCTGCCCACGTTCATCGGGATGCCCCACGACACCAGTCGACTCGTCACCGAGTTGCCAGACCTCCGGGTGGTGCAGCTGCCGAGCGCGGGAGCCGAAGCCTGGGTCGACCGGGTGCCGGCCGGGGTGACGCTCTGCAACGCCCGGGGCGTGCACGACTCCTCCACCGCCGAGTGGGTGGTCACCGGGATCCTGTCGCAGCTGCGGGCCTTCCCGTCGTTCTTGCGCGCCCAGGATCGGGGGGTCTGGACCACCGAGCCGTATCTGCCGACCGACGAGCTCGCCGGCAAGCGCGTTCTGATCATCGGCGCCGGTTCGATCGGATCCGCGGTGGCGGCCCGGTTGGCTCCGTTCGAGGTGGAGCTGACCTTCGTGGCCCGCACCGCCCGGCCGGCCGAGGGGGTGTACGAGGCCGCCGACCTGCCGCGCCTGCTGCCCGCCGCGGACATCGTGGTCCTGCTCGTGCCGCTCACCGCCGAGACCCGGCAACTCGTGGATGCCCGTTTCCTCGCCGCCATGCCGGACGGCGCGATGCTGGTCAACGCGGCTCGCGGCCCGGTAGCGGACCCGGCGGCCCTGTTCGCCGAGCTGTCCACCGGGCGAATCTCGGCGGTGCTCGACGTCACCGACCCGGAACCCCTGCCGCCTGGCGACCCGCTGTGGCATCTGCCGAACGTCCTGATCACGCCGCACGTCGGTGCCCAGGTCCATGGCATCCTGCCGCGCGTGTACCGGCTGGTGGCCGCGCAGCTGCGCCGCTACCTGGCCGGTGAGCCGTTGCGCAACCAGGTCACCGGCCGGTACTGAGCACAGCACCGGGGCGGACGGGCGGCACCGGCACCAACGCGGCGCCCCGCAGGACCCTCTCCGCTCGCCGGCGCGGCCGCCTCGATCCGTCCGCGCTCTCGCCGGCGCGGTGGCCCGAAAGCGTCCGCGCCGGGCATGGACTCAGCCGAGGACGAGCCCCGGGTCCGGGTCCGGGTCCGGGTCCGGTGCGGGGGCGGGGATCCGGTACTCCTCGGTGAGGGTGGTCATCGGACCGGGCCAGGTGGCCTGGGCGACCTCGATCGGCTTGCGCGCGCCGTCGTACGCGACGTGCAGCAGGTGCAGCACGGGCGTGTCCGGCCGGATCTGCAGCGTCTCCGACTCCTCCCGGCTGGGCTGGCGGGCGCTGATCGTGTCGGTGGCGGTGACGTACCGCCGGCCGGTGGCCTCCTCGGCCTCCTGGTAGAGCGGCCGGCCGAAGGCCTCCGCCCGCTCCAGCGAGGTGCCGGCCGCGTCGGCGGGCAGGAACCAGGAGGCGCCGACCTCGACCGGGGAGTCCTCGGTGCGGACCAGGTGCCGGCGGCAGATCAGTTCCGTGCCGTCGGGTACGCCGAAGGCGTCGGCCACCTCGGCCGGGGCGGGGGAGCGACCGACCGAGACGAGTTGCTGGCGGTACCGCGCCGCGAGGTCGGTGTGGTAACCGCGGAATCCGCCGTACCGTCCCCGGGAGAGGCGGTTGAGCCGCCGCCGGGTGCCCCGGACGTACGTGCCGGAGCCCGGTTTGGTGATGAGCACGCCCTCGACCCGCAGCTGGTCGACGGCGCGCTGCACGGTCTGCTTCGCGACGCCGAACATCTCGGCCATCGCCGGGATGGACGGCAGCCGCTCGCCCGGCGCCCAGTCCCCGCGCCGGATCCGTGTGGTGAGTTGCGCGGCGATCTGCCGGTGCGGGAACTCGGCCGCCCCCGGATTGATCTGCATGCCCGCCTCCTTGATCACATCTAGGTTCCTAGGATGCCCTAGCGGAGGTGGGGCGCGCCACCCCGACACCCGATACCGACAAGCCCAGGCAAGCGACCCGCGGCCGAGCGGCGCAGGCGCCGGCACACGAAAAAACCCGGGCGGTACGACCAACTGTCGTACCGCCCGGGCGCGGAGCGGGGGAGCGGCGGCTACCAGGAGCCGGCGGTCGGACCAGCGGACCCGCCGCGGCGGCGCAGGTACTTCTCGAACTCCTGAGCGATCTCGTCGCCGGTCAGCGGGGTGATGCCCGCGTCTCCGACGCGTTCCTCCAGTTCACGGACGTACTCGCCGAGCTCGGCGTCCTGCTCGGCGGCGTTGCGTACCCGCTGCTCCCACTCGGCGGCCTCCTCTGCCAGGTCGGCCATCGGCACCGGCAGGTCGAGCACCTCCTCGACCCGGTGCAGCAGCGCCAGGGTGGCCTTCGGGCAGGGCGGGTTGTTCGCGTAGTGCGGCACGTGCACCCAGAACGAGACCGCGTCGACCTCGGCGCGGGTGCACGCGTCGTGCAGGACCCCGACGATGCCGGTCGGTCCGTCGTAACGGGTGGGCGTGAGCTGGTAGCGCTCGGCCGCCTGCGCGTCTGAGGCGCTGCCGCTGATCGGCAGCGGGCGGGTGTACGGCACGTCGGCCAGCAGCGCGCCGAGCAGCACCACGCGCTCGACCTCGAGGCTGTGGCAGATCTCCAGCACCTGCTCGCAGAACGTCCGCCAGCGCATGCTCGGCTCGATGCCCCGGATCAGGACCACGTCCCGCTCGGTGCCCTCCGGACTGGCGACCATGAAGCGGGTGGTGGGCCATTCGACCCGCCGTGTCTCGCCTTCGGCCATCGTGATCGTCGGCCGGCTCACCTGGAAGTCGTAGAAGTCCTCCGGGTCCAGCTCGGCCACCTGCCGGGCCTGCCAGACCTGCTCCAGGTGCTCCACCGCCGCCGTGGACGCGTCCGCGGCGTCGTTCCAGCCCTCGAACGCGGCGATGGCGACCGGGGAACGCAGCACCGGCAGCCCGTCGAACTCGGTCACGCCGTCACCTCGCTGTGCTCGTGGCGGCGGGCGGGGCCGAGCCCGGTCGTCCGCCGGTGGTGCATCGTGGCGTCCCTGTTCTCCTTCACGTCCGTCAGCCTACGTCCCGGTCCGGCGTGCGGCCCGGCGGCCGCGCCGGTCAGGGCCGCTGCCGACCGGTCATCGACGGTCGAACCGGACAGAGTGATCCCGCTGACAGTATGTGGGACAGCGTGCCGGCGAGGATCAGAACGCCCCCGTCCGCACTAGCCTTAGGCCGTGCGGATTTCGTTGCTCGACGCGCTGGCCGACCGGATTCTCATCGCCGACGGGGCGATGGGCACGATGTTGCAGGCCGCCGACCTCACACTGGACGACTTCGACGGGCTCGAGGGCTGCAACGAAATCCTCAATGTGACCCGGCCGGACGTGGTGCGGGGCGTGCACGAGGCGTACCTGGCCGCCGGCGCGGACTGCGTCGAGACGAACACGTTCGGCGCCAACCTGCCGAACCTCGGCGAGTACGACATCCCGCACCGGATCCGCGAGCTGTCCGAGGCCGGCGCCCGGATCGCCCGGGAGGCCGCCGACGCGCACAGCACCCCCAAGCGGCCCCGGTTCGTACTCGGCTCCATCGGCCCGGGCACGAAGCTGCCCACCCTCGGCCACGCCGGCTACGCGGACCTGCGGGACGCGTACCAGCAGAACGCCGCCGGGCTGATCGAGGGCGGCGCGGACGCGCTGATCGTGGAAACCTGCCAGGACCTGCTCCAGGTGAAGGCGGCCATCGTCGGGTCGAAGCGGGCGATGGCCGAGCTCGACCGGGCGGTGCCGATCATCTGCCACGTCGCCGTCGAGACCACCGGCACGATGCTGGTGGGCAGCGAGATCGGTGCCGCGCTGGCGGCGATCGAGCCGCTGGGGGTGGACCTGATCGGGCTGAACTGCTCGACCGGGCCGGCCGAGATGGGCGAGCACCTGCGCTACCTCTCCCAGCACTCGCGGACCCGGCTCTCCGTGATGCCGAACGCCGGTCTGCCCGTACTCACCGCCGACGGGGCGTACTTCCCGCTCACTCCGGTGGAGTTGGCCGACGCGCTGGAGCGCTTCGTCGCCGAGTACGGCGTCTCGCTGGTCGGCGGCTGTTGCGGCACCACCCCGGAGCACATCCAGGTGCTCGCCGAGCGGCTGCACGGGGTCACCGCCGCGCCGCGCACGCCGCAGCACGAGGCCGGCGTCTCGTCGGTCTACCACCCGGTGCCGTTCGCCCAGGACGCCTCGGTGCTGATGGTGGGGGAGCGGACCAACGCGAACGGCTCCAAGGCGTTCCGTGAGGCCATGCTCGCCGAGGACTGGCGAGCCTGCGTGGAGATCGCCCGCAGCCAGGCCCGGGACGGCTCACACCTGCTGGACCTCTGCGTCGACTACGTCGGCCGGGACGGCACCCGCGACATGCGGGAGCTGGCCGGCCGGTTCGCCACCGCGTCCACCCTGCCGATCATGCTGGACTCGACCGAACCGGCCGTCGTCGAGGCCGGATTGGAGATGCTCGGCGGCCGCTGCGTGGTCAACTCGGTGAACTTCGAGGACGGCGACGGCCCCAACTCCCGGTACGCGCGGGTGATGCCGGTGGTCCAGGAGCACGGCGCGGCCGTGGTGGCGCTGCTCATCGACGAGGAGGGGCAGGCCCGTACCCGCGACTGGAAGGTGCGGGTCGCGGCGCGGCTGATCGAGGACCTCACCGGGCGCTGGGGGTTGGACTGCTCGGACATCCTCATCGACGCGTTGACCTTCCCGATCGCCACCGGCCAGGAGGAGACCCGCCGTGACGGCATCGAGACGATCGAGGCGATCCGGGAGATCGCCCGGCGTTACCCAGGGGTCAATTTCACCCTCGGCATCTCGAACATCTCCTTCGGGCTGAACCCGGCCGCCCGCCAGGTGCTCAACTCGGTCTTCCTGCACGAGTGCGTGCAGGCCGGGCTGACCTCGGCGATCGTGCACGCCAGCAAGATCCTGCCGATGTCGAAGATCCCTGACGAGCAGCGCGAGGCGGCCCTCGACCTGGTCTACGACCGGCGCCGCGAGGGGTACGACCCGGTGCAGCGCTTCATCGAACTCTTCGAAGGGGTCGACGCCGCCTCGGCGCGGGCGGGGCGGGCCGAGGAGTTGGCCGCGTTGCCGCTGGACGAGCGGCTCAAGCGCCGGATCATCGACGGTGAGCGCAACGGCCTGGAGTCCGATCTGGACACGGCGATGGCGCAGGGGCGCGCGCCACTGTCGATCATCAACGACATCCTGCTCGACGGGATGAAGGTGGTCGGTGAGCTGTTCGGCTCCGGGCAGATGCAGCTGCCGTTCGTGCTCCAGTCCGCCGAGGTGATGAAGACCGCGGTGGCGTACCTGGAGCCGCACATGGAGGCCGTCGAGGACGGTGGCAAGGGGCGCATCGTGCTGGCCACCGTACGCGGCGACGTGCACGACATCGGCAAGAACCTGGTGGACATCATCCTGTCCAACAACGGCTACGAGGTGGTGAACATCGGCATCAAGCAGCCGATCAACGCCATCCTCGACGCGGCCGAGGAGCACCGCGCCGACGCGATCGGGATGTCCGGACTGCTGGTCAAGAGCACGGTCATCATGAAGGAGAATCTGGCCGAGATGGCCAGCCGCGGGGTCGCCGAGCGCTGGCCGGTCCTGCTCGGCGGCGCAGCGCTGACCCGGGCATACGTGGAGGACGACCTGCGGTCGATTTTCCCCGGGCAGGTGCACTACGCGCGGGACGCGTTCGAGGGGCTGTCCCTGATGGACCGGGTGATGACCGCCAAGCGGGGCGGCGCGCCGGTGGTCGACCCGGAGCGGGAGGCGGCCCTGGCGGCGCGGCGGGCCCGCCGGGAGCGGCAGCGGGCCGTGGTCACCGAGTCGCTGCCGGAACTGGACGACGCCTCGGTCCGTTCGGACGTGGCGCGCAACGTGGAGGTCCCCGCCCCGCCGTTCTTCGGCACCCGGGTGGTGAAGGGCGTGCCCCTCGCGGACTACGCGTCGCTGCTCGACGAGCGGGCCACGTTCCTGGGCCAGTGGGGGCTGCGCGGCGCCCGCGGCGGGCAGGGGCCGTCCTACGAGGAGTTGGTGGAGACCGAGGGGCGGCCGCGGCTGCGGTACTGGTTGGACCGGCTGATCTCCGACCAGATCCTCGAGGCGGCCGTGGTGTACGGGTATTTCCCCGCGTACTCGGAGGGCAACGACCTGGTGGTGCTGGACGAGAACGGGCAGAGCGAGCGGGCCCGGTTCTCCTTCCCCCGGCAGCGCCAGGAGCGGCGGCTCTGTCTGGCCGACTTCTTCCGCCCTCGGGGCGACGAGCTCGACGTGGTGGCGTTGCAGCTGGTCACGGTCGGGCAGCCGGTCAGCGAGTACACCGCGAAACTCTTCGCCCGCAACGAGTACCGCGACTACCTGGAGGTGCACGGACTGTCCGTGCAGCTCACCGAGGCGCTCGCCGAGTACTGGCACAAGCGGGTCCGCGCCGAGCTGACACTGCCCGGCGGGCGTACGCTCGCCGACGGCGATCCGGCGGATCTGGCCGGCCTGCTGCGCAACGACTACCGGGGCTGCCGGTACGCGTTCGGCTACCCGGCCTGCCCCGACCTGGAGGACCGCGCCAAGATCGTGGAGCTGCTCGGCGCGGACCGGATCGGCGTGCAGCTGTCGGAGGAGTTCCAGCTGATGCCGGAGCAGGCCACCGACGCGATCGTGGTGCACCACCCGGAGGCAAGCTACTTCAACGCCAAATAGTCGTGGCAAGTGCTCTGACCTGCACTTCCGCGCCCTGCAGCCGCCTCAGAATCATGATCAGGCCTTCACCGACGTTCGGGCCGTCAACCGGGGCCTGGAACTCACCGATCGCTTCGTCGATGGCCCGGCGGGTACGGTCCGCACTGCTGGTCAGGAGGTGGGTCTAGGCCCGGAGTGTGAACCCGGGATCGGCGTGACCGAGGTAGGCCGAGAGGGCCTTGATGCTCTCCCCGGCGTCCAGAAGTACCGAGGCGTAGGTGTGCCGCAGCACGTGCATCCCGTTGCTCCGGTCGTCCGGCACGTCGGTCGCACGGATCGCACGCTTCCAGACGCCGGGGTTGAATTTCGACCGGCCGAGCGGCTGGCCATCGGGCATCGTCAGGTAGAGCTCTCCGATTCGCCGAGGCTGCTGGTGATCGTGCGTACGCGGCCTAAGTACTCACCAGCATGGCCGACCAGGCGCTGTACCTGCGTCTACCAGACCAGGCCCTACGGCTGGCTCAGGTTGCGCGGGACGCCAGCACGCGAGCGAACACGGCCGTTGCTGCCACCGAGGCGACGGTGTTCGAAGCGAGGGCCTTGGCCGCGCTCGGCGACGAGACAGGATGCGCCGCAGCCGTCGGCCAGGCCGAGAGGAGCTTCAACCGAATCGCAGCGGAGGGCCGGCCGGACTGGGCATTGGAGCGAAGTTCTCTTCGCCAGTCACGCTGCCACCCGCTGGGTCGAGCTGGGCAAGCCGAAAGAGGCCGGTGAGCTGCTCCGCCATATGTGGGACAGCACGAAGGACCAAGCCCGCCGACGCGTTTACGGGCTCTTCTAATCGAGGGTGTAGTTGGGGCCTGAACCCGCCGGTCTCCAGCAGGGATCTGGCGATGTAATTGGTCAGGTTGCGGAACCCGAGCGCGGAGCCGCGGAGGTGTTCGAGTCGTCCGTTGATCGCCTCGGTCGGCCCGTTGCTGGTGCCGGGCCTGTCGAAGTAGGCCAGTACGTCGGCGGCGCGCTTGTTCAAGGTCCGGCCCAGGGTGACGACCTCGGTGAGCGCCTTCGGCACGCCATGGCTGATCGAGTCGATGAGCTTGACCGTGATTTCGCGGCCCTGGCGCCGGTCCTCCTCACGGTAGGCCCCGATCATCCGCTGGTAGATGCCCCAGGTCGCTTCGACCTCGACGTGCGCGCCATCGGCGAACAGAACTGCCAGCCGGTCCTTCTGCTCGTCGGTGAGCAGGCCTGCGCCGGTGTGCAGGGGCGCCACACGTGCCCGCAGTCGGCACGTCGGTAGCGGCGCACCACGACCTCGAGCATTGTGGGTCGCCAACCCAGCGGCTCGTGCGCCAGGCGCCGGACGACCGTGACCCGCGGATTGCCCTCGCGGCCGCAACGTCGGCACCACTGGTCCGTTTCGACAAGGTGGCAGGCAAGAACCGCGCGGTCGGGTTCGAGCCGCTGCCCGGTGACGACGAGGCCGAGCTCGTCGAGGCGGCAGAAGGTGGTCAGATCAGCGCAGGCGAAGCCCGCAGCAGGGACAGCGTCGTGCACGTGGTCTGCAAATGCCTTGGAGCGTTCAGCGTCCTCTGCGCATGTAGGCGCGGAGCGACAGCGGGACGAAGATCACCAGCAGCGCGGCCGACCAGAGCAGGACGGCGGTCACCGGATGCGCGAGTGGCCAGGCCACGTTTCCGGACGTAGCGCCCGGATTGCCGAACAGCTCCCGTGAGGCGGCGGTGAGCGCGCTCACCGGGTTCCAGTCGGCTAGGAAGCGCAGCCAGCCCGGCATGCCGCCGGTCGGGACGAACGCGTTCGACAGCATCGTGAACGGTAGGCCCAGCGGCACCATCGCGTCGGCGACCTGCTCGTTCTTCACCGCCAGGCCCACATAGACACCCAACCAGCTCAGCGCGTACCGCAGCACGATCATCAGCAGGAACGCCTGGGCCGTGGGGATCAGACCGCGGTGCGGCTGCCAGCCCACCAGCAGGCCCGCGCCCACCATGATGGCCAGCATCAGCAGGCCGGTCAGCAGGTCGGCGCCAGTCTGCCCGAACGGCACCGCCAAGCGCGCCATCGGCATGGAGCGGAACCGGTCCATCACACCGCGGGAGGCATCGGTGGCCACCCGCGTCATGACCCCCAACCACGCGGAGAAGGTCACCATCGCGAACAGGCCCGGCATGAGGTACTCGCGGTAGTCGCCGCCGGGCACCTGGATCGCGCTGCCGAAGACGTACCCGAACAGCACCACCATGATGACCGGGAAGACCAGCGCGGCGACGATCTGCCCAGGTTCTTGCCGCAGCCGGCCCAGCTCGCGGCCGACCAGGGTCAGCCCGTCGGTGAACGTCCAGCCCAGGCGACTCAGCGGTGAGGTGAGGGCGGTCATCGCACGGTCTCCTTGCGGTCGGTGAGGCGCAGGAACACCTCGTCGAGGGTGGGGCGGCGCAACCGCACGTCGGCCGCGGCGACGCCGGCGTGGTCGAGCTCGCGCACGATGTCGGCGAGGCGGAGGCCGGTGGCGGGCAGGGCGATGCTGAGCCGGTCAGCGCCCGTCGGCGTGGGTTCGGTGCCGGCCAGGGTGTTCAGGACGGTCGCTGCCTCAGGCATCGCGCCGGGGTCTTCGATGGTGACGTCGAGGCGGTCGCCGATCGTGGCCTTCAGCTCGTCGGGCGTGCCCGTGGCGATTACCTGACCGTGGTCGATGACGGCGATGTCGTCGGCCAGGTGGTCGGCTTCGTCCAGATACTGCGTGGTGAGCAGCACCGTGGTGCCGTCGGCCACCAGCTCGCGGATGCTGTCCCAGATCTCGCCGCGGCTGCGCGGGTCCAGGCCGGTGGTGGGCTCGTCCAGGAAGAGCACGTCGGGGCGCAGGATGAGGCTGGTGATCAGGTCGAGGCGGCGCCGCATGCCGCCGGAGTAGCCGGCGACCGGGCGGTCGGCGGCGTCCATCAGGCCGAAGCGGTCGAGCAGCTCGTCGGCCCGCCGGTGCGCCTGGCGGCGGGGCAGGTGGTAGAGGCGCCCGAACATGCGCAGGTTGCCGCGGCCGGTGAGCTTCTCGTCCACGGCGGCGTACTGGCCCGCGAGCCCGATCCGCTCGCGCACCTTGCCGGCCTCGCGGACGACGTCGTATCCGGCGATGCGGGCGTGCCCGGCATCGGGATCCGACAGGGTCGCCAGGATGCGCACCATGGTCGTCTTCCCGGCGCCGTTCGGCCCGAGCACGCCGGAGACCGTCCCTCCCGGGACGCTCAGGTCCAACCCTCGTAATGCATGGACGCCGCCGAAGGACTTGTGCAGCCCCTCGGCGACCACGATCGGATCCGCCATGATCCCTCCACTGGGTACCTTGTACGCAGTCATGGCGGCCAGGCTAAGGGACTGGGTACGATGTACGCAACCAGGAGGGTGGGACGGTGACCGACGCCGAGTACGTGAACATCTGGATGCAACCCGAGCGCCAGGCCTACGGGCCGAAGCCGGCCTACAGCCGCGCGCAGATCACCGAGGCAGCGATCCGGATCGCCGACGCCGAAGGACTGGAGGCCGCCACCATGCGGCGGATCGCCGCCGAAATCGGCGCCGGCGCGATGTCCCTCTACCGATACGTCCCGAGCCGCGACAACCTGGTCGAGCTCATGGCCGACCGGGTGATGGGCGAGATCGACGTCACGGGCATGCCCTCGGGCGACTGGCGCGCCGACCTGACCCACTACGCCGACGGGCTGCGGGCCATGTGGCTGAGGCACCCGTGGATCGCCACCGTGCAGCGGTCACTCCCCAGCTTCGGCCCCAACCAGCTGCTCTTGATCGAAGGGCTGATGGGAGTGCTCGACGCCTTCGTCTCCATCGACGAGAACCTCGGCCTCATGGCCATGCTGAACAGCTACATCGAAGGCACCGTCCGCGAGGAGATCAGCTCTGCCAAGGAATTCCGCCGCAGCGGGCTCAGCGAGTCGGAGTGGATGGCGCGGAGCCACCCGTACATCGACCGACTGGTGAAGAGCGGCAAGTACCCGATCTTCATCAAGATCGTGATGGAGGCGCGCCAGCCACACCTGAGCCGCGACGACCAGTTCCGGTACGGGCTCCAGCGTGTCCTCGACTGCATCGCCGCAGCCCTCCCATCAAGCGGCCGAGTTTCCGACGGCTCCTGGGAGTGACCTCAAGTCCACTGTGGAAAGGGACGATAGCGTCGACACTTGCGCAACCAGTCCAGTTTCAATCCTTCGTGTTCGTCGCTTCGCGGGCCGCTTCACAGTCGCAGTCTCCGTCGTGGCCTGGTTCAAGTCGGCAGAAGAACCAGTAAGGCAGGCCCGTCAGGTGGGGCGGGTGGAAGCGCCGGTCACAGTAGGTTTCACTCCAGTGGTCAGTGCCTCGCTTCGCCATCAGACCAACTCCTCGCAGGGGTTCGGGCGTGCACGAGAAGCAACGCCATGCCGGGAGCATGTCAGGTCGGGAGGCTCGCTCGTGCTGCGATCCGCCCGGATGTCGCGGATCAGTTGGCGCCGACTGTCGCGCCTCAATCCACCAACGACACCGGCTGGCTGCCGGAATGTCGGGTCCCAGGACCTGAATGACAGATCAGTATCGGGACGTGGGTGACACGTCCGGCTAGACGATCTTGTGTCGAGGGTAGCCAGCTGCACGTCGAGCGGCTAGTTGTTCTGGGCCGCGTTGCCCGATGGCGTCTAATACCAAAAGGCTTTGATCACGGCGTGTTCGGCTTGCGCGGCCCGCGCGTAGAAGGTGCGTAGGTCGTTGTGGTAGCCGAGGAAGATGTTTCTGGCCGCGTTCTTGTCCTCCCAGCCGATGTATGGCTTGGAGAGTTCCGCCCCTGCGATCTGCCAGCGTTCGTCGAAGGAGACGATGCGGAGGAACTCGGCCGTTCCTCGTGTCTCGACGGGGCTGAGGATGACGAACGGCGGTTGGTCCTTCGTCGGGCTGAAGACCTGGTGGCCGCCGAAGATCGGCAGAGCGCTGGCGGTGTTCGTGGCGTCACCCTTGTCCGTGCCCATGGTGTAGAGCTCGTCGACGTGGCCGAAGTCCTTCTCGATGGAGCCGGCGATGCCAGCTGCGTACTCTTCCGGGTGCGCCTCCCAGGCGGACCACATGAAGTCGAGCAGCGACGAGAAGTCCTGTGGGATCTCGTTGGAGGCCGTGGCCCGCAGGTGCATGTGAAAGCTCACCGGGCTGTTACTCCTTGCGCTGGACGGGGGCGAGCGGGGCGGCTGCTCGTCGTGGGGGCTCTGGTTTACGGGCTTTGAATCTAGCGATGACCTTGGTGGTGGATCGAGCGACCTCGGTGATCAGCTGGTCGGCCTCGTAGACGCGGAAGGTGGTGCCAGCGGCTTCGACGGCGAGGGTTGCTCCGGCGTGGGCGATGCCGACGTGGACGACGGTTCCCGCAGCGCCCGACTGAACCGTGACACGGCCACGCAGCGGCCGACGTGCGGCAAGCCGACTGCCGGCGAGGTATGGCTCCGCCGAGGCGGCGTAATCGGCTTGTTCGGTCTGTCGAGGGCTGCTTCGCTGTCGCCCGTGACCGAACTTCGAACGCCGCGACTGTGCCTGCACGCCATCGACACGGCAGAGGGTGAACGCATCGTCGGGCGGCGCGCCGGCGCCGGCGACGCCTGGGCCGAGGATTTTCCTTTCGACGGCGACGTCTTCGGCATCATGGCCTTCCTCAAAGCCACGGCCGCCCACGGGGACCAGCGGCCTTTCGGGCACTACCGGATCACCCGGACCGCCGACGGGAAGGCCATCGGTGGGATCGGATTCAAGGGGCAGCCGGTCGACGGATGTGTCGAGGTCGGTTACGGACTTGCCCCGTCAGCCCGTGGCCACGGCTATGCGGCGGAGGCACTCGTCGCACTGTTGAACGTCGCGGCCGATCACGGGTCAACCCGAGTTGTCGCCGACACCACCGCGGACAACGTCGCTTCCCAGCGCACCCTCGAACGTGCCGGTTTCCGCCGAGCTGGCACCAACGGGGAGCCCTACCGGTACGAGACACGTCTCGACGTCCCTACGCCACGGATGACGAAACCGACCTGATCAACGGCTACTACGAGCGACCCGCGGAGCGCGGCCGGTCCGGGTCACCGCAGGCGGCCGGCGGCGAGCAGCGCCGTGGTGGGCAGGTTCAGCAGCCCATCCACGTCGAGGTACGCGGCGGTCAGCCGGTCGTACTCGTGCCGGGCCCGCCTGCGGAACTCGGCCGTGGTGCCGTCGAGCAGCAGCCCGAGCTGACCGATGCCGGCCGCCGGCCCGGCCCACCAGTCCTCCGGATCGGTGCGGTGCACCCACGACAGCGTCTCGCACCGCACATCGTCCAGCCCCGCGTCCCGCAGCAACCCGGTCAGGCCCGCGGGCGTACGGTCGAAGTTCCGGTCGGCGGCCACCCCCGGCAGGTCCGGTCGGGGCGGCCCGCCCGCGGCCTCGTAGGCCTGCCCCCAGAGCCGTTGCAGCGGCGGCTGCGGGTGGGGCCAGACGGTGACCGCCACCCTTCCGCCTGGGCGTACCACCCGACCCAGCGCCGCGACGGCGACCTGCGGATCGCCGACGTGGTTGATCACGAAGTTCGCCACCGCGGCGTCGAAGACGCCCGTGCGGAAGGGCAGCAGCGGCAGCACGGCCTGCGCGAAGCGGCCCGACGGACGGGCCGCACGGGCCCTGGCGATCATGCTGGCCTCGGCGTCCACGGCGGTCACGGTGGCACCGCGGGTGGCGGCGAGCGCCGCCACGGTGCCCGGCCCGGTGCCGACGTCCAGCACCCGGGCGCCGGCGGCCACCTGGGCCGCGTCCAGCAGCGCCGGTGCCGGGTACGCGCAGAGCCGGCCGAAGCTGCGCGCGTACGCCTCGGCGCGTCCGGCCCACCGTCCACGTTCATGATCGTCGAATTTGGTCATCGACGTGACCCTAGTCGCACTCCTGACCTGCCGGGCGCCGCGTTGTGCCCCGGCGGGCGGGCGCACGTACCGTCGGGGTATCGCGTGCGTGAGCACGCTGCCGGGGAGGACGATGTGGACGGACGCTCGACAGGTCGGTTCCGAGGGCCGCTGGCGGGGCTGCTGGTGGCGCTCGTCGCGGCCGGCGGTTGCTTCGTGGGCGGCGTAGGTGACCCGCAGGGCCGCGAGCCGGCGCCGGCCGAGCCGACGGCGGCGCCCGGCACGGCCACCACCCGCGCCGACGGCACCATGAGCATCGAGGAGTTCGCCCAGGACGTCACCGACGCGCAGGCCGTGGCCGAGCGCTACTGGGCGGCCCAGTTCCGGTCGTCGGGGGAGCGGTTCCGGCCGATCCGGCAGATCATCCCCTACCAGCGGGCCGGTGAGGTCTCCTGCGGCGGGCAGGCGCTGCCCCGCAACAACGCGGTCTACTGCTCCCAGGGCGACTTCATCGCGTACGACGTGGCCTGGTCGGTGGCCGCGTTCCGGCAGGTCGGCGACGCGTTCGTGTTCTACCTGCTCGGCCACGAGTACGCGCACGGCATCCAGGTGCGCCTCGGCATCCGCTACAACTTCACCATCCAGCAGGAGTTGCAGGCCGACTGCATGGCCGGGGCGTACCTCGGCGACTCGGTCCGGTCCCGCCTGCTCACCCTCGGCGAGGGTGACCTGGAGGAGTTCCGGGAAGGGTTGGCGGCGGTCGGTGACGACCCCGACCAGCCCTGGTTCGCCGAGGGCTCGCACGGCACCGCGGAGCAGCGCACCGAGTCGTTCTTCCGCGGCTACGAGCGGTCGCTCGCCGCCTGCGACCTCGGCTGACCCCGGCCGGTCGGGCCGCGCCGCGCCGGGCGATTGCGTGGGTCACCCGGGCGGGCACCGCGACGACCGAACCGGCGTGCCCCTGAGAGGATCCCGGCATGTCCCTGGAGGATCCGTACACCAGCCGTCATCCCGCCGCCGTGCTCTTCGACATGGACGGCACCCTGGTCGACAGCGAGAAGCTGTGGGACGTCGCGTTGCAGGAGCTCGCTGAGACGTACGGCGGCACCCTCTCCGAGACCGCCCGCAAGGCGATCATCGGCACGGCCATGGCCGATTCGATGCGCATCCTCCACGACGACCTCGGCCAGCCGGAGCGGGACCCGGCGGTCAGCGCCGCGTGGATCGACGCGCGGATCCTGGAGCTGTTCCGCTCCGGGTTGCGTTGGCGGCCGGGGGCGATGGCCCTGTTGAAGGCGGTACGCGCGGCCGGCATCCCGACCGCCCTGGTCACCTCCAGTGGCCGGCCGCTGGTCGAGGTGGCGCTGGAGACCCTCGGGCGGGACAGCTTCGACGTGGTGGTCTGCGGCGACGAGGTGGTCGCGACCAAGCCGCACCCGGAGCCGTACCTGACGGCGGCTCGGCTGCTCGGTGTGCCGATCGAGCGGTGCGTGGCGATCGAGGACTCGCGGACGGGCGTGGCCAGCGCCCTGGCCGCCGGCGCCGCCGTGCTGGCCGTACCGGGCGAGGTGCCACTGCCGTCGACGGACGGCGTACACCAGCTCGAGAGCCTGACCGCGGTCGACCTGGAGCTGCTCGCCGCGCTGCTCGGCGAGCCGACCGCCGGCGCGTGACGCGGCGGGGGCCCCACCGGTCGGCGGGGCCCCACGCGGAAGCTCGGATGTAGCGCGGCCCCCGGCCGCGTTGGCCGGGGGCCGCTGCGTACTCGTCAGTCGTGGGCGATGGCGCCCAGGACGTTGATCCGGGCCGCCCGGACCGCGGGCAGCACCGCGGCGACCACTCCGACGACCGCGGCGAGCCCGAGGGCGACCAGTATCTGCGTCCACGGCAGGACCAGGTCGGTGATGCCCTCGTCCTTCAGCGCCTCGACCACCGCGGCGCCCAGGCCGGTGCCGACGACGACGCCGAGCAGCGCGCCGAACACCGAGATCACCACCGCCTCGACGGTGATCATCCGCATGGTCTGCGCCCGGCGCAGCCCGATGGCCCGCAACAGCCCCAGCTCGCGGGTGCGTTCCAGCACCGACAGCGCCAGCGTGTTGATGATGCCGAGGACCGCGATCACGATGGCCAGGGCCAGCAGGATCTGGATCATCGTGAGCAATCCGTCCACCTGACCGGCCTGCTGCTCGATGAACGCGTCCCGGTCGGCCACCGACACCTCCGGGGAGTCGGCGAGCAGCGCCTCGACCTGCGGCTGCACGTTGGCGACCTGCGTGCCGGGGGCCAGCTGGATGAAGCCCTGGACCGGCTGCGGGATGGCGAAGTCGCGGGCCGCCTCCGGCGGGAGCACGACACCGTTGGTCAGTTGGCTGCTGGTGTAGATGCCGGTGACCGTGTACGTGCTCGGTTCGCCTCGGGACAGCTGCACCGGCACCGTCGAACCGACCGAGAGCCCCCGGTCCTCCGCGATGTCCGTGCTGATCAGCATCTGCTTCGGCCCGAGCCGGTCGATGTCACCGGCCGTGGGCTGCACTCCGAAGATCTGCCGGAGCGCGCTGTCGTTGCTGCTCGCCGCCACCCAGGTGCGTTCCCCGCCGACCACGGCCAGGTCGCCGTACTCGCCGTCGACCAGTTGGACGCCGGGAATCGCGGCGGCCTTCTCGAGCACCGCCGGGTCGAACGTCGGCGGCCGCGGGCCGCTCTGCACGCCGGCGATGACCAGTTCGGCCTTGATGGTGTCCTGGGCGAGGCCGCTGATGCTGCTCTTGGCCGAGTCCAGGATCACCGTCACGCCGGTGACCAGGGCGATGCCGACCATCAGCGCGGCCGCGGTGATGGCGGTGCGGCGCGGGTTGCGCCCCGAGTTGAGCCGCCCCAGCTTGCCCGGCACCGACCAGGCGAAGATCGCCCCGAGCAGGCTCACCACCGGCCGGCTGATCAGCGGGGTCAGCAACGCGACACCGATGAAGGCGAACAGCACGCCACCCAGGATCGTCGTCAGCGTGTTGCCGCCCGCGTTGCCGGACAGGCCGAGGAAGAGCAGCACCGCGCCGACTGCGCTGACCAGACCACCGGCCACCGTGATCCGGGTCAGCGGGCGGTCCGGGGTGGCCACGTCCTGCATCGCCGCGATCGGCGGGATCCGCGACGCCCGCAGCGCCGGCAGCAGCGCCGCCACCACGGTGATGATCAGGCCCACCGCGAACGCGCTGATCACGGCCGAGACCGGTACGCCGATCCCGGCCAGGGTGAGCCCGCCGGCAAGGTTGCCGAACGCCCACGCGAGCAGCGCGCCGATGCCGATGCCGGCGGCCAGGCCGAGTACCGAGGCGATCAGGCCCACCGCGATCGCCTCCAGCACCACCGAGCCGATCATCTGCCGGCGGCTGGCCCCGATGGCGCGCATCAACGCCAGCTCACGGGTGCGCTGCGCGACGATGATCGAGAAGGTGTTGAGGATCAGGAACGTGCCGACCAGCAGCGCCACCGCCGCGAAGCCGAGCAGGATCCGGTTGAAGAACGACAGCGCCTCCTTGAAGCCCTCCGCGGCCTCCTCCGAGAGCTGCTTGCCGGTCTTCACCACGTACGCGTCGCCCACCGCGGTGGTCACGGAGTCGCGCAGCGACTCGGGGGTGACGCCGTCGGCGGCCTTCACGCTCACGCTGTTGAACGTGTTCGGCTCGCCCAGCATCAGCCGCTGGGCCACCGGCGTGGTGAACATGATCTCGTTGGAGCCGCCGATCGAGTCCCGGCCACCGCTGTAGCCGAAGATCCCGACGATCTTGAACTCCTGCTTCGGTTCCATCGGGCTGAGCACCCCGACCCGGTCCCCGAGCTTCACCTTGCCCGCGTCGGCGAGCCCCTTGTTGATGACGATCTCGTCGGCGGCGTCCGCGCCGCGTCCCTCGCGCAGCCGGATCAGGTCCGTCTCGCCGGTCCAGTTCTCGCCGAGCTGCGGCGGACCGAACGAGGCGACGGCCTTGCCGTTGCTGCCGATCAGCCGGGCCCCGTCGACGGCGACCACCCCGGTCGCCTCGGCCACCCCGGGCACCGCGCGGACCTTCTCGACCGTGCCCGCCGGGAACGGTGGCGCCTGCTGTTCGCCCTCGAACTCCGACATCGCGATCTTCGGCTTGGCCGCGACGTTGACGTCCACCCCCTCGTACGCGTCCGCGAAGATCGCGTCGAAGGTGCGGCCGAGGGTGTCGGTCAGCACGAACGCGCCGGAGACGAACATCACGCCGAGTACGACGGCCAGGCCGGAGAGGGTGAGCCGCAGCTTGCGTGCCAGCAGGCTCTTGAGCGTCGCCCGGAGCATCAGCCGTTCACCTCGGTCGAGACGTCCAGCTTCTTCATCGTGTCCAGCACGGTCTCGGCGGTCGGCTCGATCAACTCCGAGACGATCTGCCCGTCGGCCAGGAAGACCACCCGGTCGGCGTACGCGGCGGCGGTCGGGTCGTGGGTGACCATGACGATGGTCTGGCCGTGCTCGCGTACCGAGTCGCGCAGGAAGTTCAGCACCTCCGCGCCGGCGCGGGAGTCCAGGTTCCCCGTCGGCTCGTCAGCGAAGATCACCTCGGGGCGGGAGACCAGGGCCCGGGCGCACGCCACCCGCTGCTGCTGCCCGCCGGAGAGCTGCGCCGGCCGGTGGTCCAACCGGTCCCGCAGCCCCACCGTGTCGATCACGATGTCGTACCAGGCCGGGTCCGGCTTGCGCCCGGCGATCGACAAGGGCAGCAGGATGTTCTCCTTGGCGCTGAGCGTGGGCAGCAGGTTGAACTGCTGGAAGATGAAGCCCACCTTGTCCCGGCGCAGCTTGGTCAGCCCGGCGTCGCCCAGGCCGGTGACCGTGGTGTCGCCGATCGACACCGTCCCCCGGGTCACCGAGTCCAGCCCCGCCAGGCAGTGCATCAACGTCGACTTGCCGGACCCCGACGGGCCCATGATCGCGGTGAAGCGACCCCGCTCGAACTCGGCGCTGACCCCCCGCAGCGCGACGACCTGCGCCTCGCCGCTGCCGTACACCTTCCATACGTCGCTCGCCCGGGCCGCGGCCTGCGCCTGCTGGCCTACCGTCGCGGTCACGTCTTCTCCCTCTGTCGTGCGGTCGGTCCGCGCCGCCCCCCGCTGTGTTCGGCGCGGCAGTCCCATCCTCTGCGCTCACCGCCCCAGTCTTCTCCGACCTCGGTCGGAGCCATGGCGGATTTCTGCGCTGCGGGTGCCCCCCATCCCGACTCAGGGTTGCCCCTGATCGCCGCGGCCGGTCGACCACGGTGCGTCGCCGTCGAGCACCCGGGCCCGACGTCGTGGTTCACGCCGCGTGAGGGTCAACCGTGTCGGGCCGTCTGCGGTCACGGTAGGTGACGACGGCAACGGCTACCTCGCGCCGAGGGCGGATCTTCGACTACGCCGGTGGCGGTAGTTCGCCGGCCGCACTACCCCCTGGGGCGTACGAGGCCCGTCTCGTACGCCAGCACGACGGCCTGCACCCGGTCGCGCAGCCCCAGCTTCAGCAACACGTGCCCGACGTGCGTCTTGATGGTGGTCTCGCTCACCGACAACTGTGCGGCGATTTCGGAGTTGGACAAACCACGGGCGACCTGCACCAGCACCTCCCGCTCCCGCTCGGTGAGCGCGGCCAGCGAACGCGGCGGCGCGGCCGACGGGTCCGGCAGCACCTCGGCGAACCGGTCCAGCAATCGTTTGAGGATGCGTGGTGCCACCACCGCCTCCCCGGCGGCCACGGTGCGGATCGCCGCGACCAGGTCCGCGGCGGGCACATCCTTGGCCAGGAAGCCGCTGGCCCCGGCGCGCAGCGCCCCCACCACGTACTCGTCGAGGTCGAAGGTGGTGAGGATCAGCACCCGCACCGGCAGGCGGGCGTCGACGATCGCCCGGGTGGCCGTCACCCCGTCCATCCGTGGCATCCGGATGTCCATCAGCACCACGTCGGGCAGCAGCCGGCGGGACAGGTCCACCGCCTCCACACCGTCACCGGCCTCGGCGACGACGTCCAGGTCCTGCTCCGCGCCCAGCACCATCCGGAACCCGGTGCGCAGCAGCGGCTGATCGTCGGCGAGCAGGACACGTACCGGCCGTGGCGTCCGATCGGTCATAGCGCCCTCCTGTCCCGCCCGTCACGCCGGCACCCGCCCCGGCTGCTCCACCGGAATCGTCGCGTACACCCGGAAGCCGCCGCCGGCCCGTAGGACACCACCGTAGAGCCCGACCCGCTCCCGCATGCCCACCAGCGCGTGCCCCACGCCGGAGGAGCCGGGGGCCGGTCCACGTCCTCGTCCAGATGACCTCGCCCGGGGGCGACCAGGTCGGCCACCGCCACCGAATCCACAGCACCACGGCGGCCAGCATCGCGGGTCGGGTCACCGCGCCGCCGCGCTGTAGGTCAGCGTGATCGACGTGAGCAGATGCGCGCTCGCCCCGACCCCGGTCGGCGCCGGAAGCGCCGGCGTGGCCATCGCCGCCGATCGCCGGCCGGGCCGCCGCCCGGCGATGCGCACCGGCGCCGCGCAGAGCACGCTCCAGGCGGCCGCCACCGGCAGCGAACGCGACCAGACTCACATGGCGTGCCCAGTGCGAACACCAGCGCCAGCACCACCGGGGCGGCGAGCACCTCGCCGGCGGGCGGGCACCGGCGCGGCACCGCCCACGGGCGCTCGGTCATCCCGCGACGGCAGCCGTCTTCCGGTGGCGCCGATCATCGCCCAGGAAGAGGCCGGTCGCCTCCGCAGGGAGGACGTTTCACTCGTCCGCCCCGGATTGCGCGGGCCGGGACCGGGCGTCGAGCAGCGGGTCGGGCGGCGCCGCGGCGACCGGGAACGGTGGCGGTGTGCCGCCGAAGCTCGGGCAGAGCGCCTGGTGGTTGCACCAGTCGCAGAGCCGGCTCGGCCGGGGCCGGAAGTCCTGCTGCTCGGTGGCCTGCTCGATCGCCCGCCACAACGCCACCACCGTCCGCTCGAACCGGACCAGCTCATCGGCGTCGGGGGTGTAGTCGCAGATCTCGGCGTCGCGCAGGTAGAGCAGGCGCAGCACGCGCGGGACGACACCCCGGGTGCGCCACAGCACCAGGGCGTAGAACTTCAGCTGGAACAGGGCCCGCGCCTCGAACGCCTCACGCGGGGCGCCGCCGGTCTTGTAGTCGACCACCCGCAGCGCGCCGTCCGGCGCCACATCGAGGCGGTCGAGGTAGCCGCGGATCAACAGCTCGTCGTCGACCACCGCCGAGATCAGGCTCTCCCGCTCGGCGGGCTCCAGCCGACGCGGATCCTCCACCGCGAAGTAGCCCTCGAGCAACGCCGCGGCCGAGCGGAGGAACTCGGCGCGGGCGGCCGGGTCACCGTCGGCGGGGAACAGCCCGGCCAGCTCCGGCTGCTCGGTGACCAGCCGGTCCCACTGCGGGGCGACCAGGTCGCCGGCGGCGTCCGGGCTACGGCCGGTGGCGGGCAGGTCGAACAGCCGTTCCAGCACCGCGTGCACCAGCGTGCCGCGGGCCTGCTCGACGGTGGGCCGCTCGGGCAGCCGGTCGATGCTGCGGAACCGGTAGAGCAGGGGGCAGGTCTTGAAATCCGCCGCCCGCGACGGCGACAACGAGGCCCGCACCGTCGCCGGCACCTCCGCCGTGGCAGTGGACTGTCGCGTGATCACCGGGTCCGCCGTCATGTGGGGAAGATTAGGCCACCGGTGTGACACCTTCCGCCCCCGCCGCCCCGCGCGCCGTCTCAGGCACAGTACGTAGCATCGACCCGATGGAGCAGACGTCCCGGCCGCGGCGCCGGCCCCGCGGTAGTCCCGGCCTCACCGTGGGAAGGGTGTTCGGCGTACCGCTGTACCTCAACGGCTCGATGCTCCTGCTCGCCCTGCTGGTGACCGTGCTCTACGCCGAGTTCGCCCGCGACCAGCTGGCCCTGTCGCAGCTCAGCGGCTACATCATCGGCGTCGGGTTCGTGGTGTCCCTGCTCGGTTCGGTGCTGCTGCACGAGCTCGGTCACGCCCTCACCGCCCGCCGGTACGGCATCGGCGTGCGGGGGATCACCCTCGAGCTGCTCGGCGGCTACACGGAGATGGACCGCGACGCCCCGTCCCCCCGGGTGGACCTGCTGGTGTCGCTGGCCGGGCCGGCCGTCTCCGCGGTCCTCGGCGCGGTCGCGGTCGCGGTCACCCTCGCCCTGCCCGACCACACGGTCGCCAACCAGCTCGCGTTCCAGCTCGCGGTGAGCAACGTGATCGTCGCGGTCTTCAACGCGCTGCCCGGCCTGCCGCTCGACGGCGGGCGGGCGTTGCGCGCCGCGGTGTGGGCGGCGACCAGTGACCGGCACCGCGGCACCGAGGTGGCCGGCTGGGTGGGGCGGATCGTCGCCGCCGGCACCGCCGGATTGGTCGCCGTGCTCACCCTCACCCACCAACTCGCCCCGCTGGCGCTGCCGCTGATGCTGCTGGTGGCGTTCACCCTGTGGCGCGGCGCCGGCCAGTCGATCCGGTACGCGAAGGTCAGCCGCCGCTTCCCGCTGATCGACCTGGCCCGTCTGGCCCGGCCGGTCTGGCCGGTGCCGACCGGCACCCCGCTCGCCGAGGCGCAGCGCCGAGCCGAGGAAGCGCGGACCGGCTCGGCGCTGCTCGTCACCGACGGCGCCGGCCGGCCCGTCGGCCTGGTCGACCCGGTCGCCGTGGCGGCGGTACCCGTCGAGCGCCGACCCTGGCTCGCCGTCGACGCCGTGTCCCGCTCGCTGTCCACGCTGCCGGTCCTGCCCGTCGGGTTGGACGGGGAACGCGTGATGGAGGCCGTGCAGACCCACCCGGGCGCGCAGTACGTGGTGACCTCAGGCGAAGATGTCGTCGGCGTTCTGCACATCGCGGATCTCGCCCAGCTCCTCGAACCCGACCGGAAGATGAACACGTGAGCGCAACTCCCTCCGCCGTCCCGGCCCACCCGGATGCTCCGGCACCCGCCGACCGCCCCGGGCTGCCACCGGCGCGCCGGGGCGCCTTCCAGGTCGGCGACCGGGTGCAGCTGACCGACCCGAAGGGGCGGATGCACACCATCACCCTGGAGCCCGGCAAGGCCTTCCACACCCACCGCGGCATCCTCGAGCACGACGCGCTCATCGGTCAGCCCGACGGCAGTGTGGTCACCACCAGCGGCGGTGGCACCGCGTTCCTCGCCCTGCGCCCGCTGCTCTCCGACTACGTGTTGTCCATGCCGCGCGGCGCGCAGGTGATCTACCCGAAGGACTCCGCGCAGATCGTCGCGATGGGCGACATCTTCCCCGGCGCCAAGGTGCTCGAGGCCGGCGCCGGCTCCGGCGCGCTCAGCTGCTCGCTGCTGCGGGCCGTCGGCACCGAGGGAGAGCTGCACTCGTACGAGGTCCGCGAGGACTTCGCGCAGATCGCCCACCGCAACGTGGAGTCGTTCTTCAACGGCCCGCACCCGGCGTGGAACCTGCACGTCGGCGACGTGGCCGAGTGCCGGGAGACCGGCTTCGACCGGATCATCCTCGACATGCTCACCCCGTGGGAGACCCTGGACATGGTCGAGCGGGCGCTACTGCCCGGCGGGGTGTTCATCGGCTACGTGGCCACCACCCCCCAGCTGTCCGAGCTGGTCGAGGCGTTGCGTGAGCGGGGCGGCTGGACCGAGCCCAGGGCCTGGGAGTCCCTGGTGCGTGACTGGCACGCCGAGGGCCTCGCCGTACGGCCGGACCACCGGATGGTCGCCCACACCGCGTTCCTCGTCTCCGCCCGCAAGCTCGCCCCCGGCGTCACCGCGCCGCCCCGGCGACGCAAACCGAGCAAGGGCACCGAGGCGTACGTCCAGCGCCGCCAGGTGCTGCGGGAGGCGGAGGCGGCCCGGCAGGCAGCCGCCCAGGCGGCGGTCACAACGCCCGAGGCAACGGAGGAGCTGGACACGCCGTGACGGGCCGCCTGGCATGAGTACGTGGTCGTTGCGGCAGCGAACGGTCCAGGGGCGTGTCGACCAGAGGGAGGAAACGGCATGAGCAGCCCGGGCTACGGCGGCGGTGACCTGCCAGCGGTCTTCCCGGACTGGTCGCCGTACCAGGACCTGGAGTCGGCGGCGCGGGCCTACCTGCGCGACCCGGACATCGCCCTGGAGGCGCTCGGCGGGGTGCTGCGCGGCGCGTCGGTGCTCGGCTTCACGCTGGAACGTTTCGTCAACGAGGTCAACGGGGTGTGGCAGGAGGTCGTCGTCTGCGACGGCAGCCGGCTGATCCTCTGGCACGGCGAGGACGTGCCGCCGGGGGAGGGGCCGGCCGGATCGATGACGTCGTCGTTACGGGTGGTGCCGGTCTCCACGGTCACCGAGGTCGGCTGCCGGCGGCGGCTCACCCGCTCCGACAACGGCGAGGTCCGCGTCGACAGCATCGACGTCTACCTGCTGCTGACCTCGCTCGACGAGGCGCCGCCACCCGAGGAGGTGGTCGGCGCGCCCCGCCACGACGCGCTGCGCTTCGGCAAGACCCTCGACGACGGCGGCGCCGGACAGATCGCCCGGCTGGAGGAGTTCGCGCGGCTGGTCGCCTCGGTCGTCGGCCGGCCGATGCTCTGACCCCCGGCGCGTTCACCGGATCGGGTCCACCGCGGCGCGACCGGTGGCGGTGAACAAGGCGGCCCGGCGGCACCGCGGCCGAGCCGTCCGCTCGCTCTACTCAGTCCTCGGCGTCGGGGCCGGCCACCTCGACGCCGTCGCCGGCGCGCACCACGTGGATGCACTCGCCCGGGCACTCCTTCGCCGAGTCGATCACCTCGAGGCGCAGGTGCTCCGGCACGTCGACCCGGCTGCCCGGGGTCTGCAGGAGCTCACCGTCGGGGCCCTTGACGTAGGCCAGGCCGTCGATGTCGAACTCGAACACCTCCGGCGCGTACTGCACGCAGAGCCCGTCGCCCGTGCAGAGATCCTGGTCCACCCAGACCTGAAGCTGGTCCGTCGCGACCTGCGTCACCGGTGCACCCCCCATGTTCTCCCGTCCTACGCCCCGACGGTACCCGAACGCCCGCACCGGTCCCGATGCCCACCCTTCGCGATCAAGGTTCGGTGACAGGGGCGTTGCGCGGGACCGAATCGGGCTCATAGCGGCTAGTGTTAGGGCAGAACGTTCAAGCCCCCCGGGGAGGTGGGACGTGACACGCAGCGACGACGCGGACTCGCGCGCCGCACGGTGGGAGAAGGAGGCCCACGATCTCTCCACGCAGGTCGCCTTCCTCCAAGAGGAACTCGCCCTGGTGCGGCGCAAGTTGACCGAAGGCCCCCGACACGTCCGGCAGCTCGAGGAGCGGCTGGCCGCCACCCAGGCGCAGTTGGCGCGGCTGACCGAGAACAACGAACGGCTCGTGAGCACCCTCAAGGAGGCTCGCGCGCAGATCGTGACGCTCAAGGAGGAGATCGACCGCCTCGCTCAGCCACCGAGTGGCTACGGGGTATTCCTCGCTCGGCACGACGACGGCACCGTCGACGTCTTCACCGGCGGCCGCAAGCTGCGCGTCGCGGTGTCGCCGTCGTTGGACGTCGCCGAACTGCGGCGCGGGCAGGAGGTCCTGCTCAACGACGCGCTCAACATCGTGGACGCGTTCGGCTACGAGCGGGTCGGCGAGGTTGTCATGCTCAAGGAGGTGTTGGAGAGCCCCGGCGGAGGGCCCGGTGACCGGGCGCTGGTGGTCTCCCACTCCGACGAGGAGCGCATCGTGCACCTCGCGGAGAGCCTGATCGGATCCCCGATCCGGGCCGGCGACTCGCTGATGATCGAGCCCCGTTCGGCGTACGCGTACGAGCGGATCCCGAAGAGCGAGGTCGAGGAGCTGGTCCTTGAGGAGGTGCCCGACGTCGACTACTCCGACATCGGTGGCCTCCAGGCGCAGATCGAGCAGATCCGCGACGCGGTGGAACTGCCCTTCCTGCACGCCGACCTGTTCCGTGAGCACCAGCTCCGCCCGCCCAAGGGGATCCTGCTCTACGGGCCGCCCGGCTGCGGTAAGACGCTGATCGCCAAGGCGGTGGCCAACTCGCTGGCCAAGAAGATCGCCGAGCGGCGGGGCGAGGAGAAGCACACCAGCTTCTTCCTCAACATCAAGGGCCCCGAGCTGCTCAACAAGTACGTCGGCGAGACCGAGCGGCACATTCGGATGATCTTCCAGCGAGCCCGGGAGAAGGCCGGCGAAGGCACCCCGGTGATCGTGTTCTTCGACGAGATGGACTCGGTCTTCCGCACCCGCGGTTCCGGCGTCTCCTCGGACGTGGAGAACACCATCGTCCCGCAGCTGCTGAGCGAGATCGACGGTGTGGAGGGTCTGGAGAACGTCATCGTCATCGGCGCCTCCAACCGCGAGGACATGATCGACCCGGCCATCCTGCGTCCCGGCCGGCTCGACGTGAAGATAAAGATCGAGCGGCCGGACGCCGAGGCGGCCAAGGACATCTTCTCCAAGTACATCCTCTCGGGTCTGCCGCTGCACGCCGACGACCTGACCGAGCACGGCGGTGACCCACAGGCCACCGTGGCGGCGATGATCGACGCGGTCGTGCTGCGGATGTACTCCGAGACCGAGGAGAACCGGTTCCTCGAGGTCACCTACGCCAACGGCGACAAGGAAGTCCTCTACTTCAAGGACTTCAACTCGGGCGCGATGATCCAGAACATCGTCGACCGGGGCAAGAAGATGGCCATCAAGGAGTTCCTCACCTCCGGCCGAAAGGGACTGCGCCTGCAGCACCTGCTCGACGCCTGCGTCGACGAGTTCCGGGAGAACGAGGACCTGCCCAACACCACGAACCCGGACGACTGGGCCCGCATCTCCGGCAAGAAGGGCGAGCGGATCGTCTACATCCGCACGCTCGTCTCCGGTGGCAAGGGCACCGACGCCGGAAGGTCCATCGAGACCGCGAGCAACACCGGCCAGTACCTCTGACCGGCAGCGCGAGACGACGGGGCCCGGGGTGGCGTACGCCCCGGGCCCCGTCCATCGCCGCATCCGGCCCGAGCCGGATCTCCACGCGGCGGGCCGCGGCCCGCCGCACCCGGCGGGCCCTCCACGCCACCCGCGGACGGCGCAACCCCGGCGAAGCCCCCGTTCGCCGTGTGGCCGACTACGCTCGACGGGACGGGGGACCGGACGGGCGAGCGAAGCGAGCAGGTCGATGAGCGTACGACGGATCATGGGCACCGAGGTCGAGTACGGCATCTCCGTGCCCGGCCAGGCCGGTGCCAACCCGATGGTCACCTCCTCCCAGGTGGTGAACGCCTACGGGGCGCGCCCGGAACTCAATCGCGGTGGCCGCGCCCGCTGGGACTACGAGGAGGAGTCGCCGCTGCGCGATGCCCGGGGTTTCACCTACTCCGGCGCCGCCTACGACCCGGCGGAGGCCCTCGCCGACGAAGACCTGGGGCTGGCCAACGTCATACTGACCAACGGCGCGCGCCTCTACGTCGACCACGCGCACCCCGAGTACTCCACTCCCGAGGTGACCAACCCACTGGACGTGGTGCGTTGGGACAAGGCTGGGGAGCGGGTGATGGCCGAGGCGGCCCGGCGGGCGGCCACCATCCCCGGCACCCAGCCGATCCATCTCTACAAGAACAACACCGACAACAAGGGTGCCAGCTACGGCGCGCACGAGAATTACCTGATGCGGCGGCAGACTCCGTTCGCGGACATCGTGGCGTACCTGACCCCGTTCTTCGTCACTCGGCAGATCGTCTGCGGCGCCGGGCGGGTCGGCATCGGCCAGGACGGCAGCCAGAGCGGCTTCCAGATCTCCCAGCGGGCCGATTTCTTCGAGGTCGAGGTCGGCCTGGAGACCACCCTCAAGCGGCCGATCATCAACACGCGCGACGAGCCGCACGCGGACGCGGACAAGTACCGGCGACTGCACGTCATCATCGGCGACGCCAACCTATCCGAGATCTCCACCTACCTGAAGGTCGGCACGACCGCACTGATCCTCACCATGATCGAGGAGAAGGCGCTCGGCCCCGACCTGGGAATCGCCGACCCGGTCAACGAGTTGCGCGCGGTCAGCCACGACCCGTCGCTGACCCACCTGATGCGGATGCGTGACGGCCGGCGGCTCACGGCGCTGGACGTGCAGTGGGCGTACTACGAGCGGGTGCGGTCCTTTGTCGACGACCGTTACGGCGACGATGTGGACGCCCAGACCTCGGACGTGCTGGCCCGCTGGGAGAGCGTGCTGGACCGGCTCGGCAGGGACGCGATGCTCTGCGCCGACGAGTTGGACTGGGTGGCGAAGCTGCGGCTGCTGCACGGCTACCAGGAACGGGAGAAGCTCGGCTGGGGGGCGCACAAGCTTCAGCTGGTCGACCTCCAGTACTCCGACGTGCGTCCGGAGAAGGGCCTCTACCATCGCCTGGTCTCCCGGGGCGCGATGAAGACGCTGCTCAGCGACGAGCAGACCCGCACCGCCATGACGGAGCCGCCGGAGGACACCCGGGCCTACTTCCGTGGCCGCTGCCTCGCCCAGTACGCATCAGAGGTGGTCGCGGCGAGCTGGGACTCGGTCATCTTCGACGTGGGCCGCGAGTCGCTGGTGCGGGTGCCGATGATGGAGCCGGAGCGGGGTACCCGCAAGCATGTCGGGGCGCTCTTCGACCGGTGCGCGAGCGCCAAGGACCTGCTGGAGACGCTCACTGGCGGCTGATCCGCCGTGGTGTGAAAGCCCGTCGCGTTACGGCTACGGCGCGCGGCGGGCTTTTCGTCGCCTGCGCGAGGTAAGTTTCTCGCAAGAGATCGTTGGAGGAGGCAGCAATGGCCACTCGTGACAGCGGCGGTCAGTCGCAGTCGGGCAAGTCCCGTCAGAACGAGGAAGTCGAGGACGTCACGACCGAGGCGAACCCGGAGGTCGCCGAGCGGCACGCCGAGATCACCGAGGACGTCGACGACCTGCTCGACGAGATCGACTCCGTCCTCGAGGAGAACGCCGAAGAGTTCGTGAGGGGTTACGTACAAAAAGGGGGGCAGTAGGGCATACCGGGACAAAACGGGCATGCCGCTCCCTCTGAATGACCAGGACGGCCAACGCCGCTGTCGCGACTGCGGGGAATGGAAGCCGCGCGAAGAGTTCTGCGCGAGCAGCAAGCGTCCCAGCGGTCGCGGCAGTTACTGCAAGCCGTGCTTCAACGTGCGCTCGAAGGCCAGCTACGCCAAGCGGGTGAAAGAGCACTACGACCGTGAGGTGAAGTCGGCCCGAGAAGTCCCTGCAGGCCACCGTTTCTGCGCCGACTGTGAAACCGTCAAGCCCGTAGCCGCGTTCCCCCGCAATCGATCTGACAGCACGGGCTACGCCACGTATTGCAAGCCCTGCCACAATCGCCGGACGCGGGAGACCAAGCAGCGGCTCTACGGCGGCAGCCGTGAGTACGACCTGCGGCGGCGGTACGGCGTCGGGCAGAAGGAGTTCGATGAACTCCTCACCGAGCAAGGTGGCGTCTGCGCGGTCTGCGGTACCCCCGATCCGGAACATCTGGACCACGATCATCGCACCGGATGGGTGCGCGGGATACTCTGCTTCAACTGCAACGGTGGTCTTGGCCAGTTCCGAGACAGTCCCGAGCGACTGGCCAGGGCGATCACGTACCTGAGAGGAACCACGTGGCAGCGGGTTTTGATCCATCCGGGCGTCTACCAGATGTGTTCACCAACGCGGGGACGTCCTCCTTCACGGCGTTCCTGAGCAAGGTGGCACCCGAGATGCTGCCCGGCCGGCGGCCGCTGCCGCCGGGCATGGCGGCCGACATGGCGCCGCACGCGACCACCATCGTGGCCATCGCGGCCGCCGGTGGCGTCGTGATGGCGGGCGACCGGCGGGCCACGATGGGCAACCTGATCGCGCAGCGGGACATCGAGAAGGTGCATCCGGCCGACGCGTACTCGCTGGTCGGCATCGCCGGCACCGCCGGGATCGGCATCGAGCTGATGCGGCTGTTCCAGGTGGAGCTGGAGCACTACGAGAAGATTGAGGGCGCCATGCTCTCGCTGGACGGCAAGGCCAACCGGCTCGCCTCGATGATCCGGGGCAACCTCGGCGCCGCCATGCAGGGCCTCGCGGTGATCCCGCTCTTCGCCGGCTTCGACCTGGCTGCCGCCGACCCGGCCAAGGCCGGCCGGATCTTCAGCTTCGACGTCACCGGTGGCCCTTACGAGGAGACCGGCTACGACGCCATCGGCTCCGGCTCGCTGTTCGCGAAGTCGGCCCTGAAGAAGCGGTTCCGGGCCGGACTGTCGGTCGACGACGCGGTCAAGCTCGCGGTCGAGGCGCTCTACGACGCCGCCGACGACGACACCGCGACCGGTGGCCCCGATCTGACCCGCCGCATCTACCCGGTCGTGATGACCGCGACCGCGGAGGGCACGCACCGGCTCACCGACGCCGAGACGGCGGCGATCGCGGAGGCCGTGGTCTCCGGCCGGATGGAGAACCCCGGCGGCTGACCGGCCGTCCGTATTCGTCAGCAGTCGTCTCGCACAGCGCTAAGGAGAACCAGCCGCCGTGGCCATGCAGTTCTACGCCTCGCCCGAGCAGATCATGCGCGACCGCTCCGAGCTGGCCCGCAAGGGCATCGCCCGCGGGCGCAGCGCGGTGGTCCTGAGCTACGAGGGCGGGGTGCTCTTCGTCGCCGAGAACCTCTCCAGCGCCCTGCACAAGGTCAGTGAGATCTACGACCGGATCGGCTTCGCGGCCGTCGGCCGGTACAACGAGTTCGAGAACCTGCGCCGCGCCGGCGTGCGGATGGCCGACCTGAACGGGCTTTCCTACGACCGGCGGGACGTCACCGGCCGGGCCCTGGCGAACGCGTTCGCGCAGACCCTGGGCGCCATCTTCACCGAGCAGTCGAAGCCGTTCGAGGTGGAGATCTGCGTGGCGGAGGTCGGGTCGACGCCCGACGAGGACGAGCTCTACCGGCTCACCTACGACGGCTCGGTCAACGACGAGCCGGGCCGGATGGCGATGGGCGGCCAGGCGGAGGCGATCACCGGGGTGCTCAAGTCGGAACACCGTCCGGACATGTCGCTGGGCGAGGCGGCGAAGGTGGCCGTGAAGGCGCTGAGCAGCGTCGGCGGCGAGGGCGGTGCGGCTCGCACCATCGCGGCCAACCAGTTGGAGGTGGCGGTGCTCGACCGCCGCCGGATCGGGCGTACGTTCCGGCGGATCACCGGGGCGGCGCTGACCGCGTTGCTGAACGGTGGTGCGGCGGAGGAGCCGGCGGGCGGCCCGCAGACCCCGGCGGTGCCGACGGGGGAGGCGCACAAGCCGACCACCTCCGCGGCCTCGGCGGACCTGGAGCGGCGCGAGTCGGAGGACGAGTCCTGAGCGTCGACGTGCGCCGTACCGTCTGAATTCCCGAGCCGCCGGCCGGCTCGACCGCGCCGCGGTCGGAACGGCCGGCGGTCGCGGTCAGGCCCTTCGCCGGAGCGGCTCCCACCACGCCCGGTTGTCCCGGTACCAGGCGATGGTGTCGTGCAGCCCCTGCTCGAAACCGACGTGCGCAGCGAAGCCGAGCTCACGTCGGGCCGTGCCGGTGTCGAGGCTGTAGCGCCGGTCGTGGCCCTTGCGGTCGGTGACCGGCTGGACCCGCTCCCACCCGGCGTCGAAGGCGTCCAGCAGCCGCCGGGTCAGTTCCCGGTTGGTCAGTTCGACGTCGCCGGCGACGTGGTACACGCCGCCGGCCCGGCCCTTGAGCAGGGCGAGGGTGATGCCGTGGCAGTGGTCGTCGACGTGCAGCCAGTCCCGGACGTTGCCGCCGTCGCCGTACAGCGGCAGGTCACGCCCGTCGAGCAGGTTCGTGACGAACAGCGGCACCAGCTTCTCGGGATGCTGGTACGGCCCGTAGGTGTTGGAGCCCCGGGTCACCACGACGTCGAGGCCGTGGGTGCGGTGGTAGGCGAGGGCGAGCAGGTCGGCGCCGGCCTTGCTCGCCGAGTACGGGGAGTTCGGGTCCAGCGGCGCGGTCTCGGTCCACGAGCCGTGCTCGATCGAGCCGTACACCTCGTCGGTGGAGATGTGCACGAACCGGCTCGTGCCGTGCCGCAGCGCGGCGTCGAGCAGGGTCTGGGTGCCGAGCACGTTGGTGGTGACGAACGGCGCCGCGCTGGCGATGGAGCGGTCGACGTGCGACTCGGCGGCGAAGTGGACGATCACGTCGTGCTCGGCGACGACCGCGTCTACCAGCGGGCCGTCGCAGACGTCGCCCGCCACGACACGCAGCCGGGAATCGGCGCGGACCGGATCGAGGCTGCCCCGGGTGCCGGCGTAGGTGAACTTGTCGAGCACCGTGACGGCGTCGGGGTGCAGCAGCGGCTCGGAACCGGTGAGCAGCCGCCGGACGTATGCCGAGCCGATGAACCCGGCACCGCCGGTGACGAGGATCTTCACGGCTGCCAAGGTACCGACCCGCCGATGGCGTGGGGCCGCCGTCGGTGCCTGCTCACCTCGTGAGTGTCGGCGCGCCGAGGGAGGCCGCCCGGTTGAGCCCTGCCCAATCCGGGCTTCGGGCGGCTAATGTCACACCATGGAGCGGCGAATCTTCGGCCTCGAGACCGAGTACGGCGTCACCTGTACCTACCGTGGGCAACGGCGGCTCTCCCCGGACGAGGTGGCCCGGTACCTCTTCCGCCGGGTGGTGTCCTGGGGCCGGTCCAGCAACGTGTTCCTCCGCAACGGGGCCCGGCTCTACCTCGACGTCGGGTCCCACCCGGAGTACGCCACGCCGGAGTGCGATTCGGTGGTCGATCTGGTGGCCCACGACCGGGCCGGTGAGCGGATCCTCGAAGGTCTGCTCGTCGACGCGGAGAAGCGGCTGCACGACGAGGGCATCGCGGGTGAGATCTACCTGTTCAAGAACAACACCGACTCGGCCGGGAACTCGTACGGCTGCCACGAGAACTACCTGGTGTCCCGGCACGGCGAGTTCGGACGGCTGGCCGACGTCCTGATCCCGTTCCTGGTCACCCGGCAGTTGATCTGTGGTGCGGGCAAGGTGCTGCAGACGCCGCGCGGAGCGGTGTACTGCCTCTCCCAGCGGGCCGAGCACATCTGGGAGGGCGTCTCCTCGGCGACGACCCGCAGCCGCCCCATCATCAACACCCGGGACGAGCCGCACGCCGACGCCGAGCGTTACCGGCGGCTGCACGTGATCGTCGGCGACTCCAACATGAACGAGGTCACGACGCTGCTCAAGGTCGGCTCGGCCGACATCGTGCTGCGCATGATCGAGGCCGGGGTGGTGATGCGGGACCTGTCGCTGGAGAACCCGATCCGGGCGATCCGCGAGGTGTCCCACGACATCACCGGCCGGCGCAAGGTGCGGCTCGCCTCCGGCAAGGAGATCAGCGCGCTGGAGATCCAGCAGGAGTATCTGGCGAAGGCGACCGAGTTCGTCGAGCGGCGCGGCGGCGACCAGACCGCCAAGCGGGTGGTGGAGTTGTGGGGCCGGGTGCTGCGCGCGGTGGAGACCGGCGACCTGGATCCGGTGGCCCGGGAGATCGACTGGGTGACGAAGCTGCGACTGATCGAGCGCTACCAGCGCAAGCACGACCTGCCGCTGTCGCATCCGCGGGTGGCTCAGATGGACCTGGCCTACCACGACGTGCGCCGCGGCCGCGGCCTGTACGCGCTGCTGGAGCGCCGCGGCGAGGTGGACCGGGTGGCGACCGATCCGGAGATCTTCGAGGCGAAGGAGACCCCGCCGCAGACGACCCGTGCCCGGCTGCGCGGCGAGTTCATCCGGCACGCGCAGGAGAAGCGGCGTGACTTCACCGTCGACTGGGTGCATCTGAAGCTCAACGACCAGGCGCAACGCACCGTGCTCTGCAAGGATCCGTTCCGGGCGTACGACGAGCGGGTCGAGCGGTTGATCGCGAGCATGTGACCGCCGTCCGGCCGGCCCGGCGGGACGTACCGCACCGGGCCGGCCGGGTTGGTGGTGGTGTGTCGTCAGGATCGGCCGTCCCGGTAGGCTTGCCGGGCCATGACGAGATTGCCGGGCCCGCAGTCGGGCCGAGAGCCCACCGAGAGCGGTCGACAGCGCCAGAACTGGGTCGAACGCCGCCGAGGGAAGATCCGCGCTGAGATCGAACGGAACCGGCGTGGTGAGTACACGGTGCCCACCTGGGTGCTGGCGCTCGCGCTGGTGCTGATCGTGGGTGGCTGGCTCGCCCTGATCTTCCTCGTCTGACTTCCGGCACCCCGGCGGCGGCCTCGAGACCGTCGCCGTCGCGCGTCCGGTTCGGCGACCCACGCGGGCCGGCGGTTGGCCCGGCCGGGTCATCGAGGCGGGTACCCCAGCACCGTCGTCGTCGCGGTCGACGAATTCCTGCCCGCCGCGTCGGTGACCACGGGACGCGACGAGGCGGGAGCCTGGCATGAACGATAGGAGGGCGCCGCAGCCGGAGCGGGCCGGTGAGGGCTGGCGTGACCCCGGGCCGCGGGACGTCACACGGGACCGGGAGAACTTGGACCTGCTCGTACCGCCGGGCACTGACGCGGGGACGCTGCCGAACATGCGGTTCTCCTTCGCCGACGCACACACCCGCATCGAGCGGGGCGGCTGGACCCGCGAGATCACCCAGCGGGAGCTGCCGATCGCCACGGCGCTGTCCGGCGTCGACATGGCCCTGGAGCCCGGGGCCGCGGTTCGCCGACATCTCGCTGACCCGGTGGATGGCGAACACCCCGGCCGAGGTGGTGGCGGACACCCTGAACCTGCCCCGGGAGGTGATCGCCGGGCTGCCCCGGGACAAGCGGTCCGTCGTCCGCTGACGCCGGGAGGTCAGCCGAGCAGGGTGGCGGCGTGGCGGCCGGCGGCGGCGGCGGCGAGGAAGTACGCGTGGTCGGCGTCCAGGCCCCGTCCCATCGTCGACAGCGGCACCGGGCCGGCCCGCAGCGCGGCGTCGAGGCCGTCGGTGCGTACCCGGACGATCCGGTGCCGGGCGGCGAGCGGTTCCAGCGCCGCGTCGACGTCGGCGGCGAGCGCCGGGTCGAGGCCGTCGGGCACCACCAGCTCGGCCGTGGCCAGCGCCACCCGGCCGTACGCGGTGAGGCTGTGGTGGGAGACGCCGCGGTGCCGGGGGCGGGCGTCGGCGTCGGAGATGCGCAGCGAGCCGACCGGGCGCCCACCCAACGTCGCGATCGCGTTGACGGCCTCGCCGACGGCGACGCCGGAGAAGCCCCACCGGGTGCTGGTGCCGAGGTTGCCCGGACCCTGCGAGACGACCGCCACGTCGGCGTGGAGCACGTACCGGGCGGCGAGCAGGCCGGTGTGCAGGGTGCTCGCCTCCAGGTCGCCGCCGAAGGCCTGACCGACGCTGATCGTGCCGGCCAGCTCGTCCCGCAGCCCGGCGAGGGTGCGGGAGAACCAGGCCGGCAGGGCCCCGCCGTCGGTGAGCACGTACGCGACCCGGGCGTCGGGCGCGTCGGCGCGGATGCCGGCGAGGATGGCCGGCAGGGCCGAGTGCAGGTCGGCGGTGACCGCGGGCATGCCGCCCAGGTCCTCGGCGGTCTCCAGGACCGCCCGGTGCGGCGAGGCTTCCTCGTCGACGCCGAGCAGGATCGGCTGCAGCGGGGTGTAGCGGGCCTTCACCAGGTGGCCGGCGTCGCGGGTGTCGACGGCCTGCGGCGGGTCCGGCGGCAACCGGTCCGGCAATGCCACCACCAGGGCGTACCCGCCGGTGCCGAGTCCCATCAGCAGCGCGCCGGCGTTGAGCAGCACCCGGTCGCCCGGCTCGGGGTGGCCGACCAGGTGGGGGTAGGCCAGGGCCCGCATGGGCGAGCCGTCGGGGAGCGTCACGTCCAGCTCCACCGCCCCGGCCCACTGCCGCCGCAGCGCCGCCACCGTCCCGGATCGCCATCGCACCATGACGGGCACGCTAGCGTCCGCGTCCCGGACTCCCCGGCACCGGGTCCACGAGACGGACCCGTCCACCTCGGGTCCGGGCCGGGTCAGCGGCGGCCCGGGTCGACGGGACCGTCGCCGATCGGCGGTTCCGGTTCCCCGTACGTTCGGGCGGTGGCGCCGGGCATGGAGTGGGTCGGGTCGAGGAAGAGGTACCGGACCTCCGGGTACCGTTCCCGCAGCCGCCGTTCGGCCTCGTCCGCGGCGGCCTCGATGTCCGCTCCGGTCGCCTCGTCGTGGAAGTCGACCTTGGCGGCGACCAGGATGTCCTCCGGGCCGAGCTGCATGGTGAAGAGCATGCCGACGCGGTCCACCTCGGGAAGTCCGGCCAGGGACCGCTCGATCTCGTGCTGGAGGAGTTCCGGAACCGCGCGTCCGACCAACAGCGACAGGTTGCTGTACGCCAGGATGGCGGCCACCACCAGCAGCAGCAGGCCGATCAGCACCGAGGCGATCCCGTCCCACAGCTCGTCGCCGGTGAGTTCGGAGAGCGCGACACCGCACCCGGCCAGGACCAGCCCGATGAGCGCGGCGCTGTCCTCGAGGAAGACCGCCTTGACGGTGGTGTCGGCGGTCAGACGCAGGAAGCGGCGTGGCGTGGTGCCCCACCGTTTGGACTCACGGCGCACCTGCCGCAGCGCCCGGGCCAGTGAGATCGCCTCGATGACGAAGGAGACCGCGAGCACCACGTACGAGATCACGAAGTTGCCACTGTGTTCGTGCACGAGGATCGTGGTGATGCCGTGCGTGATCGCGAAGCCGGCGCCCCCGACGAAGGTGAACAGGGCGGCGAAGAACGCCCAGACGTAGCTCTCCTTGCCGTAGCCGAAGGGGTGGCGGGCGTCCGCCGGCCGCGCGCCGCGGCGCAGGGCCGTGAAGAGCAGCACCTCGGTGGTGGTGTCGGCCACCGAGTGGGCGGCTTCGGAGAGCATCGCCGCGGAGCCGGAGATCAGGCCCGCGACCAGCTTCGCGGCCGCGATGGCGAGGTTCGCCGCGCCGGCCACGACGACCGTACCGGCGCTCTCGGTCTTGACCTCCGGTTGTGCCATGAGACGACCCTATGGCCCCGGCCCGGGGCACGCCGCGCGGGAGCCGTACCTGAGGGTCCGACGTTCACCGCACGTTGCGCCCGCGTGGGTGCACGCCCGCGTCGCGTCGGCTGCTAGCGTCTATGCGTGTCCCGTACCCGTACCGAACGCCTGGTCAACCTGGTGATCTGTCTACTCTCCACGCGCCGGTTCCTCACCGCCGCGCAGATCGCCGCGACCGTGCCCGGCTACGAACACGATCCGGACGACGGCCGTGACCACGAGGCGTTCCAGCGCAAGTTTGAGCGGGACAAGGCCGAGCTGCGCGAGCTCGGTGTCCCGTTGGAGACCGGCACCGCGAGTGTCTTCGACTCCGAGCCGGGCTACCGCATCGCCCGCCGCGAATACGCCCTGCCCGACATCCCCCTCGAACCGGACGAGGCGGCTGCAGTGGGCATCGCCGCCCGGCTCTGGCAGCATGCGGGGCTCGCCGCCGCGGCGTCCTCCGGGCTGGCGAAGTTGCGTGCCGCCGGGGTGGACGTCGATCCGCAGGCCACTCTCGGCCTGGAGCCGATGGTGACCGTGGATCCGGCGTTCGCTCCGCTGACCGCCGCCGCTCGGGACCGCCGGGTGGTCGGCTTCGACTACCGGGTGCCCGACCAGGACGCGCCGACCCGTCGCCGGCTCGAACCGTGGGGCGTGGTCTGCTGGCGCGGCCGCTGGTACGTGGTCGGCCACGACCTGGATCGCGACGCCACCCGCTGCTTCCGGCTCTCCCGCGTGGTGGGCTCGGTGCGGGCCACCGGCGAGCCCGGAGCGTACGAGCCGCCGGCGGGAGTCGACCTGATCAGCCACGTCGCGCGTTGGTCCGGGCCGGTGGAACGGACCGGGCGGGCCACCGTTCTCGCGGCGCCGGGGCGGGCCGCCGGGCTGCGCCGCTGGGCGGTGGAGATTGTCACCGGGCCGGACGGGGACCGACTGGTCCTGCCGTACGCCGACCCGGAGTCGCTCGCCGGCCATCTCGTCGGCTACGGCCCGGACGTACGTGTGCTCGACCCGCCCGAGGTGCGTGAAGCCGTGATCCAACGGCTGAAGGAGATCGCGACCCGGCACGACGACCTGGCAACCGCCGGAGGCACCAGATGACCCGACCCGCCGCCAAGGGCGGCTCGAGAGCCTCCGCCGACCGGCTGGCTCGGCTGCTCAACCTGGTGCCCTACCTGCTGGCCCGCCCCGGCATCGAGGTGGCCGAGGCTGCCGAGGACCTGGGCGTCACCGAGCGGCAGCTGCGTGAGGACCTGGAACTGCTCTGGGTCTGCGGGCTGCCCGGGTACGGGCCGGGCGACCTGATCGACATGGCCTTCGACGGCGACCGGGTGACCATCACCTACGACGCCGGTATCGATCGCCCACTGCGTCTCACCCCGGACGAGGCGCTCGCGCTGGTGGTGGCTCTGCGGATGCTCGCCGAGACGCCCGGGGTGACCAACCGGGAGGCGGTGGAACGCGCCCTCGCCAAGATCGAGAGCGCGGCCGGCGACCTGGTCGGCGCGCCGGTGGAGGTGCGGCTGCCCGCCGACATCAGGCACGTGGAGGCACTGCGCGGGGCCGTCGAGGGCGGCCGGGCGTTGCGGATCACCTACTACACCGCGGCCCGGGACGAGACCACCGAACGCACCATCGACCCGCTGCGCATGCTGATGGTCGGTGGCCGGGCGTACGTGGAGGCGTGGTGCCGCCGGGCGGAAGCGGTCCGGTTGTTCCGGGCCGATCGGATCGACGCGGTCGCCGAGCTGGACGAGCCGGCGGTGGTGCCGCCGCAGGCCCGTCCGCACGATCTCAGCGACGGGGCGTTCCGGCCCTCTCCCGACCTGCCACTGATCACGCTGCGGGTCGGTCGCGGCGAGCGGTGGATCACCGAGTACTACCCGTGCGAGGACGTCCGGCCCGGTGACGCCGACCAGTGGCTGGTGTCACTGCGGGTCAGCGACCTGGGCTGGGCGCGCCGGTTCGTCCTCGGCCTCGGCCCGGACGTGACAGTGGTCGCGCCGGCCGAGCTGGCCGAGCAGGTGCGGGCAGCGGCGGGCGCCGCCCTGGAGGCGTACGCCCGGCCGACACCGGCGGCCCGACGCGATCCGGAACCGGCCGCCGCCGACCCGGCGATGACCGCGGGCTCCCGGTAGGCTGACGGCCGTGCTGTGGTGGATCGTGCTCGCGGTGGTGCTGGCCACCCTCGTCCTGTTCGCGGCGGCCGTGCGGGGGGTGCTGTCCCGCCTGCCGGGGCTGCACCGGGCGGCGCTGACGTTGCAGCGCCGGCAGGCCGAGGCACTCGAACTCGCCGGGGCCGCCCAGGCGCTGCAGCAACGGTCCGAGGGGTTGCAGGGGCAGCTGGCCACCACCCAGCGCCGCCTTGAGCTGATCAAGGCGAAGCGGCACGCCTGAGCGGCCACCGCAGTGCGGGCGATCGACCGGATCCCGCGCGGCGCGATCCGAATGGACCTTCCGGGAACGATCGGTCACCGACTGTTGACTGGACATCCCGGGTTGGTCAACACTTCACCCGTCGGGGCGAACCACCTCCGCCCCGACGGGTGGCATCGGGCCGACACGCACGTACGATGGGCTCCGACACACCCCTGCTGTCTCACAAGCGACTGGAGCTTCCCATGGGTGCCCTCAAGCCGTGGCACATCGCCATCCTCGTGGTCGTGCTGATCCTTCTCTTCGGCGCGAAGCGGCTCCCCGACGCGGCCCGCTCGCTCGGCCGCTCGCTGCGGATCATCAAGGCGGAGACCAAGAGCCTGCAGGACGACGACCGCGACCTGGCCGAGAAGGCCGACGCGCAGGCCGGATACCAGCCGCTTCCGCCGCAGGGCGCGCAGCAGGCGTATCAGGCCGGCCCGCAGCAGCCCCAGACCGCGCCGTACCAGGCCGCGCCGCAGCAGCCGGTCGTCGACCCGGTGCAGCGCGTCCGCGACAACTGATCGAGGGGCCCGAAGACGGTGGCGGCCTTCGCGTTGCGTAAGCGCGGCCCGAGCAATTTCGACCGGGCCTCCGACGGCTCGATGAGCCTCATCGAGCACTTCCGGGAACTACGCACCCGGCTCTTCCGCGCCTCGCTCGCGATCGTGGCGGGCCTGATCGTCGGGTTCGTGCTGTCCCGGCCGGCGTTCAACCTGCTGAAGGAACCGTACTGCAACCTGCCGGGCGCGATCGACGCGTCCGGCGAGTGTCACAAGTTCCTGCTGTTGTCACCGGCGGACGGTTTCATTCTCAGGCTGAAGCTGGCGCTGTGGATCGGCCTGATCGTCGGCGCGCCGGTGTGGCTGTACCAGCTCTGGGCGTTCATCGCGCCCGGCCTGCATCGGCACGAGCGCAAGTGGGCGTACGTCTTCGTCGCCATCGCGGCGCCGCTGTTCGCTGGCGGCGCGGTGCTGGCCTACCTGGTCGTGGACAAGGGCCTCACGTTCCTGTTGGAATCGGGCGTGACGGGGACCGACAGCCAACTGGAGGTCACCCGCTACATCTCCTTCGTCACGAACATGATCCTGCTGTTCGGTGTGGCGTTCGAGTTCCCGCTCATCCTGCTGATGCTCAACTTCACCGGGGTGGCGAGCGCACGCCGACTGCTGAGCTGGTGGCGAGTGGTCATCTTCATCTCGTTCGCCTTCGCGGCCATCGCCACGCCGGACCCGGGCCCGTTCGGCATGACGCTGCTGGCGGCGTCGCTATGCCTGCTCTACTTCGTGGCGGTCGGCGTCGCGTTCCTCAACGACAAGCGGCGCGGTCGGGGCAAGGAGATCTACGCCGGCATCGACGACGACGAGGTGTCGCCGCTGGACCTGACCCCGGAGCCGGTCGAGGCCGGGCAGCAGGTCGAGGCGGCCGACCCGATCGACGCGCCGGAACCGATCACCGCTCCCACGCCGATCGAGCGCCGCTACGACGACATGACCTGAGCCGGTCACCCGCACTGGAATGACGAACGCCGCCCGGACCGGGCGGCGTTCGCCGTACCGGTAGGTTGCTCGCCATGACCGTGGTCGATCACCCCTCCGTCGATCCCGAAGGTCCCGTCGCGGTGCTGATGAACCCGACCGCCGGCCGGGGCCGGCACCGCGGTCTGCTCGCACCGCTGATCTCCCGGCTGGCCGCCGCGGGCTGGGAGGTACGGCTGCTGGAGGCGCACAGCGCCGAGCAGGCCGAGATTGTCTGCCGCACCGCGGTCGCCGGGGGAGTGGCCGCGCTGGTGGCCGTGGGCGGCGACGGCACGGTGCACCGCGCTTTGCAGGCCGTCGCCGGGACCTCGATCCCGTTCGGGCCGATCCCGGCCGGCACCGGCAACGACTTCGCCACCGACACCGGCTACCCGACCGACCCGCTCGCCGCCGCCGAGGTGATCGCCGGGGCGTTGCACGCCGGTCGTTCCCGCCCGATCGACCTGGCCCGCCTGACCGGCCCCACCGGGCCGCCGCGCTGGTACGGGGCGGTGCTCGCCGCCGGCTTCGACGCGATCGTCAACGAGCGGGCCAACCGGATGCGGTGGCCGCGCGGACCCCGCCGGTACGACCTGGCCATCATGGTCGAGCTGGCCCGGCTGCGTCCGCGCCGCTACAAGCTGCGCCTCGACGGCGAACCGTACGAGTTGGACGCGGTGCTGGTGGCCGTGGGCAACTGCCCCAGCTACGGCGGCGGGATGCGGATCTGCCCCGACGCCGACCCGACCGACGGTCTGCTCGACGTGGTCGTCGGTGGGCGGCTCGACCGGCGCACCCTGATCCGCGTCAAGCCGAGCATCTACCAGGGCACCCATTTGCGGCATCCGCTGGTGAGCAGCTACCGGGTGCGTACGGTGGAGCTGGCCGCGGAGGGCATCACGACGTACGCCGACGGCGAGCGGTCGCTGGACCTGCCGGTGACCGTCACCGCCGTGCCGGGCGCGCTGCGGTTGCTGCGTTGACCCGCACCGCACCGATGCTGGCGGCGATGACCAGAGCGATCGCCACCACCTCCAGCACGGTCAGCTGCTGGCCGAGCACCAGGTAGCCGGCGAGCGCGGCGACCGCCGGGCCGAGGCTCATGAGCACCGCGAACGTGGCGGTGGGCAGCCGCCGCAGCGCGAGCAGTTCGAGGGTGTACGGCACCCCGGAGGCGAGCGCCGCCAGCGCGACCCCGAGAGCCAGGACCGACGGGTCCAGCAGCACCGTGCCGGCGGTCGCCAACCCCGCCGGCAGGGTCAGCACCGCAGCGACGACGAGCGCGACGGCCAGCCCGTCGGCACCCCGGAAGCGGGCTCCGACCCGGGCGCTGAACACGATGTAGGCCGCCCACGCCGCGCCGGCGACCAGGGCGAGGGCCGCGCCGAGCGGGTCGAGCCGGTCGAAGCCGCCCCGGCCGAGCAGCGCCACACCGGCCAGGCCGACTCCGGCGCACACCCAGCTGCCCGCCCGGCGCCCGGTGAACACCGACAGCGCCAGCGGGCCGAGCACCTCCAGGGTGACGGCCGGACCGAGCGGGATCCGCTCGATGGCCTGGTAGAAGATCGAGTTCATCGCGGCGAGGATCAGCCCGAACGTGCCGGCGGCCACCCAGTCCGCCCGGTCGTGCCCGTGCAGCCGTGGCCGGCAGACGACCAGCAGCAGTACGGCGGAGATGGCCAGCCGGAGGGTGACGGCGCCGGCCACACCGGTACGGGGGAAGAGCATGGTGGCCACCGCGGAGCCGAACTGCACCGACAGCGCCCCGCCGAGTACCAGGCCGACCGCTCCCGCGTTCGTACGGCGGGCCGGTGCGGCGCCCGGCGCCGGCCGGTCGGCGATCAGCATGTCGGTCATGCCGGGGACGCTAGGGGCCGTCGCGAGCTGGGCGGATGTCGCCTCCTTCGGAGGTGAGCCAGCCCTCGTCGCGAGGCTTGCCGCCGTGCCGGCTGTTCACCGGGCTTCCGGTCTCGCCGGTGGGTGACGTGCTGGTGCCGCCCGTGGCGGTCCTACCGTCCACGCCCGTCGCGCACCGCGGCAGTTCGGGGCGAGGTCAGGCCGGCAGGGCGATGTCGAGGACCGCGCCAAGACCGTTCTCCCGGCCCGGGTCGGCGGCCGGCAGCACCAGCACGGCGCAGCCCGCGGCGGCGGCTCCCGCGTCGGCGGGTGAGTCGCCGACCATCAGCGTCTCCTCCGGGTCGACGCCCAGCATCCCGCAGGCACGCAGGAAGATGCCGGGATCGGGCTTGCAGCGCCCCACCTCGTACGAGAGCACGAACGCGTCGACCAGCTCGGTGAGCTGCCACGCGTCGAAATGTGGCCGCAGGTCGAAGCCGATGTTGCTCACCACGGCCACCCGGATGCCGGCCTCGCGCAGCGCCGCGATGGTGGGGGTGGTGTCCGGGTAGGGGACCCAGCCCTCGGCCAGGAGCAGCCGCTCGTAGAGCGCGTCGGCGAGCCCGTCGATGCCGGCGTCGACCGTCTCGGCCAGGCCGGTGTAGGCGGCCCGGTGGGCGTGCGGGTAGAGGTCCCGCGTGGACCAGTGCTCGGCCAACCGGGGCGGCACCCGCGCGGGCAGCGGACCACCGGCCCTACCGGCGGTGAGCAGCCGGTCGGCCAGGATCGTGGCCTTCACCCGGTCGAGGGTGGCCCCGCACGTCGCCGCGGCCTTGAGCACCCATTCCAGGGGCTCCTCCACCTGGGCGAGCGTGCCGTGGAAGTCGAAGAGCACCGCTTTCACCGGCCGGCGCGACGGCCGGGGTCGGGGGGCGACCGCGTCGGCGCCGCCCACGGTGGGGGTCTGGGACGGTTCGGGTTGCTCCGGCACGTGTGCACCCTACCGACCGCCTCCGACGGCCCATCCGGTCGGCCTTGCCCGGTGTCGTGTCGCGGCACGCATTAATCTTGGTGGCATGTCGAGCCCCGCCGAGCGGTACGCCGCGGCGCGCCGCCGGGCCGCGCAGGCCTCCATGTTCCCGGCGCTGGACGAGTTCGCCCTTGACCTGGGGTTCGATCTCGACGATTTTCAGCGCGAAGCGTGTCAGTCGTTGGAGCGGGGCAGCGGTGTGCTGGTCTGCGCGCCGACCGGCGCCGGCAAGACCGTGGTCGGCGAGTTCGCCGTACACCTGGCGCTGCGCGGCAAGGCGGCGGAGGGCGACGTGGGTACCCGCCGCAAGTGCTTCTACACCACGCCGATCAAGGCGCTGTCGAACCAGAAGTACCACGACCTGGTGGACCGTTACGGCGTCGACCAGGTGGGTCTGCTCACCGGCGACAACGCGATCAACGGCGATGCACCCGTGGTGGTCATGACCACCGAGGTGCTGCGCAACATGCTCTACGCCGGCTCCAGCGCCCTGGAGGGGCTCGCCTACGTGGTCATGGACGAGGTGCACTACCTCGCCGACCGGTTCCGTGGCGGCGTGTGGGAAGAGGTGATCATCCACCTGCCCGCCTCGGTCACCCTCGTCTCCCTGTCGGCGACCGTCTCCAACGCCGAGGAGTTCGCCGACTGGCTGGTCACCGTGCGCGGCGAGACCGCCGTGGTGGTCAGCGAGCACCGACCGGTGCCGCTGTGGCAGCACATGCTGGTCGGCAAGCGGATGTTCGACCTGTTCCACGACGCCGACGCGGCACGCAAGCACGATGTGCACCCCGAGTTGCTGCGCTACACGCGGGACACGGTGCGCCGCCTGGAGCTGGGTGAGGGGCGCAGCGCCGGCCCGGGTGGCGGGCGGCGCGGACCGCGCTGGCGGGGTCCGCTGCGGCCCGACATCGTCGACCGGCTCGACCGGGAGGGGTTGCTGCCGGCGATCCTGTTCATCTTCAGCCGGGCCGGCTGCGACGCCGCCGTGCAGCAGTGCCTCGCCGCCGGGCTGCGGCTCACCTCACCGGAGGAGCGGGCGGAGATCCGCCGGGTCGTCGAGTCGCGGGTGACCGCCATCCCCGGCGAGGACCTTTCCGTGCTCGGCTACTGGGAGTGGCTCGACGGCCTCGAACGTGGCCTCGCCGCGCACCACGCCGGGATGCTGCCGGCGTTCAAGGAGGTCGTCGAGGAGCTGTTCGTCCGGGGCCTGGTGAAGGCGGTCTTCGCCACCGAGACCCTCGCACTGGGCATCAACATGCCGGCCCGCTGCGTGGTGCTGGAGCGGCTGGTCAAGTACAACGGCGAGGCACACGTCGACCTGACCCCCGGGGAGTACACCCAGCTCACCGGCCGGGCCGGTCGCCGCGGCATCGACGTCGAGGGGCATGCGGTGGTGGTCTGGTCGCCGGAGACCGACCCCCGGCACGTGGCGGGCCTCGCCTCCACCCGCACCTACCCGCTGCGCTCCAGCTTCCGACCGTCGTACAACATGGCGGTCAACCTGGTCGGCTCGGTCGGCGCGGAGCCCGCCCGGGCGCTGCTGGAGTCGTCGTTCGCCCAGTTCCAGGCCGACCGGTCGGTGGTCGGCCTGGCCCGGCAGGTGCAGCGCAACACCGAGACCATCGAGGCGTACGGCGCGGAGGCGGCCTGCCACCACGGTGACTTCGACGAGTACTTCGCCCTGCGGGTCGCGATCGCCGACCGGGAGCGGTCGCTGGCCCGCCAGGGGCAGACCCAGCGCAAGGCGGCCGCGGTGGCCTCGCTGGAGCGGCTGCGCGTCGGTGACGTGGTGCGGGTGCCGTCCGGCCGCCGCGCCGGCCTGGCCGTGGTGCTGGACCCGGCCACCGGCGGGTTCGGCGAGCCCCGTCCGTTGGTGCTCACCCAGGACCGCTGGGCGGGGCGCGTCGGCCCCGGGGACTTCACCAGCCCGGCCGAGGTGCTCGCCCGGATCCGGGTGCCGAAGCACTTCAACCACCGTTCGCCGGCTGCTCGCCGGGACCTGGCCGCGGCCGTGGCCGCCACCGGGCTCGACCGGCACGGTGGCCGCCGGGGCGGCCGGTCCCGGCAACCGGTCGGCGAGGACCACCGGCTCAGTCAGCTCCGTACGGAGCTGCGCCGGCACCCCTGCCACGCCTGCCCGGAGCGTGAGGAGCACGCCCGCTGGGCGGAGCGGCGGCGCCGCCTCGAACGCGACACCGAGGAGCTGCGGCAGCGGGTGGCCGGACGTACCGGCTCCCTCGCCCGCACCTTCGACCGGATCGTCGCACTGCTCAGCGCCCGGGGCTACCTGAGCACCGGGGGCGAGGTGACCGACGCGGGTCGGACGCTCGGCCGGATCTGGAGCGAGGCGGACCTGCTGGTCGCCGAGTGCCTGCGGCGGGGCGTCTGGGACGGGCTCTCCCCGGCCGAGCTGGCGGCGGCGGTCTCGGTGGTGGTCTACGAGGCGCGCCGCGACGTGGACGAGCGGGCGTCGTTGCCGCGTGGCGGGGTCGCGGACGCGGTGGACGAGACACTGAAGCTGTGGAGCGACATCGAGGCCGACGAGTCCGCGCGTGGCCTGTCGGTGACCCGGGAGCCGGATCTCGGCTTCGCCTGGCCGATCTACCGGTGGACCCGGGGAGAGGCCCTCGCCAAGGTGCTCGCCAGTGGTCACGAGTTCGACGGGGAGATGCCGGCCGGTGACTTCGTCCGCTGGGCGCGGCAGGTGGTCGACCTGCTCGGCCAGCTCAAGGACTCCGGCGGCGCGTCGGCCGAGCTGCGTTCCACGGCCCGGCAGGCGATCACCGAGATCAACCGGGGGGTGCTCGCCTACCACGCCGCCGCCTGACTCCGGCTGCCCCGAGCTGACGGTCACTCCCGGGGGTGTCCGGGTGCCCGTCAGTTCAGGCGCGGTCGGCGAGCGCGTCCACGAGGCGCCGGGTGGAGCCGGCGAGGTTCCACCGGCGGGCCAGTTCCAGCAAGGTGTCCGGGTCGGCGGGCGCGCTCGGCAGCGCGGTGGGCAATTCCGGCAGCGGCACGTCGAGGGCCACCCGGACCACCTTCGGGGCGACCGCCAGGTAGTCCCGGGCCGCTTCGAGCTTCGTACGCAGGCCGGGTGCGAAACCGGAGCGGGGATCGTCGAGCGCGGTGAGGATGCCGTCGAGGTCACCGTGGCGTTCGATCAGCCGGGCGGCGGTCTTCTCGCCCACCCCGGGCACGCCCGGCAGCCCGTCGCTGGGGTCACCGCGCAGCGCCGCGAAGTCGGCGTAACGGGCGGCGGGCACCCCGTAGCGGGCCCGGACCGCGGCGTCGTCGCAGTCCTCCAGCTTGGCCACGCCCCGCCCGACGTAGAGCAGCCGCACCGGCCGGGAGTCGTCGACGAGCTGGAACAGATCCCGGTCGCCGGAGACCACCTCGGCCGGGGCCGGTTGGGTGACCGAGAGGGTGCCGAGCACGTCGTCGGCCTCGTAGCCGGCCGCGCCGACGGTCGTGATGCCGATCGCGGCGAGCACGTCGAGGATCACCGGCACCTGCGGGGTGAGCGTGTCGGGCACCACCTCGCCGCCCTCGGGCGCCAGCCGGTGGGCCTTGTACGACGGCAGCAGTGCCACCCGCCAGTCGGGTCGCCAGTCGTGATCCATGGCGCAGACCATCCGGTCGGGTCGGCGGGTGCGGATCAGGGTCGCGAGCATGTCGAGGAAACCGCGCACCGCGTTGACCGGGGTGCCGTCCTCGGCGCGGGCCGCGGACTCGGGAATGCCGAAGTAGGCCCGGAAGTAGAGGCTCGGGGAGTCGATCAGCAGGATCGGGGGTCGGTGTGCCACGCCGGACAGCCTGGCACAGGCCTGCGACGAACGACAGCACCCCGCCGGGACCGTCGCGGCTGTCAGCGCCCGTCGTCGTCGCGGCGGTACAGCGTCTCCCGGCGGGCGATGGCCTGGACCACGTAGGCCACGACCAGTAGCACGGCGGCGACGACGATCTCGACCCAGGCGGCCACGCCGTCCGCCACGGTCAGCCCGATGACCAGTAGCACCAGGCCGGCCAGCGCGAGCACGCCGCTCCACAGGCGCCGCCGTCGACGACGTACGACGTGACGACTCGGCCGGTTGCCTGTCACCGTCGATCCTTCCGGTCCCGGTGCCCGGGTGGACATCCCGCCTCAGGTTATCGACGTCGACGCCGGGGGACGCCCGGAACCGGATGCGGCGGCGGCCACGACACCGGCAGCGTGCTCCGTGTCCGGCGCAACCGGCCCCCGAGCTTCGCGCCGGGGTCAGGGGCCGGCGACCGGCTGGGGCAGTGGCGCGGGCTCGGCGGCCCGGTCGTGATCCGCGAGGTCGCGGAGCTTTCGCACGGGGGAGAGTAGCAGCGCCAGGGGCGCGCAGATCACCGCGGCCGCGAAGACCAGCAGCGTGGTCCGTGCGCCGAGGACGCCCGCCAGCGCGCCGGCGACCAGGCCGCCGACGGGGATCGCGCCCCAGGAGACGAAGCGGACGGTGGCCATCACCCGGGCGAGCAGGTCGGGCGGGCTGGCGATCTGCCGGTAGGTCCGGGTGGTCACGCTGAGCACCACCACGCCGCCGGCGAAGACGACGTTGCCCGCCGCGAAGGCGGCGTATGCCGGCCAGCCGGTGCCCAGGGGCACGAGGAACGCTCCGCCGACGGAGACCAGGCACGAGATGATCAGCGCCCGGGCGGTGCCGAGCCGACGGGTGATCCGCGGGGTGAGCGCCGCGCCGACCAGCGAGCCGACGCCTTCGACCGCGATCAGTACGCCGACCAGTCCGGCCGGGGCGTGCAGGTCCCGGAACAGGTAGAGCGGGTAGAGCGCGTACTGCGCGCCGCAGACGAAGTTGACCGCGGTCGCGGCCCACATGCCGGGGCCCATGACGGGGTGGTACGCGACGAAGCGCCAGCCCTGCCGGATCAGCTCGCTCATCGGCGGCGAGTGCTCCGGCGTGTCCGCGCGGCGGGCGGGCAGGGTCCGCAGCAGCACCGCCGAGGCCAGGTAACTGAGCGCGTCCACCAGGAGGGTCGGCACCGCACCCAGCGCCTGCACGGCGAGTCCGCCGATGGACGGGCCACTGAGCTGTGTGGCGGCGTGGGTGCCGGAGTTCAGGCTGTTGCGCGATTGCAGCTGGTCGCGGTCGACGATGCTCGGCAGGAAGGTCGCGTTGGCCACGTCGAACAGCACGTTGGCGAAGCTGATCACGAGCGCGGTGACCACCAGGTGGGCGATCGTTAGCTGGCCCCACCACCAGGCGAGCGGCACCGACGCGACGGCCACGGCGCGGGCGAGGTCGGCGCACACCTGGGTGCCGCGCAGGGGCAGCCGCTGCACGATCACCCCGGCCGGCAGGCCGATGACGATCCAGGCCGCGTAGTTGGCCGCCGCGATCAGGCCCATCTCGAACGGCGTGGCGTCGAGCGCGGTCAGTGCGGTCAGCGGCAGCGCCACGGCGCCGACCGCTGACCCGACCGCGCTGGTGGTGAAGGCGGTCCACCAACGCCAGAACACTCCGGCTCTGCCTGCGACGTCCAAGTCGTCCTCCCCCGTTGACGCGAACCAGAGAGTTCCAAACTGAAACGGACTATAGTCGAGGCGGGTCCGAGCGGTGGAGGTGGGATGTGCGACGAGTCGACCTGGCGGACGCGGACTGCGGCATAGCGCAGTCACTGGGCGTCCTGGGTGACTGGTGGACCTTCCTCATCGTGCGCGACATCGCGGGCGGGACGACCCGCTTCGACGCGCTGCAACGGGAACTGGGCGTCAGCCGGCGGGCGCTGACCGAGCGGCTGGGCGCGCTCGTCGAGCACGGGGTGCTGGAACGCCGGCCGTACTCGCAGCACCCACCGCGCTACGACTACCTGCTCACCGGGAAGGGTGAGGGGCTGTTGCCGGTGCTGCTCGCCCTGCAGGACTGGGGCACCCGGCACCTGATGGGCGACGGCGAGCTCACCGCGACGGCCGAGGCCGGGTCGGCCGAAGCCCGGCGGGCGCACGACCTGGTCGGACGGCGGCTACCCGAGGTTCGCCTGCCCGGACCCGACAACCGGCCGGTCACGCCGGCCGCCGCGGGCGAGTGGACGGTGCTCTACTTCTTCCCCGGGGCGTACGCGCCCGGCAGCGCGGGGCATCCGCCGGGGTGGGGCGAGATCCCGGGCGCGGCGGGCTGCACCCTGGAGTCGGCGACCTACGCCGACCGGTACGCGAACTTCCGGGCCGCCGGAGCCCAGGTGCGCGGCATCAGCACCCAGCGCCCCGACCAGCTCGCCGACTTCGTCGCGTACGCCCGGTTGCCGTTCCCGCTCCTGTCCGACCAGGACGGCCGCCTCGCCGCCGGACTGCTGCTGCCGACGTTCCGCGCCGGCGGCGTCGCCCGGCTGAAGCGGTTGACGGTGCTCGTCGACGCGGCGGCGGTGGTCCGTGCGGTCCAGTTCCCGGTGACCGACCCGGCCGGCTCGGTGGACGAGATGCTCGACCTGGTCCGGCGGCACGGCTCGGCCTGACCCCTCGTCGGGCCCCGCCGTCCGGCAACGGCCCCCTGCCGCGTGGGCAGGGGGCCGTTCGCGCGGATCAGGGCAGGACCCACCGCTGGTTGGCGCCGGCGAAGCAGTCCCAGATCTGTAGCCGGGTGCCGTCCGCCGAGCTGTTGTCGGTGGCATCGAGGCACTTGTTCGACGCCGGATTGCGCAGCGTGCCGTTGGACTGGGCCTGCCACACCTGGGCGCCGGTGCCGTTGCACTCCCACAGCTGGATCTTGGTGCCGTTCGCGGTGCCGGCGCTGGTGACGTCGGCGCACTTGCCCAACGCGCGCAGGGTGCCGTCGCTGCCCACCGTCCAGCGCTGGGCGTTGGTGCCGTTGCAGGTGTAGAGCTGGATCGGCGTGCCGTTGGTGGTGCCGGCCGCGGCCACGTCCACGCACTTGCCGCCGATCCCGGTGATCTGGCCGGTACGTCCGGTCGGCGGTGGGTCGCCGCCACCGCCCATGGCGGTGTCGTAGATCGCGCTCACCAGGGAGGTCGAGTCGTTGCGGTCCTGCGACAGCTCCCAGTTCATCATCCCGCCGGCGTTCGCCATCGCCCACTGGGTCTTCCGCTTCACCGTCGGTACGCCGTTGTAGCACTGCTGGACGCCGCCGACCGTGGTGCAGTCCCGGTTGGCGTTGGCCGGGTCCATGCCCACCAGCGCGGTGTAGGTGTAGTAGCCGGGCCGGCTGTAGAACGGCACGCCGAGCACCGCCTTGGCGGCCGGCAGGCCACGGGCCTTCCAGCCGTTCACGCTGCTGATCGACCAGTCGTAGTTGGCGTGCGGGCTGCCGCCGTCGTACGCCATGATGTTGAGCCAGTCGACGTAGCCGAACACGGCCGTCGGGACGCCCTGGACGTAGTAGCCCTCGGAGACGACCGCGGCGGTGAGCAGCTTGCCCTGGGGTCGCAGCGCGTTGCTGAGCTGCTGCATCAGCAGGCTGTAGTTGTTGGCCGAGGCGCCCGGGTCCGGGTACTCCCAGTCCATGTCGACGCCGTCCAGGTTGTACTGGTTGACGAAGCTGACCACGCTGTTGACGAAGGTGGTGCGGCTGCCCGAGTTGGCGGCGAGCGCCTCGAAGGCGGAGTCGTCGCCGTCGTTCCAGCCGCCGATCGCGATCGACACCTTGACGTTGTTCGAGTGGCCGAGCGACACGAGCTGGGAGAGCTTGCCCGGGTTCTCCACGGCGCGCAGGGTGCCGTTGCTGTTCGGCAGCACGAACGCGTAGTTGATGTGGGTGAGCTTGCCGTACTGGACGCTGGTGACGCTGCCGCTCCAGGACGGCAGGTAGCCGACGCTCTTGAAGTTGTTCGGCAGCGCCGCCGCCGAGGCGGCGGTGGGGGACAGGGCGAGAGTCGCACCGACGGTGGTCAGCGCGAGCAGGCCGGCAGCGAGGGCCGAGCGGCGGGGTCGTGGTCTGGACATCGAGGGCCTTCCCGTGGACGGGTCGCGGCGCGTACCGCCCCGGCCGGGGCGTACGGGTGGATACAGGGACGTTGCCTCGAGGCAGCCAAATCTTAAAGAGTGTTAACTATCCGAGTCAATGATGTAGTTCGATGAATAGGGGAGCTCTTCCCGGCCTGCCTGTCGGCTAGGCCGGTCCCCAAACGACCGTTAAGCTGACGGCGTGGAATCCGACGAGCTCTACCCGCCGGAGCGGCTGGTCGCCGCCCGCCGCGCCACCGCCGCAGCCGGGCTGGACGCCCTCCTGCTCACCCCCGGCGCCGACCTGCGCTACCTGACCGGCTACCAGGCGCGCGCCGGCGAACGGCTGACCTGCCTCGTGCTGCCCGCCGACGGCGAGCCGACGCTGATCGTGCCCGCCCTGGAACGACCCGCCGCGGAAGCCTCGCCCGCCCCGGCCACCGGCGTACGCATCGTCGACCACGCCGACGGCACCGACCCGTACCCGCTGGTCGCCGCCGCCCTGGGCGGGCCGGTCGGCACGGTCGGGCTCGCCGACCGGATGTGGGCCGAACAGGTGCTCGCCCTGCGCGCGGCGCTGCCCGGCGCGCGGCAGCGACTCGCCGGCGAGGTGCTGCGCGAACTGCGCATCCGCAAGTCGCCGGCCGAGGTGGCGGCGCTCGCCGAGGCGGGCGCGGCGATCGACGCCGTGCACCGGCGGATGGGGGAGTGGCTGCGCCCCGGACGCACCGAGGCGGAGGTGGCAGCCGACATCGCGGCGGCGATCCGGGAAGCCGGCCACGTCACCGTGGACTTCGTCATCGTCGCCGCCGGCCCCAACGGCGCGAGCCCGCACCACGACACCTCCGAACGGCCGATCGGAGCCGGTGAGCCGGTCGTGGTGGACATCGGCGGCACCATGGCGTCGGGTTACCGCTCCGACTGCACCCGCACGTACGTCTCCGGCGGCCCGGCGCCGACCGAGTTCGACGACTACTACGCCGTCCTGGCAGAGGCGCAGCGGGCCGCCGTGGCAGCCGTACGCCCCGGGGTGAGCGCCGAGGCGGTCGACGCGGCGGCCCGCGACATCATCGCCGGAGCCGGCTACGGCTCCGCCTTCCTGCACCGCACCGGGCACGGCATCGGCCTGGACGGCCATGAGGAGCCGTACGTGGTGGCCGGCAACGCCCGGCCGCTGGAGCCCAGCATGGCGTTCTCGATCGAACCCGGCATCTACCTGGCGGGGCGGCACGGCGCCCGGATAGAGGACATCGTCGTCTGCACGACGGACGGCGTTCAGCGGCTCAACATCACTTCCACGGAGCTCATCGCACTATGACTGTCGACCGGATCCTCCCCACCGACGAGGCCCACGACCTGCTGGACCTCGCCACCGAGCTCGCCGACCGGGAGCTCGCGCCCAAGGTCACCGGGCACGAGGAGCGCGCCGAGTTCCCTCGCGAGGTGCTGCGCACGCTGGGCCGGGCGGGCCTGCTCGGCCTGCCGTACCCGGAGGAGTACGGCGGCGCGGCCCAGCCGTACGAGGTCTACGTGCAGGTGCTGGAGATTCTGGCCAGCCGCTGGCTCGCGGTCGCCGAGGCGGTCAGCGTGCACACGCTCTCCTGCTACCCGGTGGCCCAGTTCGGCACGGCCGAGCAACGCAAGCTGCTGCCCGACATGATCGGCGGAGAGCAGCTCGGCGCGTACTGCCTCACCGAGCCGCAGGGCGGCTCGGACGCCGCGGCGCTGACCACCAAGGCGGTGCGCGACGGCGACGCGTACGTCGTGACCGGCACCAAGGCGTGGATCACCCACGCCCGCGGCGCGGACTTCTACAACATCTTCTGCCGTACCGGTGGGCCGGGCCCGAAGGGCATCTCCTGCCTCGTCGCGGACCGGAACACGCCCGGGATCCAGCCGCAGGCCGCCGAGCGGACCATGGGGCTGCACTCCTCACCGGTGGCGCAGATCGCCTTCGACGGCGCCCGGGTGCCGGCCGAGCGGCTGGTGGGCCGCGAGGGGATGGGTTTCACCATCGCGATGTCCGCACTGGACTCGGGCCGGCTCGGCATCGCCGCGTGCGCGGTGGGGCTGGCTCAGGCGGCGCTGGACTACGCGATCGGGTACGCGAAGCAACGGCACCAGTTCGGCCGGGCCATCATCGACTTCCAGGGGCTCGGATTCACGCTGGCCGATCATGCCACCCAGATCTCCGCGGCACGCGCCCTGCTGCTGGCGGCCGCGCGCCTGCGCGACGCCGGGCGGCCGTACGCCACGGAGGCGGCCAAGGCGAAGCTCTTCGCGACCGATGTGGCGATGCGGGTGACCACCGACGCGGTGCAGGTGCTCGGCGGAGCGGGCTACGTCGCCGACCACCCGGTGGAGCGGTACATGCGGGAGGCGAAGGTGCTGCAGATCGTCGAGGGCACCAACCAGATCCAGCGGCTGCTGATCTCCCGGGCGCTGGCTAAGGGCTGAGGCGAACCGGTGTGGTCGGGCAGGCGCGTTGCGCCGATCATCGCGCCGGCCCGCGCCGCCTCATCGCCGTACGCCGGTTTTCCCGGTAGTTTGCACGCCGTGGAGGAGACCGACCGCGCCATCATCGCCGCGCTGACCGCAGACGGCCGGCTGTCGTACACGGATCTGGCCGAGAAGGTGGGCCTGTCGGTGTCCGCCGTGCACCAGCGGGTACGCCGGTTGGAACAGCGGGGCGTCATCAAGGGGTACGCGGCGCGGGTCGCGTTCGAGGCGCTGGACCTGCCGTTGACCGCGTTCGTGGCGATCCGGCCGTTCGACCCGTCCCAGCCCGACGACGCCCCCGAGCGGTTGGCGCACCTGCCGGAGATCGACTCGTGCTACTCGGTGGCGGGCGAGGACTTCTACATGCTGCTGGTGCGGGTGGCCGGGCCGGCGGACCTCGAGCGGCTGCTCCAGGAGATCCGCACTGCGGCGAACGTGACCACCCGCACGACGGTGGTGCTCTCCACGCCGTACGAGAACCGGCCGCCGAAGATCAGTGCCGGACCGGCGAGTCGGGCGCGGTCCCGGGGGCCGGAGGAGCGGGCTGGTTCCAGCGCAGGATGACCCGCCGCCCGTGCTCGTGGCCGAGCACGCTCACCGTGGCGGTGTCCAGCCGGAGCAGACCGCCGGCGGACGGGGGCAGGCCGATCCAGCGGGCGCCGAGCACCCGCAGGCTGTGCGCGTGGCCGACCAGTGCGACGGTGCCCTGGTCGAGCAGGGGAGCGACCCGGTCGAGCACCTGGTCCAACCGTTCGCCGACCTGGCCGGGGGACTCGCCGCCCGGGCAGCCGTCGGTCCAGATGTTCCAGTGCGGGTCGTCCTGGTGGATGTCGACGGTGGTGCGTCCCTCGTACTCGCCGTAGTTCCACTCGACGAGGTCCTCGTCGACCGCGTCGACGGTGAGACCGGCGAGTTGCGCGGTGCGCAGCGCCCGGACCCGGGGGCTCGCCAGGACCTTGACGAAACGGCGGCCGGCGAGGAAGGCGGCGAGGACGCGGGCCTGCCGCTCCCCGTCGGCGGTGAGCTCCAGGTCGGTGTACGAGGTGTGCCGGCGGCTTGCGCTCCAGGTCGTCTCGCCGTGCCGGATCAGCAGGAGCTCTCCCATGAACCCAGTCAACCACGAGCCGGGCGGTCATCCGGGCGCAGGTGGCGGGCGGGCGGCCAGCTGCCCGCGGAGTGAATCGCGGATCTTCCTCTCATGACCGGCGAAGGTTAGGCTACCCTAACCCTCATCCGGCGCCGTCCCGACCCAGAGAGGCACCATGACCGAGACCCTGCCCATCGCGCCCTGGCGTGTCTTCACCGTCGAGGTCCGGGCCGTGCACCGGCTGAGCCCGTCGTTCGTACGGGTCACGTTCACCGGCCCCGACCTCGACCGGTTCGCCGACAACGGCTGGGACCAGCGGATCAAGCTGGCGCTGCCGTTGCCCGGCCGGCGCGGGGTACGGCTGCCGGACGGCCCCGACTGGTACACCCGATGGCGAGCCCTGCCCGAGGAACAGCGCAACCCCATCCGCACCTACACCGTCCGGGCCGTCCGTCCGCACCTGGCCGAGGTCGACGTCGACCTGGTCCTGCACGGCGACGGCGGCCCGGCCACCCGGTGGGCGCGGCGGACCCGGCCGGGCGACGAGCTCGCCCTCGTCGGCCCGGACGCCGGCTACCCCGGTGACCACGGCGGCATCGAGTTCCGGTTGCCGTCGACCGGTCGACTGCTGCTCGCCGGGGACGAGACCGCCGCGCCGGCGATCGCCGCGATCCTGGAACGCCTCCCGCTCGACGCGTGCGGCCGGGCGCTCATCGAGGTGCCGGCGGCCGCGGACGCGCTCCCGCTGGTGCCGCCACCCGGAGTCGAGCTGACCTGGCTTCCGCGCGGCTCCGCCGCGTACGGCAGCCTTCTCGTCCCGGCCGTCACCGCGGCCACCGGCGACCTGATCGCCGCCGTCGCCGAGCCCGCCACCGGAGCGGACGACGACGTCGACGTGGACACCGAGATCCTCTGGGAGGTGCCCGCCGAGGCGCCCTCGTCACCGCTGTACGCGTGGCTCGCGGGGGAGGCGGGCGTCATCCGCACGTTGCGCCGGCACCTGGTGGGGGAGCGGGGCCTCGACCGGCGTGCGGTCGCGTTCATGGGCTACTGGCGGCTCGGGCGCGCCGACGTGGCCTGACCTGCCCGGGGTCCCGCCCGCCGGCCTCGCGGGCAGGACCCGCGGTACGGGCGGACGGCCGGATCGACCTCAGGCCCGTACGGCCGGGGTGTCCACGAGGTGCTCGGCGATGAACCAGGTCTGCAACTCGTTGGTGCGGATCACGTTCGACACCAGCAGGTCGTTGCTGCCGTCGTCACGCCCTTCGGCGACCCGGGCTGCCGCGTCGTGCGCATCCGTCAGGATCATCTCGTGCGCCTCGAGCAGGCGGGACAGCATCCCGGGGACCTCCTCGACACCGTCGGGCGGCCGGGGAACCCGGGTCAGCTCGGCGACATGCCGCGGATCGCCGACCGCGACGCCGCCGAGGGTCTGCACCCGTTCGGCGAGCAGGTCGACCAGTTCGAGCTGCTCGGCGGCGTGCTTGTCGAGCAGGAGGTGCAGCTGGTAGAACGTGTGCCCCCGCATTAGCCAGTGATACTTCTTGTACAGCGAGTGCAGGATACGGGTGTCGGCGAGGACCCGGTTCAACCGTTCGCACGAGTACAGCCGCGCCTCGTAGGCGAGGGCGACCGGCAACTGCCGGACACTACCGAAGGCCTGAATCTCCCGCCCGTGCTGATGCAGGCGGGGCTGGCTGTCCGCGGTGTTCGGCTCTCCGGTCACGTCGCCCTCTCGATGCTCATCGGCTGCTCGTACTGCGTCTGCCCACACTCTCGTGGATCGGGTCGGGCCGAGGCAGGGCCTCCGCCCTGTCACACGTCCGAGCTACCCGGGGCGCCGGCTAGAGGTCCGCGCATCCCGACTCGTCGGGTAGTAGCGGACGCGGCGCCACCTGCCACACCTGTCCCGCACTGCTCCAGCGCGCGGCGGCGTCGGCGGTGGCGGCCGCCCGCCGCGCGGTGTCGACGTCGACGCCCCGGAGCACGAGGCAGGTGGAACCGGCCGACGTCGCGCCCAGCGGCTCGCCGGCCAGGGTCGGCAACGGCCACGGCCGGGCCGGTTCCGCGGGATCGGCGGGGGTGGCCACGACCGCGACGGCCGTCGGCTCGTACGGCACCGGCGGGCCGTCGACCTGCCGGGCGAGGGCCGCCAGCAGCCGCGCGGCCGCCGGGTCGGCTCGGTCCAGCGTGACGCTGCGCCGCCCGCCGGTCGTGCCGACGGTCACCTGGACGACGGGCCCGTCCGGGACGTCCGCCGCAGGTCCGTCAGGCAGGGCGGTGGCTGCGCGGTAGAGCTCGAGTACGTCGTCCGGCGCGACGGTGTCCTCGCGCAGCCGCGGCCATCCCCGGGCGGGCCCGTCCGGGACGCTGATCAGACGGCCGTCACCGAACAGGGAGTAGCGCGGGGGTACGGCCGCCATGCCACCGGGTGGCAGCATGCCGGGCAGCTCGCTCAGGCGCACCACCAGCGTCGTCGCGCCCGCCGGTGGCGTTGACCCACCGGCACCGCGGTCGCCGCAGCCCGCCACGGTCGCCAGCGCGGCGGGTACGGCCAGCAGGGCAAGCAGTCGGCGCATCTGTCGCCTCCCGGGTCGGGTCAACGCCGGTCCGACGCGACGGCGTGAGCACCGGTTCCGTGCGGTTCGGGACGGATCGTGTACGGGTCCCGGACAGCGGTCCGGGAGCGCCGCGGCGGGCGCTCCCGGACCGCGCGGAGCTGCCAGGCGGTCAGGACCGGGTGAGCGTGTAGTTCCCGGAGCCCGCCTTGTTGATCACCACCACGCCGTACCAGCCACTGAGGGCCGGGGTGAAGACGACCGTCTCGGTCGCGCCGGCGCCACCGCCCGTGGCGGCGGCCAGCGCACCCGACCGGAGGCGGATCCAGGTGGCCGAGTTCGCGTCGCTGCCCATGAGGAACAGTTCGGCGTCCTGGCCGGCGTTGGTGCTCGCCACCGAGATGGTCACCGGCACCCCGGCGGTGAGGTACGCGTCCCGCACGGTGACCACGTTGTTCGTGCCCATCGTGATGGTGCTGCTGCCGGCGTTCAACACCGTGGTGCCCTGGGCCAGTTCGAGTCGGTAGCCACCGCCGCCGGACCAGTTGGTGACCCGCGGGTAGTAGTCACCCAGCGCCCGACGGTTGGAGTCGATCGCCACGAAGTCGACGGCGGTGCCGCCGGCGGCGCTGCCGCTGAGGTAGGCGCCCTGCGGCCGATCGTCGTACAGCTGCAGGTCCAGATCACCGGAGTTGGGCTTGAGCGCGACGACCGACCAGTAGACCGAGGTGGTCGAGTAGCCGAAGTTGTGCGGCGGCGTCGGCGTCGGACGGGTGAGCGGGGCGTAGCTGCCCAGCGGGTCCCGGAACTGATAGTCGATCGTGTTCTGGTAGACCGAGGCGCGCGCGCCCGAGTCGGCCACGTTGAAACCGTCGGCGGTGCGGTGGGACCAGAAGTTCGCGAACGTCGTGGAGTTGTGCAGGCGGGAGGTCGTCCAGATGTTCCACGGTCCCTCGCCGTACCGGTCCCAGGTCGCCTCGTTCGCCGAGTCGGTGATGTCGATCAGCGCGGCGGCGACCCGGCCCTCGGTGGTGTCGCCCTCACCCCAACCGTTGCCCCAGCTCGCGTTCTCCAGGTTGAGCGAGGCGCCGTTCGGCCACCGGAAGAACGGGTCGTTGTAGACGGTGGCCGGGAACCACTCCGCCCAACCCTCCGTCCAGGCGCAGCCGGCCGAACTGGCGCCGGTCACGCTGTGCGGGTTGCAGTTCGGCGCGGCGGGGAAGCTGTCGTTGTAGAGGTCGTCCATCACCGCGTGCCCGATCTCGTGCACCACCGTGGTCGGCGCGTTCGGGTCGTCGGCGGCCAGGTGGACCTGGTTGCCGCCCAGGTCGTAGTAGGTGCCGTCGGTCGAGTCCGGTGCCCAGTTGACGACCACCTGGCGGCAGCTCGCGTCGTCCTGGTCCCAGCACAGGTTGTTCGGCTTCGGGACCCACAACCACGCGTCGTTCGCGGAGTCGAAGGCGTGCAGGCCGCGCTGCAGCGCTCCGTCGGCTGCGGTGAGCGAACCGAGGTTCAGCACGCTGCCGGTCGGCACGTCGTTCGTCGTCCCGGTCTGGAACGTCAGTGGGTTGCCGCCGCGCTGCACCCGCCACAGCGAGTTCGACGTGATGAAGCGGAGGTAGATGTCGGCGTTTCCGCTGTCCGGGAAGCTCTCGACCTTCGAGTCGAAGCAGATGTCGTAGTTCCCGGCGCCGTCCGTCACGCCGGTGGCGAGCAGCGAGTCACCGAAGACGTCGTCGTCCCAGACCTGCACCTGCATGTTCATCTGGTTGTGCCAGGTGTCGTTCTGGTCCTGGAAACTCCAGTTCCCGGCCACTCGCGTGTCGCACGGCGCCTGCGGGCCGATCACCTTGAGTCCCTTGGCCCGCGCCTCGGCCTGCGCCTCGCCGGTCACGCTCGGCACGCCGACGCTCTTCGGCGTCTGCCCGGACGGCCGCGGTGCCCGCTCCGCGGTGGGTACGCGCGTGGTGGCGTTGTCGCCCGCCGGGACCGGGTGTCCGAGCCGCGACGCCCCCGGCTTCTCCACGATGGTCAGGAAGACGTCGTCCTGACCGGCCTGGACGTCCTTGCCGTACGGCGCGGTCGCGCGGGCCTGGATCTGCACCTGGCCCGCCTTGACCGCCCGGACCTGGCCGCTGAACGCGACACTGTCGCCGGCCCGCAGGGTGCGGGTCGTGCGCGCCACGGAGATGTCGCCGGCCCGCTCGGGCTGGACGCTGCTGCGCTTCTGCACGCCCAACTCGGCCGGCGCCCGCACCCACTCCAGTTCGGCCGGCAGGGCGACACTTATCTCGCTCGGCCCGATCTTCCCGGCGGCGCGTACGGCGACCCGCAGTGTCGCGGTCTCGCCCACCGACGGCGTGCGGTCGAGCTTCGCCTCGACGCCGAGGCAGCTCAGGTGCTCGTCCTTCGCGCTCTTGCCGGCTGACGGGCGCAGCCCGCACTGCTCGCCCTTCGCCAGCTGATAGGCCGGCGTGGTGCGGGCCTTCGCGTCCTCGCCCGGGTCCCCGGCGTACGCGGGACCGATCCCTGCCGCGAGCGCCACCAGGAGACCCGGCACGATCACGGCGAGCGCCGTTCTCGCGGGTCTGGTGGTCTTTCTACCGGACATTGATGCTCCTCCCCACGGGTGGGCCGTATTCGGCCCGGCGGACTGGGCCGCGATTCCGGGCCCGAAAAGAGCATCGGTATTCCAGCTCGTCGAACAAAGCCTTCGACGGGTTGGTGACATGTGGGCGGAGCTAAATTGACTGAGCGGCACGAATAGCGGAGCCGTTCGATCTGAAAGGCGGTGCGCCCCGTCCGATCATCCAATTCTGTGCGTCATCTCGTGGTCGGGCCTGCCTCCTGTCATCTCTCGGACCGCACTCTGTCGCGTCGATGGCTGCCGCACGTATCCGGTGGTGGTGCTGTCGTGGGTGGACGTGCCGGTGGTGGGCTCAGGCCCGATTACTGTCGCTGGGAATTGTGTGACATGGGTTGCCGCGGCGCGAAAAGAGCGCGGCGCAGGGGGCGAGTCGTAGCCGTGCAAGCGTATGGAATTTACAGGAATGCGACCCGTGGAGGAAATGCGTGTCGCACGGACTCAGATCGGGTGGAACCGGGGGTGCCGCGCGACCAGGCCGCCCCGACTCCGGATACCTGCGATGTCGGTCGCCGGCTCGATGGTCGCCGGTCGCGTACGGCGCCGAGCGGCCGGCCGAAGATTGCCGTCGGCGGTCCGGCCGACACGGCACCGGGCAGGCTACGCTGCCTGCGTGGATCAAGAAGACCGGATTGCCCTGTTCCTCGACTACGAGAACCTCGCGCTGGGGTTCCGTGACCACCACGGCGGAACGGCCTTCGACTTCCGACCCGTCGCCGACGCTCTCGCCGAACGGGGACGGGTGGTGGTTCGCCGGGCGTACGCGGACTGGTCGTACTTCGACGAGGACCGGCGCATGCTCACCCGCAACCACGTCGAACTCATCGAGATACCCCAGCGGATGGGGGCCTCCCGCAAGAACGCCGCCGACATCAAGATGGCGGTCGACGCCGTGGAGCTGGCCTTCGAACGGGACTACATCTCGACCTTCGTGATCTGCACCGGCGACAGCGACTTCACGCCGCTGGTCCACAAGCTCCGCGAGCTCAACAAGCGCGTCGTCGGCGTCGGGGTGGAGAAGTCCACCTCGGCGCTGCTGCCTCCCGCCTGCGACGAGTTCCTCTTCTACGACCGCCTCGAGGGCGTCGAGATCCCGCCCGCGCGGGCCCGCCGCACCCCGGCCGGCGCCGCCACCCAGGAACCCCGACCGGCGGTGCAGGCGGCCGAGCCCCAGCCTGCGGTCGAGGAGTCCGTACGGGACGTCGAGGCGCTCGCCGCGCTGGTTGCGCAGACGGTCGCCGGCCTGCAAGGCAGCTCCGGCGGCGAGGTGACAGCCTCGCGGCTGAAGCGGACCCTGCTGCGGAAGGACCCGACGTTCAGCGAGTCCGACTACGGCTTCCGGACCTTCGGCGAACTCCTGCGTCACCTCGCCGCGCACAACGTCATCGAATTGGCCGAGGGGCCAGCGAAGGGCGACCCCGAGGTGTCCCTGCCCGAGCACGGCGACCGGGAGACGGCCTTCGGGCTGCTCCGTCAGGTCGTCGCCGACCTGACGGGCGAGGGCGGGGCGGTGGCCCTCTCCGGCCTGAAGGACCAGCTCCGTCGGGCCCGGCCCGACTTCAGCGAGAAGAAGCTCGGCTATCGCAGCTTCCTGCAGTTCTGCAAGGCGGCCGCCACGGCCGGCGCCGTGCACCTGTCGTGGAACCCCGACGCCGACGATTACCTGCTCACGCCGCAGACTCCCTGACGGAGGTCCGCCGAGTGGAACCGGTACGCCGTGGGCGGTGTCATGAGGATGACCGAACCGGAGGTTCCACTGGACGACGACGAGTTCGTCAAGCGCGCGCAGCACGGTGACCTGGAGGCGTACGAACTCCTGGTCGCCCGGCACAGCGCGGCCGCGTACCGGACGGCGGTCCTGCTCGGCGCCGGTTCGGACGCGGAGGACGTCGTCCAGGAGGCGTTCGTCAAGGGGTACCGCAAGCTCGCCCGCTACCGGGGAGAGGCGTCCTTCCGGTCCTGGCTGCTGGCCATCGTGGCCAACGAGACCCGCAACCTGCACCGGTCCCGTACCCGGCGTGACGGCCTCGTCCTGCGGGCGGCGGCCGCCGACCCGGAGCCGGCGATCGCGGGGGACGGCGCCGTCGGCGCCGTTCTCGCCGCTGAGCGTCGGACGATGCTGGTGGAGGCGCTCCGCCGGCTGCCCGCGAAGGACCGCGAGGTGATCGTCTGCCGGTTCTTTCTCGACCTCAACGAGGACGAGACGGTGACGATGCTCGGCTGGCCACGCGGCACGGTGAAGTCGCGGACGTCCCGGGCGCTCGCCAAGCTGCGCGCCATGCTCGACCTCCAGGAGGTCCATCATGGATGACCTCGAGCGGCAGTTGCGAGACCTGTCCCCGTGGCTGCACACACCGCAGACGCCCGACGTGACCGCGCGCGTACGCGCCCGGATCGCCGCACCCGCGCCGCAGCGACGCCGATGGCGCTACTACCTCGCCGCGCTGCTGGTCGCGCTGCTCGTCGGGTTGCTGCCGCCCGGGCGGGCCGCCCTCGCCGAGGCGGTGGCGGGACTGCTGCGCTTCGCCGGCGTCACCATCGCGACGTCGCCTGCGCCGTTGCCGCCCGCGGACGCCCCTTCGCCGCTGCCGTCCCAACGATCCCTGTCGCTCGACGAGGCGCGGCGGGAGGTGCGGTTCCCGCTGCTCGTACCGGCCGCACTGGGAACGCCCGAGCAGGTGCTGGTGGCCGATCCGGACAGCACGGGCGCGTATCGGGTGGCTTCGCTGCTCTACCGCGGGGGCACCGTGCGTCTCGACGCGTTCGACGGTCGGGTCGACGCCGTCTACCTGAAGCGGATCACCGGCCCGGGGACCGAGTGGGTACAGGTGAACGGAGCGTTCGCGGTCTGGGTCGCCGGGCCGCACGAGCTGACCTACGTGGACCGTGCCGGTGTGACCCGGGTGGAGACCGCGCGGCTGGCCGCCTCGACCCTGATCTGGGAGGAGGCCGGTGTGACCTACCGGCTCGAAGGCGATCTTCCCAAGGCGGAGGCCGTCGGGATCGCCGCCTCCGTGTGGTAGTGCAGTCGACCGTCCGACATGGACGACGGCCCTTGTGCGGAACCTGAGGCGTTCGACCGGTGTCCGGACAGTGACGGGCAACTGCCGGGCCACCGGCAGGCCGGGCGTTCAACGGGAGGACGAGATGGGTGCACCGCGACGGTTCCTGCTTCCGGCGGCGGTGATCCTGCTGGCCGGCTGCACCACGACGACCGGACCGACCGGGCCGGTGTCGGTGCCGGCCTCGACCCCGGCCGGTGGCGTCGGGACGGGCTGCGACTCGCGGGTCGAGACCGGGTCGCTGCCCGAGTGGGCGCGCGGCGGGTTCAGCGGGGACGCCCGGATGGCCCATGTCATGGGCGACAACGGTGACATCGTCGCGGCGCTGTTCGGTCATCCTCTGAGGTTGAACAGGACGGACGGATCGAACAACAAGATCCTCTGGGTCTCCCGTCCTGCCGTCAACTCGCCCGATCCGACGGTGTCGCCCGACCTGGAGATCACCGCCAGCTTGGCCGGGACCGACACCCGGGTGACCCGGGAGATCGCCGGCGGCCCGGGTCCATCGATCATCGATCTGCCGCAGGCGGGCTGCTGGCGGCTCGAACTGCGGTGGTCGGGGCACACCGACACGATGGATCTGGTGTACGCGGAGAGCTAGGCCCGCCGTCGTGGATGCCCCGGTCGACGGCCGCGACCGGGGCATCCACGACGGCGGCGCTGGACGGTTCCCCGGCGCCGACGGATCGCTAGGGCCGTGCGAATCCTCCCGTCGGCGCGATGAGTTCCAGGTTCGTGCCGTCGGGATCGTTGAAGTACGCGACCTCGGTGCCGTGCGCCTCCGCCGGATACACCTCACCCTCGATGAAGGTGTATGGCTCGCCGAGGAAGTCGAACCCGGTGTCGCGCATGCGACCGTGGACGGCGCGTACGTCGTCGACCTTGAAGCAGAGGTGCATCGAGCCAGGGCGGTTGGCGGCCGGCTCAGACGGGTCGCCGATCGGATCCTGGAACTGGATCAGGTCGATGCCGAGGTTGTCCAGGTTGAACGTGGCGTACCGGAGCTTCGTGGTGGGCAGCCCCTGGGACTGGGCGAACCCGGGCCAGCGCATGCTCTCGTCCCGAACCACCGGTTCCACGCCGAGGAGGGCCTGGTAGGAACGCGACCGACCGGTCGAGATCGCTGACCGCGATCCCGACGTGGGCGGCCTCCCGGAGGCCGATGGAGACGTTCGAGGGCAGGGGCGCGACGATCACTTCGAATCTCCTCAGGAACATCTCGTCGTGGCTGATCTTTGCTGCGTCTCGGGTTGTACCCGGGACGTAGCGGCCCATGCGTACGTTCCCGGACAACCGACAGTTATCGGTGTGCATCGATCGGATGTTCGGTCGGTTGACGCGGCCTGCGCGACGGAGGTGACGTCATGTGATCGATTGATTGCCATACGTGTTTTCGGATGACATCGTGCGGCCATGAGCGCCTCCGCCCGGGAACTCGACGTCCAACTGCTGCACCCCTTCTACGCCGACGCCGACGGTGTGACCCGGCCCCCTGGCCCGGACAAGCACCCCGACTACGCCCGGTTCGCCGCCGCCGGCTCGGGGGTGGTGCCGGTGGTCCGCCGGGTCGCCGGTGAGCTGGTCCCGGCCCTGCTGATCTGCCGGTACGCCGACGTGCGGGAGGTGCTGCGCAGGCAGGACGTGTTCTCGCGGGCGGCCGCCGTGCCCACCGACCAGATCGACGTGACCGGAACGGTGCTCGGCATGGACGGCGCGCAGCATGCGCGGGTACGTGGCACCGTCAAGGACGCCTTCACCAGATCCGAGGTGGCCCGACGTGGCGGTGTCGTGCGGGCCTCGGCCGAGGCGCAGCTGGCCGCGATGACCGCCCGTGCCCGGCCGGCCGACCTGGTCCGGGACTTCGCCGTTCCGCTGGCGCTGGACGTCATCTGCGACCTGCTCGGCCTGCCGCACGAGGATCGGCTCCAGTTCCGGCGGTGGGGCGACATGTTCCTCGGAGCCGGCGACCTCAGCCGCGACGACGCCGCCCGGTCGGCCGCCGAGATGGGCGGCTACCTGTGGGAGCAGCTCGAGCGCCGGCGGGGCTGTCCCGCCCGCGACCTGCTGAGCAGGATCGCCACCAACGCGGCGGACCAGCCGATGGATGTGCAGATCAAGCTGCCGATCTCGCTGGTGGTGGGCGGCTGGGAGACCACCGCCAGTTCGATCGCCACCTTCGTGTACGTGTTGCAGAGCCGCCCCTACCGGGACGGCCGGACCGGCTGGGAGCACCTGCTCGACCATCCGGGACAGGTGGACTCCGCCGTGACCGAACTGGAGCGGCTCCACTCCACCGCCAACGGCGACGACATGCCGCGCCGGGTGATGGCCGACGTGCGGTTGCCCAGCGGCGCGCAGTTGGCCGAAGGTGATCTCGTCATCCCGTCGCACGACGCCGCGAACCGCGATCCGCGGGTCTTCCCCGACCCGGAACGGATGGACTTCGATCGCGATCCGAATCCGCACCTGTCCTTCGGCTACGGCCCGCACTACTGCCTCGGGGCACACCTGGGCGCGCTGGAGGTGCGCACCGCACTCGCGTTGCTGCTGGCCGAGCTGCCCCGACTGCGGCTCGCGGTGCCGCCCGGTGAGGTGCCGTGGAAGGCCGGGCACGCGATCCTCGGTCCGGCGGAGCTGCCGGTGACCTGGTGACCGTGCGCCGCGTGGGCACGACCGTGCCGCGGCGCCGATCGTCAGAGGGCCAGCAGGATGGTCATGCCGGCGTAGGTGGCCAGCAGCAGGATGCCTTCGAAGCCCAGGCGGCCCCAGCCGCAGGTCTGCCGGATGAGCAGACCGCCGAGCAGCGTCGCGGTCATGAACAGGCTGATGGTGGTGGCGAGCAGTTCCTCGGGGCCCGCGCTGTGGTAGATCGATCCCTCCCGGTAGGCGAGGTCACCGGCGACGAGGGTCAGTACGTCGAGGATGTTCCCGCCGAGCACGGCCGCGATCGCCAGGGTCACCGCGCCTCGACGTACCGCGGCGACGGCGGTGACGGTCTCCGGCAGCGCGTTCACCACGCCCATCAGCACGCCGCCGACGAACCCGGAGCTGAGTCCGGTCACGTTCACGATGCTCTCGGCGGCGAGAGCGACCAGCCAGCCGCCCGCGGCGACGAGCAGTCCGATGACTGCGAAGCGGGTCCACAGCCAGCGGGGTGAGTGGCGGTTCAGGGGATTCTCGTTGTGCGGCACGTCGGGTCGGGTCTCGGAGGTGGCGATCGCCTGCCACATGGGTGCCGCGCCGGCGCGTCGGATGAGGACGAGCCCACCGACGTACGTGCCGACGATGACGGCGGACATCGGGTCGACCCCCGCGACGCTGCCCTCCGGCACGTAGCTGGCCAGCAGGGCGAGGGAGAGCAGTGCGATGAGCAGGCAGCCGGAGAGCAGGTTCGAGAGGGAGGCGGCCGCGTGTTCGAGGTTGGCGCGGCGGTGGAACGCGTCGGCCACGGCGACGGCGGTGGTCTGGGCGGCGATACCACCGACGGCGTTGCTGTAGCCGAGACCGGCCTCCCCGCTCGCCGCGGCGACGATCGTCATGATGATGCCGGACAGGCCCGTGACGATGCCGAAGAAGACCACGCCGAAGAGCGCCTCGCCCCACCCGGTCCGGTCGGCGAGCGCGTCACCGAGCCCGGCCAGGCGGACACTGCCCGCCACCGTGATCGCCCCGGCGAGGAGGAACACCGCGGCGCTGAACGGCAGCGGCCAAGGTAGGGCGGTCGGGTCCGGCACCGGCAGGTTCTTCCCCGAAACGCGGCGCTGATGCCGGGATGTTTCCGATGTCCGGCTGTGCCCGCGATGCGGGGGGAGCCGGGTGCCGTACGCGGCCGGTCGACTGCCACTGTGGTCATCGTTCTGCGCTCGACCGACAAATCATCTATTGTCAGACTTGCTCACGTTCATGCGTCATGCCGTACCTGGTCCGCGCACCCGGACCGACGGCAGGCCGGCCGACTGCACCGCGCCGCCGCTTACCGGCACGTGTCGGCCGACCGCCTGCCCCGACGTCACCGCAGTGGTGAACTGCGGCCCGCGCCGCCGGTGCCCTAGGCCAGCGGATCGGTCCCAGGTCGGAGCCGGCGCCGGGGCGACCGGACAACGTGCTCGTCAGGGGCCGATCGACAGGCGCCGCGAGCCGGAGACATGAGCGACGGCACATCCAGCCGTCAGCCCATGAGCCGACACACGGGGGAGATCGGTCATGGCCCACTCGAGTCCGCAGAGCGTCCGACCGACGGGAGGCCGCTGGGGCCTCGTCGTCGCCGCGGTGCTCGTCCAGCTCGCGCTCGGCGCGGTGTACGCGTGGAGCGTGTTCAACCAGCCATTGCAGGAGCAGTTCGGCTGGAGCAAGACGCAGGTGGTGCTTCCGTTCACCGTGGCGATCGGCACGATCTTCATCGGCAGCCTGATCGGCGGACGCATCCAGGACCGGCGCGGCCCGCGACCGGTCGCCCTGGGCGGTGGCATCCTCTACGGGGTCGGCAACATTCTGGCCTCGCTCACGTCCTCCAGCGACCAGCTCTGGCTGCTCATCGTCACCTACGGTGTGGTGGGCGGAATCGGCCTCGGCGCCGTCTACATCACGCCGATCGCGATGCTCTCGAAGTGGTTCCCGGACCGGCGTGGCCTGATCACCGGCATCGCCGTGGCCGGGTTCGGCTTCGGTGCCGTGATCGTCGCGCCGGTGGCGAAGGCGCTGCTCAGCGGCACGGCCGACAAGACGAGCGTGTTCCTGCCGCTGGGCATCGCGTACCTGATCGCGATCCTGCTCGGCGCGTCCACCTTCCGGAACCCGCCCGCGGGCTACCACGTTCCCGGTTTCACGCCGAAGACCGGCGGCCGGGCCGTCGCCGGCACCCGGGTCTACACCCTGGCCGAGGCGCTCCGTACGCGGCAGTGGTACCTGCTGACCGCGATCCTCACCCTCAACGTCACCTGCGGTATCGCGCTGATCTCGCAGGCTTCCGACGCGGCGCAGACGATCGCCGGGGTGAGCTCCGCGACCGCCGCCACCCTGGTCGGCATCCTCGGCCTGTTCAACGGCGCGGGCCGGGTGGCCTGGGCCTGGCTGTCGGACCGCACCGGGCGGATGACGGCGTTCATCGGGATGCTGGTGTTGCAGGCGATCTGCTTCTTCATCCTGCCGCACGCGGGCGCGTTCGCCGTGTTCGCCGTCCTCGCCGCGGTGGTCTACCTCGCGTACGGCGGCGGCTTCGGCACGATGCCCGCGACCGCGGCGGACTACTTCGGCACCCCGAACGCGGGCGCGGTGTACGGAGCGATGATCGTCGCCTGGAGCATCGGCGGGGTGGTCGGTCCGCTGATCACGTCCGCGCTCTTCGAGGCGAGCGGCGGCAACTACACGCTGCCGTTCACGGTCATCGCGATCATCGCGCTCGTCGCCCTGGTGCTGCCACCCATCACCAAGCTGCCGACCACGCCGAGTGGCCCACGCCCGCACAACGAGGTCACCGGCCCCTGACGGCTCGGCGCCGGCCGGCCCGTGGCGACGCCACGGGCCGGCACGGCCGTCAGTAGCGCAGGGCGCGCAGGTTGGCGTAACTGTCGCAGGCAGACGAGACGCCGTCCGGCCGCGGGTTGTCGTTCTCGGTCAGGTAGTACTCGACTCCGGCCACCCCGCTGTGGGCGAAGATGCGGCTGAAGTCGATGGTCCCCTCGCCCACGTCGGCGAACGACCCGTCGGCGGCCATGTCCTTGACATGCAACAGCGCGAACCGGCCCGGGTACTGCTGGATCAGCCGCACCGGATCCACGCCGACGCTGGACGTCCAGTACAGGTCCAGCTCCATCGCCACCAGCCTCGGATCGGTCTCCCGCACCAGCACGTCGTAGCCGCGTACGCCGTCCTGCTCGGTGAACTCGAACCCGTGGTTGTGGTAAGCCACGGTGATGCCCGCCTGCTTGAGCCGGGCGCCGGCGGCGTTGAGTGTCGCCGCGACGCGCGAGTAGTCGTCGAGGTCCCACGATCCCGAGCCCGAGATCCGGACGTACTTCGCGCCGAAGGCCTGCGCGTCGGCGATCACGCCGTCGAGATCGTTCTCGAGGTCGCCGAGGCCGACACCGATCGACGGCACGGTGAGACCGGCTCGGGCCACCAGCGGCGCGAGCTGGGCGGCCGTCCGGCCGTAGAAGTTGTTCACCGCGCCGGAGGGCTCGGCGTTGCGGTAGCCGCAGCCGGCGAGCGCGGCCAGGGTGGCCTCCGGCGCGGCCGGCATGCCGGCTCGCACCGTGTAGAGAACGAGGCCGATCCGCCGGTCGGGTACGGCGCGGGTCCCGGTGACCCACTGTCGTCTGCCGACGTCGGAGAGGGCGGCGGCGAGCAGGATGCGGAGCCGTTCCGTCGACGTGATGACGCCTTCCGCCCTGATCGAGCCGGTGACGCGGGTGACCGTCAGCAGGAAGCCGCCGTGGTTGGTGAAGGGTGCCTCGGCCCAGATGGCGTCCATGATCGTGCAGCCGGCACCGAGGTCGCGGTTCGGTACGCCCGAGTCGGCCCGGTCCTGCCCGAAGAAGACGGTGGTCGATGAGGTGTAGCCCCACGGGCAGGCGTCGGTCTGCTCCTGGACGTCGGACGTACGCGCATCGGCGGCGGTTGCCACCGCAGGTGGCGCGAACGGCAGGATCGCCGCGGCGATCGACGCGGCGAGCAGGGTGCGTACGAGTCGTGTGCGAAACGGGCGGGCACTGGTTCGATCCATGCTCTCTCTCCCCGGATGTGGAGTCGGCAGGGCGGACGGTCGGGCGCCGGCGAACGGCGTGCCGGTACGAGCCGGTCGACGGGTGCCGGTGGTGGGGGGGGGGGGGGGGGCCCCCCCCCCCCCCGGCCATACATAAAGCCACACCACCGCCCGGGGGGCCAA
>NZ_JBEXFP010000007.1:0-101601 GCF_040606825.1 Micromonospora sp. NPDC005367 | reverse complement strand
GCGCCGCGGGGGCGCCGGCCGGCGCCCCGCCCCCCGCGGCCCGGGGGCGGGGGGGGGGGGGCGGCGGGGGGGGGGGGGGGGGGGGGCCCCCCCCCCCACCACGGGACATTCAGTACGCCGTCACGACGACGGTCGAGGCCATGGTCGCCCCGAGGCTGTCGGTGACGGTCAGCCGTGCGGTGTAGGTGCCCGCCCGGGCGTACGTGTGACTGGTCGACGCGGCGTGCACGACGGTCGTGTTGTCGCCGAAGTCCCACGCGTGGTCGACGATGGTGCGCCCGGTGGCCGGCGATGCGGTGCCGTCGAACGTCACCTGAAGCGGAGCGGTCCCCGTGCTGGGCGTGGCCGTGGCCGAGATCGTGGCGTCGGTCTGCTCGCGTACGCCGGCCCCGTTGAAGCGCAGCCAGTCCAGCGCCATCAGGTCGGGCGTGCCGCCGGTCTGGTCCGGGTTGCGGAAGACCAGGTGCAGGGTGATCGTCCGGCCCGGGTCGGTCAGCTCGACGGTGGGTGACACGACGTTGTCCCACCCGCCGGTTCCGCCGATGGTGGCTCGGCCGAGGAGTTCCCCGGTGGGGGAGTCGGCCCGGAACTCGACATCACCGCCGTTGCTGCCGGAGGCGACGCCGAGGGTGACCGAGTCGATGCCACGCAGGTTGACCGGGCCGAAACTGATCGAGTCTCCGGTGTCGATGTCACCGATGCGCTTGCCGGCGCTGGCCGTCGGGCGGTCGAGCACCTCGATCCCGTTCTGCCCGTCGAAGTGCTCGGCCTCCTTGCTCCTGATCTGCAGCTCGGCCTTCGTCGAGCCGACCAGCTCCGGCGCGCCGGCCGCGCCGCCGTCGGTGTACTGCGCGGTGAGCACCGTGTACAGGTTCTGTCCCGGCCCGTGCCCGTCACCGCCGTTGGTCTCGGTCAGGGCCACCCCGCTGCACCCGATGTAGTTGTCCATCGGATGGGTGTGCGAGTCGTGGCCGAGCTGGGTCTGCACGACCACCTTCGAGCAGTCGATGGTGCCGTCCTCCGGGTCGTTCACCGTCACCGTGTACGGGATCCGGTCACCGAACTCGAAGAACGCCCCGTCCGGCACGCTGAGCGTCACCGTCGGGCGGGTGTTGCCGACCGTGATCTCGTGCACGGCCACGGCGGTCTGCCCGTTCGTGGCCGTGACGGTGAGCCGGGCGGTGAAGTGTCCCGGCGTACGGTACGTGTGGCCGGCGTTCGCGTCGGTGGAGTCGATGCTGCCGTCTCCGTCGAAGTCCCACGCGTACTCGATCGCCGTACCGTCCGGCCCACCGGAGCCCTCGCTGGAGAAGGCGACGGTCAACGGCGCGGGCCCGCTGTCCTGGTCGACGCTCAGCCTGGCTACCGGAGGCCGGCTGTGCGCGACGTAGTCGATGCGGTAGATGCCCGCGCCCTCGTTGCTGCCGCCCCGGCCACTGCCGCTGCCCTCGCCGAAGTCGATGACGTACAGCGAACCGTCCGGCCCGAACTCCGCGTCGAAGGGCTGGATCCACGACATGTCACCGAGCACGCCGTTGATGGACTGCAGATCACCCGGTCTGGTCGAGCCGAAGCGGGGGTCGCGGAACCGCTGCGCGGTCTCGTGGACCGACACCGTCTTGAACCACCTGCGGGTCAGCTCGTAGACGAACCACTTGTCCTCGAAGTATTGCGGGAACTTCGTCATCCGCGGGTTGGCCGGGTCGTAGTCGTACACCGGACCGCTCATCGGCCCGCCGCCGCCCGTGCCGAGCTCCGGGAACTCGGCGGAGGCCGAGTACGCGTACGAGATCAGCGCCGGCTGCGCGGCCGGGAGCCGGGTCAGGCCGGTGTTGTTGGGGGAGTCGTTGACCAGCGCGGCGCAGTCGAACCTCGGTCCGGAGGTGCCGGTGGCGAAGTCGTAGTCGTTGAACGGGGTGTTGTCACCGACGCAGTACGGCCAGCCGTAGTTGCCGGCCCGGGTGATCCGGTTGTACTCGACGGTTCCCTCGGGCCCGCGGTTCGGGTCGGCCGACCTGGCGTCCGGGCCGTAGTCGGCGACCAGGAGTGCGCCGCCGTTCGCGTCGACGGTGATGCGGAACGGGTTCCGCATGCCCATCGCGTACACCTCGGGCCGGGTACCCGGGGTTCCCGGCTTGAACAGGTTGTCCTTCGGGATCGAGTACCCGCCCTTGGGTAGCGGTTTGATCCGTAGGACCTTGCCGCGCAGGTCGTTGGTGTTGCCGGCGGTGCCCTGCGCGTCGAACGCCCGTCGCCCGTCCCGCTCGTCGATCGGCGCGAAGCCGCCGGACTCGAACGGATCGGTGTTGTCGCCGATGGCGGCGTACAGGTTGCCCTGCTCGTCCATGGTCAGTGATCCGCCCATGTGCGAGTTGGCGCGGGCTTCGCCGCGCCACGTCGGGATCGTGAGCAGCCGCTGCTCCGAGTCGAGGCTGACGCTGTCGTCGTCGACGGTGAACCGGGACAGGTTGAGCTGTTTCTCCACCTTGTCGGACCAGAGCAGGTAGAGCCAGTTGGTCCTGGCGAAGTTCCGGTCGAGCGTGAGCCCGAGCAGGCCGTCGGACTGGCTGGTCTGCTCCGGGGTGTAGGCGAAGTCGATGAGCGTGGTGACGGCGAGGTTCTCCTGGTCGACGACCTTCAGCGCGCCGGTGCGTTCGATGTAGAAGACTCGGCGGTCCGGCGCGACGGCGAGTTCGAACGGGTCGGAGAGATCCTGATTGACCAGCGGGATCCGCTCGAAGTTGTTGGTCCTGGTGGCGCCGCAGTCGCCGGCGGCTGCGCCGGCCGCCCACCGGATGCCGCCGAGCAGGTGCCGGAGGAACGGCTGCTCGGAGAAGGACGACGGGCTGTGCCCGCCGGCCGTGTACCAGGAGCGGCCGCCGTCGTAGTTCTGGCACCACGCGTACGGGTGGTCCACTCCCTCGTCGAGGCCGGGGATCCCGTCGCGCACCTTGACCTGCGCGAGCGTGTGGACCTTGCCCGTCGGGTTGGCCCGCCAGTTGTACCACTCCTCGCTGCGCTCCCAGAGCTCCGGCAGGTCCTTGGTGGAGGGGTGGGCGTGGTCGAGAACCTTGATCCGGCCCGGGAAGGTCCCGCCGGTGGCGGAGAAGTCCGGGTGGTTGTCGAAGATGGCCCCCACCAGGCCCTCGTACCAGTCCCAGTCGCGCTCGCTCGCCGATGCGGCGTGCAGACCGACCCAGCCGCCGCCGGCCCGGATGAACCGCTGCAGCGCGGCTCGCTGGTCGGCGTCGAGCAGATCACCGGACTGTGGGGTGGAGCTGGTGTTGTTGAACACGAGGGCGTCGAACCGTGCGAGGTTGGCGTCGGTGAACGCGCCCGCGTCGTCGGTCGCCTCGACGGCGAAGCGATGGCGTGCGCCGAGCTTCCGGATGGCGTCGACGCCGGCGGGGATCGAGTCGTGGTGAACCTCCGTGACCTTGGAGAAGACCAGTACGCGGAACGAGGTGGCGGTGGTGGTCGCCGCGCTCGCGCTGGTCGTCACGGCGCTCGTCACCAGGAGGGTGATTGCCGTGAGCAGGGCGAGAACTAGCTGGCGTTGGCGTCTCATGCACGCGCTCCTAAAACGGGACGGGAGTCGGAAAGCGCTTTCCAGCCGCCGTCCCACCCTACGAGAGCCATTCCGATCGGTCAATGTTCAGACCACCGCTTTCGAGGTGGCCGGCCTGCCGGACACCCATCGCGGCTCGCGGGGCGGCGGCCACCTGTCGGCGCGCTGGCGGGACCGGCCGCCGGGTGCGCGCGGCCCGGCCGGAGGGCGGGCCGGCATCGGTTGGCGGCCGACCGCCCGCGGGTCGATGATTGCTTTGAGGCATTCACAAGCGTCATATGAACATCGGCCTTCGGGAACCGTTGACGGGCCTGGCGAGGGTCGTTACGGTCGGATGGATCACCTCGGGAAAGCCCTTTCCGCGACGTCAGGTGGGCCGTACCCACAGCCGCCCGGCGGCGGCGTCGCGACATCGAGGAGGAGTGCCCGTGCCATACCCAGCGGCCGAGCAGAGCGCCGGCCCGGCCACGGACGACCGGCCGGGGCCCGTACCGGCGGCGGAGCCTCCGCCCGTCGCCGCGTCGGCGGGCGACCCGCCCGCGCCGCTCGGCACCCGGCCGGCCGCGCGCCTGGTGCGCCTCCTCGAACCGCTCTGGCGGCCGGCGCTGCTGCTCGCCGCGTTCTTCGCCGGCTGGTGGTTCGTCGCCGAACGCGAGTACCTGCCCAACTATCTGCTGCCCACCCCCGGCCAGGTCTGGGCGACCATGACCGAGGACTGGTCGTTCCTGATGCGCAACACGTACGTGACGCTCTACGAGACCGTCATCGGCTTCGTCCTCGCCGCCCTGCTGGGCCTCGGCACCGCTGTCCTGATCGTCTACTCCCGCACCCTGGAGAAGGCCGTCTACCCGATCGTCCTCTTCGCGCAGGTCATCCCGAAGATCGCGATCGCGCCGCTGCTCGTCGCCTGGTTCGGCGTTGGTCTCACCCCGAAGATCGTGCTGGCCGTGCTCATCGCCTTCTTCCCGGTGGTCATCTCCGGGGTGGCCGGGTTGCGATCGACCGACCCGGAGCTGCTCGACCTCTCCGCCACGATGGGCGCCGGGCCGTGGCGGACCTTCCGCAAGATCCGGTTTCCCAACTCGCTGCCGCACCTGATGTCCGGGCTGAAGGTCGCCGTCACGCTGGCCGTCGTCGGCGCGGTCGTCGGCGAGTTCGTCGGCGCCAAGGAGGGCCTCGGCTACGTACTGCTGGTGGCCAACGGCAACCTGGACGCCGCTCTGCTCTTCGCCGACCTGTTCCTGATGTCGCTGATCGGCATCGTGCTCTTCGTCGCCGTCGAGGTCGCCGAGGCGCTGCTCATCCCGTGGCACGCCAGCCGTCGCGGCGGCGTACCGCTCGCCACGTCCTGACCACGAACACCCACGCCGGCACCCACCGGGTGCTCCAGGAGGCACCACGCATGAGACGTCTCGCAATCACGGCCGTCGCACTCCTGTTGCTGGGATCGCTCGGCGCGTGCGGCGCCGGCGGCGAGCGGCAGACGACCGCCGACGGCCGGACGAAGCTGACCCTCACCCTCAACTGGGTGCCCTACGGCGAGCACGCCCCCTTCTACTACGGCCTGAAGAAGGGCTTCTACGACGCCGAGGGCATCGACCTGACGATCAGCGCCGGCGGCGGCTCCGGCAAGACCATCCAGGCGGTGGCGCAACAGCAGACCGACTTCGGCTGGGCGGACACCCCGCCACTGCTCAAGGGCATCGCCAGCGGCATGAAGGTCAAGAGCATCGGCGTGTTCCTGCAGAAGGGACCCGCCTCCATCGAGTTCCTCGCCGACAGCGGCATCAAGTCGCCCGCCGACCTCAAGGGCAAGACCGTCGGCGGCACACCGGGCGACGCCATCTACGCGACCTTCCCCGCCTGGCTGAAGGCCAACGGCCTGGCCGAGTCGGACGTCGAGGTCGTCAACCTCGACGCCGCCGGCAAGATCGCCGCGCTCGCCGAGGGTCGGGTGGACGCGATCCAGGGCTTCTTCCACGACCAGGCGCCCACCATCGAGGCGCGCACGGGCAAGCAGGTCGACTACCTGCTCTACGCCGACTGGGGAATGAACATGCTCGGCACCGGGCTCGTCGTCCACGAGGACACCCTGCGCGAGGACGCGGACCTGGTACGCGCGTTCACCCGCGCCACCCAGCGGTCCTGGGCCGAATCCGCCAAGGACATCCCCGGCGCCACGGACGCCATGGCCGAGCTGGCCGAGAACGAGCCGGACGAGCCAGTGCTCGTCGAGCAGCTCACGTTGGCCGTGCCGCTGCTCGAGATCGACGCCGGTGGCGCGCCGGGGGCCAATCCGGAGGCGAAGTGGACCGAGACCATCGGCCTGATGAGCCGGTACGCCGGCCTCGAGAACGCGGGCGGCCCGTCGACGTACTGGGACGGCTCCTACGGCGACGAGGGGTGAGGCCGACATGTCCACCAGTGCGTCGACGCTGACCGGCGCCGCCGTCGACATCACCGGCCTGACGGTCCGGTTCGAGTCCAAGCGATCCCGGACGACCGCCGTGACCGACATCAGCCTGCGGGTCGAACCCGGCGAGTTCGTCACCATCGTCGGCCCGTCCGGCTGCGGGAAGTCCACCCTGCTCAAGGTCGTCGCCGGTCTGGTGCCGGCCACCAGCGGTACCGTGAGCCTGTTCGGCCGCTCCGTACGCCGGCCGCAGCAGGACATCGGATTCGTCTTCCAGCGACCGGCGTTGCTCGAGTGGCGCAGCGTACGCAGGAACATCCTGCTCCAGGCCGAGATGCGCGGCCTGGACCGGTCGGCGGCGGCCCGCCGGGCGGACGAACTGATCGGGCTCACCGGCCTGACCGGCTTCGAGGAGGCGCTGCCGCACGAGCTCTCGGGTGGCATGCAGCAACGGGTGGCGCTGTGCCGGGCGCTGCTGCACCAGCCGCCGGTGCTGCTCATGGACGAGCCGTTCGGCGCGCTCGACGCGTTGACCCGCGAGCAGCTCAACACCGAGCTGAACCGCATCTGGCGCGACACCGGCACCACCGTCCTGCTGGTCACCCACTCCATCGCCGAGGCGGTCTTCCTCGGCACCCGCGTCGAGGTGATGAGCCCGCGGCCGGGGCGGATCGTGCGCACCTTCCCGGTCGACATCCCACCCGAACGTGACTACGCGCAGATCATGTCGGACGAGCGGTTCGACCGGCTCGCCACCCAGATCCGCGGGCTGCTCGGCGCGGGCGCCAACCACTGAACCATCCGGCCCGCCCGGCGCCCGCGCCCCCTGTCGGGCGCGCCGCAGGGGAGGGGAGACGGTTCATCGACGTACCTGAAAGGCGAGCTGATGACCGGTCACAGCGGAGGGCCGTCCATGCCCCTGCCCGGCGGGATCGGCGTGTCCCGGCTCTGCGTCTACGACACGGTCGCGCCCGACGGGGAGGCCGGCGGCACACCGCACCTGCACCTGTGCTGCGCCGAGGCGTACGTGGTGGTGGCCGGCGCCGGGCTCGTGCAGACCCTCACCCTCGCCGGGTACCGCGAGACCCGGCTGCGACCCGGGGCGGTCGTCTGCTTCGGCCCCGGCACGATCCACCGGCTGGTCAACCACGGCAACCTGCAGATCGTGGTCCTCATGCAGAACAGCGGCCTGCCGGAGGCGGGTGACGCGGTGCTGACCCTGCCGCCGCAGCACCTCGCCGACCCGGCGACCTACGCGGCGGCCACCGCGCTGCCCGGCGGGGGAGCACCCGGTACCGACCTGACTGCCGCGTACGCTCGCCGTGACCTCGCCGTACGCGGATTCGAGCGACTCCGGGCGGCCGCGAACGACGGCGACCTCGCTCCGCTGCGCGACTTCCACCGCGCCGCCGTCCGCCTCGTCCGGCCGTTCGTCGACACCTGGCGAGCGCGATGGCTGAGCGGCGCGTTGCGGGCGGCCACCGAGACCGGCCGCCAGCTCGACGCGCTCTCCCGCGGCGAGGCGGCACACCTGGCCGACCCGGTGGTCCATCGGTTCGCCGAGCCGCACGAGCGGGGCCGGCACGGAATGTGCGGGTTGCTCGACACCTATCCGGCGACCTGACCGGCCAGTGAGGAGGCCCGGCCGCACGGGAAGAACGCCTCGGTGCGGCCCGTGTTCTCGCGGGCCGAGCAGGTGTACCCCGACTGTCCCATCGAAGTACTACTGTGCCCGACATGACTGCCACTCCTGCTGAGTCCCGGGTCGATTCCGCCCTGGATCCCTCGGGTGCGCGGATCCGCGACATGGGTACGGCGGCCGTGGAGTGGGCTGCCGCCTATGCCGAGTCGATCCGCGACCTGCCCATCACACCGAATACCTCCGCCGCCGAACTGAAGCAGCGGCTCACCGAACCGCTGCCCGTCGACGGACGCGACTTCGCCGACCTGCTCGACGTCTTCCGCGAGGTGATCGTGCCGGGGAGCCGGCACAACGGCCATCCGCGCTTCTTCGGGTACGTCTCGGCGCCGGGCACCGCGGTCGCCGCAGTCGCCGATTTCCTCGCGTCGGCGCTGAACGCGAATCTGCCCGCGTGGCGGTCGGCACCCGCCCCCACCGAGCTGGAGCACCTCACGATCGGCTGGATCAAGGAGGCGCTGGGCTGCGATCCGAGCGCCGGCGGGCTGTTCACCAGCGGCGGGTCGATGGCGAACTTCACGGCGCTGGCCGCCGCCCGGCACCGTCACTGCGGCGACGCGGTCGCCATGCAGGGCGCGAGCGCGCATCCCGCGCCACTGCGTGTGTACGTCTCCACCGAGACCCACCACTCGGTGCACAAGGCGGCGGCGCTGCTCGGCATCGGGCGCGCCAACGTGCGCGAGATCCCGGTCGACGCCCGATTCCGGATGGACGTCGACGCGCTCGTGCAGGCCATCGAGCAGGACCGGGCGGCGGGTGCTGAGCCGTTCTGCGTGGTGGCGAACGCGGGCACCGTGGTCACCGGCGCGGTCGACCCGCTTCGTGAGATCGGGGCGGTCGCCCGCCGCTACGGGCTGTGGATGCACGTCGACGGCTGCTACGGCGGCTTCGCCCGGCTGGCCCCGTCGGCCAGGTCGCTCTTCGACGGGGTGGCGGAGGCCGACTCGATCGCGCTCGATCCGCACAAGTGGCTCTACCTGCCCGCCGACTGCGGCTGTCTCATCTACCGCGACCCCGAGGCCGCGCGGGCCGCCTTCCGGCTCGACGCCGACTACACCCGGGTCACCCAGACCGAGTCTGCCGAGGCGTTCGCGTTCTGGGACTACGGCCCCGACCTTTCTCGGCGTTTCCGGGCGCTCAAGGTGTGGATGCTGCTGGCCCACGCCGGCTCCCGGGCGTTGGGCGAGGCGATCGAGGCGAACCTCGACTGCGCCCGCCATCTGGGGGAGCTCGTCGACGCGAGCGACGACTTCGAGCTCGTCGCCCCGGTCGGGCTCTCGATCGTCTGCTTCCGCTACCTGCCCCGGGCCCTGCGTGACGAACCACGGTCCGAGTCGGACGAGCAGCGGCTCGACGGCCTCAACGAGCGCATCATGGTGGCGCTGCAACAGGCCGGCGGCTCCTACCTGTCCAACGCGTCCGTCAACGGTCGCTTCGCCCTGCGCGGCTGTGTGCTCAACTACCGCACGACGCGGCGGGACATGGAGATCCTGCTCGACGACGTACGCCGGGCCGCGGAGACGGTGAACGACTAAATCCCTCCTGGCCACCCGTTTTGTCCGGGATTGGCCATGCACGCTCAGTGCCCGAGCGGCCATCGAAGGAGGTCTTGCGCTGTCTTCGTATACAACATACGCTCCCCGAATCGCCCACATGAGGAGCTCTCAAATGACGAACCTCCCCTTCCGCGAACCGAGCCTGCCGAGGCTCCGTCCACTCCGGGTCGCGCTGGCCGCGGTCGCCGTGGCCTGCACGGTCGCGGCGTGCTCGCCGGTCTCGGAAGGCGGGGGCGGCACCGGCTCGGGTGGAAACCAGTCGGCGGGCCAGGACTCGTTCGGCACCCCGGCCGACCCGGCCACCGTGCGCGACGGCGGCAACCTGGTCATCGCGCTCTCCGCCGAACCCGACGCGCTCGACCCGACCCTGTCGCGCAGCCTCTACTCGCGCTACGTCTTCCAGGCAATGTGCCAGAAGCTCTACGACGTCGACGAGAAGGCGCAGGTCGTACCGCAGCTGGCGACCGCGCTCCCCACCACCAGCAGCGACGGCAAGAGCGTGACCATCCCGCTGCGCGAGAACGTGCGCTTCGCCGACGGAACGCAGTTCGACGCCGCCGCCGTGAAGGCCACCATCGAGCGGCACCTGAGCAACGCCCGTTCGGCGCGCAAGAGCGAACTCGGCCCGGTCGCGGGCGTCGACACGCCGGACGCCCACACCGTGGTCATCCGACTGCAGCAACCGTTCGCACCCCTGGTCGGCGCGCTCGCCGACCGCGCCGGCATGATCATGAGCCCGAAGGCGCTGCAGACCCTAGGCGACGACTTCGCCTCCGCTCCGGTCTGCGTCGGCCCGTTCAAGTTCGCCAAGCGGGTACCGCAGAACTCCATCGAGGTCGTGCGGGACCCGAACTTCTACGACGCCTCGAAGGTGCACCTCGACGGCATCACCTGGCGCATCCTCAGCGACGCGAGCATCCGCGCCGCCAACCTGCGCTCCGGCGATGCTCAGGTCGCCGACACCGTCTCCACCCAGGACGTCGCCGCGCTGCAGCAGGACTCCGCGCTCACCGTCCTGCAATCGCAGTCCCTCGGCTACCAGGGCCTCACCTTCAACATCGGCAACGTCGACGGGGTCGGCGCCGCACCGAAGAGCATCGACCGGCCCATCGCGCAGAACGCGAAGATCCGGCAGGCCTTCGAGCACGCCATCGACCGGAAGGCGCTGGTGCAGGCGGTCTTCAACGGCATCCACGCCGAGGCCTGCTCGCCCATCTCCCCCGCGAGCCCGTTCTCGTCGCCGGAGGCGCAGAACTGCCCGGCGCACGACCCTGCCAAGGCGAAGCAGTTGCTCGCCGAGGCCGGCGTCAAGACTCCCTACCCGGTGACGATCCTCGCGTCGAACACGCCCGACAACCTGCGCCTGGTGCAGGCCCTGCAGGCCATGGTCAAGGAGGGTGGCTTCGACCTGAAGATCAACCCGGTCGAGTACTCCTCCCTCCTCGACGAGCAGGACCGCGGCAACTTCGAGCTGCTGCAGCTGGGCTGGAGCGGGCGCATCGACCCGGACGCCAACATCACCAACTTCGTCGGCACCCGGGCCAGCCAGAACGTCGCCGGCTACAGCAACCCGCAGCTCGACGACCTGCTGACGCAGGCCCGCCAGACCAACGACACCGAGGAGCGCAAGAAGTTCTACGGGCAGGCGGTGACGCTTCTCCAGCAGGACGACGCGCTGATCTACCTGTACCGGCAGCGGAACCTGACCGCCTTCTCCAACAAGATCCAGGGTCTGCAGGTCTTCCCCGACGGCGTGATCCGCGCGGCCTTCGCCGGATTCACCAAGTAGGTCAACTGTGGCCCGGTATCTGATCACGCGCGCCTGGCAGTCCGCGCTGACCCTGCTCCTGTCGACGATCGTGGTGTTCCTCGGCGTACGTGCCCTCCCCGGCGACCCGGCGCTCGCGCTGGCCGGGGAGGACCGTTCACCCGAGGCGCTGGAGGCGATCCGGCACCACTACGGGCTGGACCAGCCGCTGCCGCTCCAGTTCGTCCAGTACGTGGGACGCGCGGCCCAAGGTGACTTCGGGGAGTCGATCCGGACCGGGATACCGGTGTCCTCGATGCTCAGCACCGCCCTGCCCGTGACGGTCGAACTCGCCGTCCTCGCCATCCTCATCGCCACCGCGCTCGGCGTCGGCGCCGGGGTGCTCGCGGCAGTACGCCGCGGGCACCCCGCCGAGTGGCTGGCCAACGGCCTGGCGCTGGTCGGGCTGTCGGTGCCGCACTTCTGGCTCGCGCTGCTCGCGATCCTCTACCTCTCCGTGGCGACGGGGCTCTTCCCCGCCTCCGGATTCGTGCCGCTGCTGGACAACCCCGTGGACAACCTGCACCACCTCATCCTGCCGGCCGTCATCCTCGGCACCGGTCTCGCCGCGATCATCATGCGGCAGACCCGGTCGGCCATGCTGGACTCCCTCTCCTCCGACTACGTGCGGACGGCGAAGGCGAAGGGACTCCGGCCACGAGCGGTCATCACCCACCACGCCCTGCGCAACAGCCTCATCGTGGTGGTGACGATCGTGGGCCTCCAGCTCGGCGGGCTCATATCGGGCGCGGTGGTCACCGAGCAGATCTTCGGGCTGCCCGGCTTCGGCAAGATGACCATCGACGCGGTCTTCCAGCGGGACTATCCGGTGATCCAGGCCGTCGTCCTGCTCACCGCGGCCGCTTACATCGTGATCAATTTTCTCGTCGACCTGCTCTACTCCGTCATCGACCCGCGCATCCGAGTGACGGGGGACCCGGCATGACAGTCCTCAGCGTTCCGACCGTGGACACCGCCCCGGCCGGCCTCACCCGACGAACCCGGGTCCTGCGCCGGCTGCGCCGAAACCCGCTCGCCGTCGTGAGCTTCGTCGTGCTGGCGCTCGCGGCGATCATCGCCCTGCTGTCACCGTGGATCGCGCCGTACGCCGTCGAGCAGACCGACTTCGGTCACACGTTCGCTGCCCCGGGCACCCCCGGGCACGTGCTGGGCACCGACGACCTCGGCCGGGATGTCCTGTCCCGCATCATGCTCGGGGCGCGGGCCTCCCTCGAGGTGGCGATCCTCGCGGTGGCCACGTCCCTGGTGATCGGTGTGCCACTCGGGCTCGCCGCCGGATACTTCCGGGCCTGGGACGCGGTCATCTCACGGTTCACCGATCTGCTCCTCGCGTTTCCGTTTCTGATCATGGCGGTGGGGTTGGCCGCCATTCGCGGCGCCAGCCTCACCAACGCCGCCGTGGCCGTGGGGATCGCACAGATCCCGGGCGTGATCCGGGTGGTGCGTTCGGACACCCTGCGGCTCAAGTCGCTCGACTTCGTCGCCGCCGCCATCGTGGACGGCGCGAGCGACCTGTGGGTGCTCGCCCGGCACATCCTGCCCAACGCCACGTCGGTCATCCTCGTGCAGGCCACGGTCGCCATCCCGGTCGCGATCCTGGGCGAGGCGGTGCTGTCGTTCCTGGGCCTCGGCATCCAGCCGCCAGCACCCAGCCTCGGCACCATGCTCGCCACCGCCCAGCAGTTCGCCGCCCGCGCACCGTGGGCGGCAGTCCTTCCCGGCGTTGTGATCATGGGCTTGGCGCTGGCGTTCAACGTCTTCGGCGACGCCCTGCGGGACGCCCTCGACCCGAAGGGAGACCGGCGATGACCACGGCCGAACGCTCCGGCACCCAGTCGAGCGTCGCCGACGCACCCGTCCTGGAGGTGCGTGACCTGTCGGTCGCCTTCCGCACCGAGGGCGGGACCGTCTCGGCGGTCGACCGGGTGAGCCTCGATCTCGCCCCCGGGGAGATCGTCGGAATGGTGGGCGAGTCGGGCTGCGGCAAGAGCGTCACGGCGATGAGCATCGCCGGGCTGCTTCCCGGCAGCGCCCGGGTCACCGGGTCCGTACGACTGCAGGGGACCGAACTGATCGGCACCCGGGAGTCGGTGCTGCGCCGGGTACGCGGCAAGGAGATCGCGTACATCTTCCAGGAGCCGATGACGTCGCTGAACCCGGTGCTCACCGTGGGACGTCAGATCGGCGAGGTGCTCCAGGTCCACGAACGGATGTCCGGTCGCGCGGCCCGGGCGCGCGCCGTCGAACTGCTGTCCCTCGTCGGCATCCCGTCCGCCGCGACGCGGGTCGACAACTATCCGCACCAGCTCTCCGGCGGCATGCGCCAGCGGGTGATGATCGCGATGGCGGTGGCCTGCGGCCCCAAGGTGCTGGTGGCCGACGAACCGACCACCGCCCTGGACGTCACGGTGCAGGCCGGGATCCTCCAGGTGCTGCGGGATCTGCGTGACCGGCTCGGCACGAGCATCCTCATCATCACCCACGACCTCGGCGTGATCGCGGACATCGCCGACCGTGTCGTGGTGATGTACGCCGGGCGGGTGGTGGAACGGGCACCCGTCACCGACCTGTTCGCGTTCCCGTACCACCAGTACACGGCCGGGCTCCTGTCGGCCTCGCCGACACCGGGAGTGCACGCCGGCACCCAGCGTCTGCAGGAGATCCCGGGCCTCGTGCCGGTCCTGTCCACCCAGCCGGACGCCTGCACGTTCGCCGACCGTTGCCCGGCCGCCGACGCGCGCTGCCGGGAGGCCTCGCCGCCGCTGGAGGCGGTGCGACCGGCGATCATCGATCACGTCGCGGCCTGCTGGCATCCCTGCCCGGCCCCGCGGACGCACGTCGAGGAGGCGACCGCATGACGTCCCAGGAGAACGCCCTCGAACTCGAGGACCTCGTGATGCACTTCGGGCCGGTCCGGGCCGTGGACGGCGTCTCCCTCGCGATTCCGCGCGGCCGGGTCACCGCGCTGGTGGGGGAGAGCGGATCCGGCAAGTCGACAGTGGGCCGGTGCGTGGTGCGGCTCGTGGAACCCACCTCGGGCGTCGTACGGATCGCCGGGGCGGACGTCACGCACCTGTCCCGCCGGCAGCTACGCCGGCATCGCAGCGACGTGTCGATCGTGTTCCAGGACCCGGCCGGCTCGCTGAATCCACGCATGCTGGTCGGCGACATCGTGGCCGAGCCACTGCGCCTGTCCGGGCGGCTGATCTCCCGGCGTGACCGGGAGGCGCGCGTCGCCGCGGAACTCGGCCGGGTGGGCCTGCGCGCCGAGGTCGCCCGTCGCTATCCGCACGAGCTCTCCGGCGGACAGCGCCAACGGGTCAGCATCGCCCGGGCCCTGATCTCCGAGCCGATGCTGCTCATCGCGGACGAACCCACCAGTGCGCTCGACGTTTCCGTCCAGGCGGCCGTGCTCAACCTCCTGGCCGACCTCCAGCGCGACATCGGGTTCGCCTGTCTGTTCATCACCCACGATCTGTCCGCCGTCGAGTACCTCGCCGACGACATCGCCGTGATGTACCTCGGCCAACTGGTCGAGAAAGGCCCGCGGGAGCAGATCTTCGCCCGGCCGGCGCACCCCTACACCCAGGCGCTCCTGTCCGCCGCACCGGTGGCCGATCCGGAGCGCCAGCGGCAGCGCCAGCAGGTGCTGCTCGGCGACGACCTGCCCTCCGCGCTGGACCCGCCGTCGGGCTGCCGCTTCCGTACCCGGTGCCCACTGGCGTTCGACAGGTGCGCCACGGAGGTGCCGGCACAGGTCGAGTTCGGCGACGGCGTGGCGGCCTGCCACCTGGTCCAGCCGGACGGCACGCGGCCCGACGTCCGGGCCGCAGAGACGAATGAGGTGTTGTCATGACGTTCACCACCAGGCCGACGCTGCAGGGCACCTTCGGGATGGTGTCGTCGACGCACTGGCTCGCCAGCCAGGCGGCGATGGGGATCCTCGAACGCGGTGGGAACGCCTTCGACGCCGCGGTCACCGCCGGGTTCGTCCTGCACGTCGTGGAACCGCACCTCAACGGGCCGGGCGGCGAGGTGCCGGCCATCGTGGCGACGGCCCAGGATCCGACACCGAAGGTGCTGTGCGGGCAGGGACCGGCCCCGGCGAGCGCGACCATCGCGCACTTCCGGTCGCTCGGGATGGACCTCATCCCCGGCGCCGGCCCCCTCGCCGCGGCCGTCCCCGGCGCCGTGGACGCCTGGCTCCTGCTGCTGCGCGACCACGGCACGCTCCCGCTGGCGGAGGTGCTGGATCCGGCGATCGGCTACGCCGCCACCGGCCACCCGCTGGTCGCCAGGGTCGGGGACACCGTGGCGGCGGTGCGGAAACTGTTCGAGGAGCACTGGCCCACCTCCGCGCAGCTCTGGCTGCGTGACGGCAGGCCGCCGGCCGCGGGGGAACGGTTCACCAACCCGGCGTACGCGCAGACGCTGCGCAAACTGGTCGAGACCGGGCAATCGGCCGGGGCGGACCGGGAGGCGCAGATCGAGGCCGCACGCCGCGCCTGGCGGGAAGGCTTCGTCGCCGAGGCCGTCGACACGTTCAGCCGGAAACCGTTCCAGGACTCCAGCGGAAGCCCGCACGCCGGCCTCGTGACCGGTACGGACATGGCTGCCTACTCCGCCAGCTGGGAGGAGCCGGTCACCCTCGACTGGCACGGGTACACGGTGGCGAAGACCGGGTTCTGGGGCCAGGGGCCGGTGCTGTTGCAGACCCTGTCGATCCTCGACGCGCTCGACGACGACGCGGCGTACGACCCGTCGACAGCGGCCGGGATCCACGCCCAGGCCGAGGCGCTCAAGCTCGCCTTCGCCGATCGCGAAGCGTGGTACGGCGACGGCGCCGACGTGCCCGCGAAGGCGCTCCTGTCGCGGGAGTACGCCCGGGAACGGGCCGCCCTGATCGGGGAGCGGGCGTCGACGGAGCTGCGCCCGGGGCGCCCCGACGGAGCCGACCCACGGCTGTCGAACCACGTACTGCGGGGCGCGGGGCGTCTGGTCGACACGACCGACGCCACGACGGGTGAGCCGACGGTCAAGTCGGACGGCGTCACCCGCGGCGACACCTGCCACGTCGACGTGGTCGACCGCTGGGGCAACATGATCTCCGCGACCCCGAGCGGTGGCTGGCTGCAGAGCTCACCCACCATCCCGGAGCTGGGCTTCCCCCTCGGCAGCCGGCTCCAGATGTTCTGGCTCGAGGAGGGGCTCTCCTCGTCGCTCGCTCCCGGACGCCGCCCGCGCACCACGCTCAGCCCGACCCTCGTGCACCGTGACGGTGAGCCGGTCATGGCGTGCGGCACGCCCGGCGGCGACCAGCAGGACCAGTGGCAGCTGCTGTTCCTGCTGCGCCACCTCGTCGGCGGCCGATCGCTGCAGGAGGCGATCGACGCTCCCGCCTGGCACACGATGAGCCTGCCTGGGTCGTTCTACCCGCGCGGCATGGAGCCCGGCGTGCTGGTGGTGGAGGACCGGCTCGACGAGGACACGCTGGCGACGTTGCGGGCGTACGGGCACGAGGTGCGGCTCTCCGACCCGTGGAGCCTGGGACGGCTGTGTGCGGTGACTCGCGATCCCCGCACCGGTCTGCTCGCGGCCGGGGCGAACCCGCGCGGCATGCAGGGCTACGCCTGCGGCCGCTAGGGCCTGTGTCGCAGGGCTCGCCCGAGCCGAGGCCCGGGCGGCGGCCCGGCGAGGCGGAGGTTCGTCCGGATACCGTGTGGTATCCGGCGTCCCGCCAACGCCGCCGGTCGTCGCCCGGGGCCGGCGCACTCGGGCACGGTCCTGTGAGACAGGCCCTACGGTCAGCGGGCCTGGTAGCCGCCCTCGGCGTTCTCGTGCGCCGCCGCGTAGGCGGCCCCGAGGTGGGCGAGAGCCGCCAGCTCGGCCCGCTCGCCGTCACCGGACTCGATCGCGTCGACCAGCTGGATGTGCTCGGCCCACGAGTGCGGGGCCCGTTCCGCGGCACCCAGCCGGAAGACCCACTGAACATGGAGGTACAGCGCCTTGGCGATCGACGACAGCCAGGGGTTGCCGCTGATCTGGAGGATCCGCAGGTGCAGGGCGCTGTTCAGCTCGGCGACCCGGCGCAGGTCCTGCCGTTGCGTCGCCTCACGACCCTCGTCCAGCAGCGCCCGCAGCGCGGCCACGTCCGCCGCGGTCGCCCGCTCGGCCGCCAGCCGGGCGGCCAACGCCTCCAGCCGCTCGCGGACGGCGAACATGTCCGCGACGTTGCCGCTGCTCGGGGAGGCGACCACCGCCCCGCGCCGCGGCAGGATCACGACGAAACCTTCCGCCTCCGCGACCCGCAACGCCTCGCGGACCGGGTTACGGGAAACGCCGAAGTCCTCGGCCAGCCGGTCCTCGGTGAGTCGCTCGCCGGGGAGGTAGTCGCCGTTGATGATGGCGGTCCGCAGCGCGACGAGGACCTGGTCGCGTAGCGGCAGGTGTTGAGCACCGAGTTTGCCCCGCAGGTCTCCAGCCAACCCGACCGCCTCTCCGTGAACGTCCACGCGAAGCGTATACGAAGAACAATCTGTGGAGGGCAGTCGACAGTGCCGAGAACAGAGCGAGACGTCAAAGGCCCCCGCGTCGCCACGACGGTGCCGGCCGATCTTCTGCGGCGACGACACGCCCTCGTCGTCGTACTCACCTTTCTGACCGGGAGCGCCGACGCCGTCGGTTTCCTCTCCCTCGGCGGCGCCTTCTCCAGCGTCATGACGGGCAACATGGTCCTGCTGGGCCTCTCGGCGGGCCGGGGCAACGCCGAACTCGCCGTGACCTCCGGCTGCGCCATCCTGAGCTTCATCGCCGGTGTCCTCGCGGGCGCCCGGCTCGCCGGTTCCGCGCAACCGGACGATCCGGTGTGGCCGCGCCGGGTCAACCGGGCGCTCATCCTGGAACTGCTGTTGTTCGTCGTCTTCCTCGTCGTCTGGGAGGTCAACCTTCCCGAACACTCGGAACGCGTCGACCTCATGCTGCTGATGCTGTCGGCGGCGGCGCTCGGCGTGCAGAGCAGCGCCATCCAGCGGTTCGGCGTCCCGGGTCTCTCCTCCACCTACCTGACCGGCACCCTCACGAGCCTGATCGGCGGAGTCGCCGCCCGAAGCCCCTGGCCCATCCTGCGACCGAAGGCCCAGGTCCTGCTGGCCCTCATGGCCGGTGCGGCCGTCGGCGCCCTGGTCGCGCTCCACCTGACCGCGTGGGCGCCGGTGCTGCTGATCGCGCCGCTGCTGCTCGTCATCGCCGTGGCCTCGCGGTTCACCGATTAGGCCCGCGGGGCCAGGCGATGTCCACGCTGCGGCCGGGGCAGCGAGGACTCCGCGTACCGGGCGGTCGCCGCGTGTACGGGTGGCGACCGCCCGATCACCGCCGGGGCGCCTCGATCGGCTCGGCGGTCTCAGGGCAGTGGCTGCGGCGCGCGGGGACCCACGTACCGCGAGTCCGGCCGGATGATCTTCGAGTCCTCCGCCTGCTCCAGCACGTTCGTGCACCAGCCGATGACCCGGCTGGTCGCGAAGGTGGGCGTGAACATCTCCCGGGGCAGGCCGCACAGCTGCATGACGACGCCCGCGTAGTACTCCACATTGGTGTGCAGCTCCCGCCCGGGTTTGAGCTCCGCCAGCAGCGACAGCACCCGCTCCTCGACCGCCACAGCGAAGTCCACCAGGTCTCCGCCGAGCTCCCGCGCGATGCCCTTGAGCATCCGTGACCGGGGGTCCTCCGTGCGGTAGATCGGGTGCCCGAATCCCATGATCCGCTCACCGCCGATGATGCGCGCGCGCAACCAGGCGTCGGCTCGGTCGACGGTGCCGATCGCGTCGAGGGTGTCGAGGGCCCGGCTCGGGGCGCCGCCGTGCAGGGGGCCGGAGAGCGCGCCGAGCGCGCCGCCGATGCACGCGTACAGGTCGGCGCCGGTGGAGGCGATGACCCGCGCCGTGAACGTGGAGGCGTTGAAGCCGTGGTCCACGGTCGCGATGAGGTAACGCTCGATGGCACGCGCCTGCGGCTCGGACGGCTCCACACCGCTGATCATGTATAGGTAGTTGGCCGCGTGCGGCAGGTCGTCGCGCGGCGCGATCGGCTCCAGACCGGCCCGCAGACGGTACAGCGCCGCGAGCAGGGTGGGCGTGAGCGCACAGAGCGCCATGGCCTGCGCCCGGCGCTCGGCCGGCGAGGTGTCGTACAGCGGGCGGGCGCCGGCGGCGAGCCCGGCGACCGCGAGCGCGGCACGCAGCCCACCCATGGGATCCGGTGACGAGCAGGCGGCGGCGATGCCGGGCAGCGCGGCGGCGACCGCCGGCGGTACGTGCCGCAGCGGCGCGATCTCCCGATGCAGGGCCTTCGGCTCCGCCGGCAGGGAGCCGTCGATCAAAAGCGCCCAGACGTCCTCGAGTGTGCGGCGTTCGGCGAGGTCGATCGCCGAGTACTGCCGGTAGTGGTAGAAGCCCTCACGGCCACGGACGCGGCCGATCGTGGTGTCGGTGACGACGACGCCGGCGAGGCCCCGGGGAACGGTGATGGTGGTGTCAGCCATGCGGGCAGCCTCACGTCCACCGGGCGACCCGGTCAACATTGATCCAGTCAAGATGAGAGCATGACCACATGCCGGAAGATCAGCTGCTGACAACCGCCGAGGTGGCCCACCGCCTGCGCATCAAGCCAGAGACGATCTACGCGTACGTCAGCCGAGGGTTGCTTGCCCGGATCAAGGTCCCCGGCGAGCGGATCAGCCGTTTCCGGCTGGCCGACGTCGAGCGGCTGGCCGCCCGCACCCAGGCGACGCGGCCGGATCGGGAAACCGCCGCGACGATGCGGACCGCCACCACGTTGATCGCCTACGGGCGGCTCCACTACCGGGGAGTCGACGTCGCGAAGCTCGCCCCGGTGACCCCGTTCGAAGAGGTCGCCCGGTGGCTCTGGACCGGGGAGCGACGCGGCGAAGGCTTCGTGGCCGCTCCGGAGACGGTCGAAGGTGCGAGACGAGCCAGCGCGCACCTGCCGGAGCACGCTCGCACCTTCGACCGGCTTCCGGTGGTCGTCGCGCTCGCGGCCGCGATGGATCCGCTCCGCTTCGACCTGGCACCGGCCACCGTGGCTGCGCTGGCGCCCGGCCTGCTGGCCACCATGGTCGACGCGCTGCCCCTCGCCGGGCAGACGGTCGCGGACGACAGCCTGGCGGCGCGCCTTTGGCCCCGGCTGACCCGGGAGCCGGCGACCGCTGATGGCCTCCGGGCGCTCAACGCCGCCCTCGTCCTGCTCGCCGATCACGACCTGGCCGCCTCGACCATCGCGGTACGGGTGGCGGCATCGACCCGCGCGAACCCGTACGCCGCGGTGCTGGCCGGCCTGGGCGCGCTGGACGGGCCGATGCACGGCGCCGTGGGTGGGACGGTCCACCGGATGATCGAGTCGGCACTGCGGGACGGGGCCGCGGCCGCGATCGCCGAATCGCTGCGCACCGGCGGCCTGCCCGGATTCGGGCATCCGCTCTACCCGGACGGCGACCCGCGCGCGGCCGCTCTCCTCGACCTGGTGGCTCCGCTGCCGGGACCCGACGAGTTGCGCCGTGCCGTGGACGCCCTGCTCACCACCGCGGTACGGCGGGGCAGCCGGCCCAACGTCGACTTCGCCGTCGCCGTACTGGCACACACGGCCGGCATGGGTCCCGGCGCGGCCGAGGTGATCTTCGCGATCGCCCGCACCGCGGGCTGGGTCGCGCACATCGTCGAGGAGTACGCCCAGCCGAGCAACCGGTTCCGGTGGAGCAGCGGCTACGTCGGACCACCGCCGATGTCGGTGTGAACCCGACGCCGGACATCGACACCCGCCCGGCTCAGGTGGTGGACCACGGAACGATCACCAGGGCCGGATGAGACACATCCCGCCGGAGCCCGGCCGGTCCATGGTGGTCAGCGCCTCGGGCACCTCGTCCAGGCCGATCGTGCGGGTGACCAGGTCGGCGGGGCGCAGCACGCCGGCGTTGACCAGCCGCAGCAGCTCCGGATAGGCGTGCGCCGGCATGCCGTGGCTGCCGCGCAGCTCCAGCTCGTACGCGATCACCAGATCCATCGGCAGCGCCGGGCGCCCCTGAGCGGTGGGCAGCAGCCCGACCTGCACGTGCCGCCCGCGCCGGCGAAGGCTCTCGATCGACGCGACGCAGGTGGCGTGACTGCCCAGCGCGTCCAGCGAGAGGTGGGCGCCGCCGCCGGTGGCCTCCCGAACGGCGGCGGCCACCGCCCCGGGGCCGGTGAGGGCGCTGCCGTCCACGCAGACCGTGGCTCCGAAGCGTCGGGCCAGCTCCAGGGCCGCGGGGGAGACGTCCACCGCCACGACCTGCGCGCCGCACGCCGCGGCGATCATTACGGCGGAGAGGCCGACGCCGCCGCAGCCCTGCACGGCCACCCACTCGCCGGCGGCGACGCGCCCCTGCGCCACCACCGCCCGGAACGCCGTGGCGAAGCGGCAGCCGAGGGCCGCTGCGGCCGGGTAACCCAGGTCGTCGGGGAGCCGGACCAGGTTGACCTCCGCGTCGTGCACCGCGACGTGCTCGGCGAACGATCCCCAGTGCGTGAAGCCCGGCTGGGTCTGCCGCTCGCACACCTGCTGGTCACCGGCGAGGCAGGCCGGGCAGTGCCCGCACGCGCACACGAACGGCGCGGTCACCCGGTCGCCGCGCCGCCACCCGCGTACGCCGGCACCGACCGCCTCGACGACGCCGGCGAACTCGTGGCCGGGCACGTGCGGCGCGTGGATGTCGGGATCGTGCCCCTGCCAGCCGTGCCAGTCGCTGCGGCACAGCCCGGTCGCCTCCACCCTGACCACCACGCCCCCCGGCGGCGGCACCGGATCGGGAACATCGCGCACCTCGGGCCGGGCACCGAACTCGTCGAAGATCACCGCACGCATGCGCGGATCCTCACATGCCCGGGCAACGGTCGGCACACTCGGCCCCGCCGGCGGCCATGTCGCGCCGTTTCGGCGCGATCCTTACCGCCGGTCGGACCTCGATCGGCCGGCCCTGCGCCGCCACGGGATCACCACCAGGGCGACGGTCAGGACGAACACGCCGCCGAGACCGAGGCCGACCGGCAGCAGCAACGAGGTGGGCTCGGCCGTCTCCTCCTCCCGCTCGCCCTTCACCGGCACGACGGGTTGGTCGTACTTCTTCTCCTCCGGCGCCACCAGGTGGCCGACGGACGCGCCACGCGGAAGCGCGAAACCCCAGTTGAGCAGCGCCGTCGCCTCACCCAGACTGCCCAGCGGAGCGGTCTCCGCGCCCAGGAGGGTGACCGCGAGCCGCCGGCCGCCGCGTTCGGCCACCCCGACGTACGTCTGCCGCGCCAGGTCGGTGAAGCCCGTCTTGCCCCCCAGCGTGCCCGGGTAGTGGCCGAGCAACGTGTTGTCGTGCGTGATCTGGAAGGCCGGGCTTCCGGAACGCGCCGGTATCCGCGCCACCTCGGTCGCCATGTACCGCCGGAAGTCCTCGCGGGCGAACGTGGCACGTGCGATCAACGCCAGGTCGTACGCGCTCGTGTACTGACCGGGGCCGTCGAGGCCGGAGGGGGTCGCCGCGTGCGTCTGGTACGCCCGCAGCCGGCGGGCCTCCTCATTCATCGCGTCGACGCCACCCTGCCTCCCGGCGCTGCCGCCGCCGACACGGGCGAGCACGTTGGCCGCGTCGTTGCCCGAGCAGAGCAGCAACCCCAGCCACAGGTCCTCGACGGTGTACCGGCCACCCGCTCGTACCCCCATCAGCGAGCTCTCCGGATCGAGGTCGCGCAGGTCGGACCGCGCCACCTCCACCTCCCGGGTCGGGTCGAGCCGGGGCATCAGCGTGGCGGCGAGCAGCAGCTTCTGCACGCTGGCCGGTGTCCGGTGCTCATGCGGCCCGCACCCGCCCAGGACCTCGCCGGTCTTGAGGTCGGCCACGAGCCACGAGGTGGCGGTGACCGCCGGCGCCTTAGGCGCGCCGGACGGGATCGCGAGCCCGGCGGTCGCGAGGGCCTCGCCGCCGACCGCGCGCTGAGCGGGGTCGACCGGCGGCGGAGACGGGGCGGCCGGTGCCGGTGTCGGCGGCTTAACCGCCGGACAGGGCACGTACGGCGCCGCGGCCGCCCGCGCCGGTGGCGTGATCGCGACGGCGGGCAGGGCCAGAATGGCGCCGAGCGCCACGAGGGTAACCCGAATGGTGGTCACGCTTACGTACGGTAATCGAGCGTTCGCCGGACACGGGGCGAATGAAGGAAGTAGTGCCTTCGGCCCCTGCCGCACACCGTGCTGGATCGCCTGTACGAGTAGCCGGACCTGACCCATGCCTTCATGCTGCGGCGACCCGGTGCGCAGACCGGCGTGGTGCCGACCGATGTCATCCGACGTGTCGACAGCGGGCGCAGCACTCCACCCACCCGAGTGCCGTGCGGCCCACCCGTCCGGAGGTCACTCGGGTAGTGCGGCGAGCCGGTCGCGGAGCTGGTCGGCGTCCGGGTGGGTGAGTTCGTCGAGGATGGCCAGGGCCTTCCGCCAGGTCCGGCGGGCGAGCGCCGGATCGCCGGCCGCCAGGTGCAGCTCGCCGAGCCGGGTCAGCGTCCTGCTCTCGTAGTAGCGGCTGCTCACCTCGCGGTAGCGCTCGAGCGCCTGCTCGTACAACGCGACGGCGTGGTCGTGCTGACCGAGGTGATGGTGGATGAGCCCGAGGCTGTCCAGCGTCACGGCCTCGCCGTGCCGGTCGTCCCCGATCTCGCGGTGCAGGGTCAGAGCCTCCCCGCAGTAGGCCAGCGCCTGCCGGTAGTGGCCGAGATGGGCGTGCCACCAGCCGATGTTGTTGAGGGCGTTCGCCTCGCCGGACTGCTGACCGGTCTTCCGCCAGAGCGCCAGCGCCTGCTCGGCGTGGTACAGGCCCAGCTCGGGCTGACCCAGCCGCCCGTGCACCCAGACCAGCCCCATGTGGGTGTCGGCCTGAGAGTTCGAGTCGCCCAGCTCGCGGAACTGGTCCAGCGCGAATTCCAGATGTGCCTGGGCGTCGTCGTCGCGGCCCAGTGCGGCGATCGCGACAGCCAGGCTGCGGTGCAGGTGGGCCCGGCCCGCCGAATCGGTGATCCGGCTCGCCGCCGTGACCACCGTCTGCTGGGTGGCCGCCATGGTGTGCCAGAGCCCGCACCGGTGGAAGAACGTGGTCAGGATCCCGGCCAGCTGCCAGGTGTGTCGGTCGAAGCCGTTCTCGGCCGCCTGGTTGATCACGCCGAGCAGCACCCGCTGCTCGCTCGCGAACCAGGCGACCGCCTGCGGCGGCACGGCGAGATCGGCCACCGCGACTCCGGGACCGGGCGCGGCCAGCGACATCAACTGCTGGCCCGGGTAGAGCAGCCGGTTGGCGAGGTCAGCGGTGTGCAGGTAGTGGTCGAACAGGCGGCGTTGTGCCTGTGCGCGTTCGGCCGCCGCCTCGTGCACGGACGCCAGTTCGGTGGCGTACGCCCGCAGGAGTCCATGGGATCCGTACCGGCCGGGACTCTGCTCGAAGAGCAGGTGCGCCCCGATCAGCGCGGCCAGCAGCGGTCGAACCTCCCGGACCGGGACGCCGGCGAGGCTCGCGGCGGCCGGGGCGGCGATGTCCGGCCCCGGGTGCAAGCTGAGCAGACGGAACAGGCGCGCGGCCCGCGGATCGAGCGCCCGATACGACCAGGAGAAGACCGCGCGGACGCCGGTGAACGTCTCATCACCGTCGAACGCGTCCAACCCACCACGGGCGGCCCGCAGCTCGTTCGCTATGACGGCGAGCGGGAATCCGGGGTTCGCGGCGGCGCGTGCGGCCACGATGGCCAGGGCGAGCGGCAGCCGGCTGCAGTGGGAGATGATCTCGTCGACCGCGTCGGGCTCGGCGCCGGCCCGCTCGGCGCCGAGCCGGTTCGCCAGCAGCTTGCGCGCTTCCCCGGTGGTGAGCAGGTCCACGTGCATCGGATGGGCGCCCTCGATCACCGTGAGGCTACTGAGCCGGTTCCGACTGGTGATCACGACCATGGACCCTGCCGCGCCGGGCAGGAGTGGTCGGACCTGATCGGCGCTCTGTGCGTTATCCAGCACGATCAGCATCCGCCGGTCGGCGAGCAGGCTGCGGAAGAGGCTGCTCTGCGCGGCCGGCATCGCCGGAATCCGCTGCGCCGGCACCTGCAACGCGTGCAGGAAGGCGTGCAACACCTCCGAGGGGCTCGCCGATGTCGCTTCCGGGTCGAACCCGCGCAGGTCCATGTACAGCTGCCCGTCGGGGAACGAACGGCGGGCCTGGTGGGCCCAGCGCAGCGCCAACGAGGTCTTCCCGACGCCCGCCGTGCCGGTGATCGTGACGATCGTCGGATCGTTGCGTTCGTCCGCCCCGTCGGGCAGCAGCGCGTCCAACCGGGACAGGTACGCCGTACGACCGACGAACGCCGCCACCCCGGCGGGCAGCTGCGCGGGGACGACGGCCAGCGGCGGCGCCACTTCCCGAGCGCTGCCGGCCCGACCGGGCGTCCCGGACGCGGTGCTCGGCCCCGTCCCGGATGCCGACGTGGTCACCGCCGCACCGGACCCGGGCCCGAAGGCGGGGTCGAGCCCCGGGCTGTCCGCGATCACCGCCGCGTGGAGGCCGCGCAGCGGCGGTCCGGGCTCCAGGCCGACTTCGGTGACGAGCAGCCGACGGGCATTCCGGTACGCGGCGAGCGCGTCCGCGCGACGACCGCTGCGGTAGAGCGCCAGCATCAGCTGGCCGTGCAGCCGTTCCTGCAGGGGATGGTCGACGACGAGTTCTGCGAGCTCCGACACGAGTTCACGGTGCCGGCCGGCGGCGAGGTCGGCGTCGATCCGGTCCAGCAGTGCCGTCAGGCGCGATTCCTCGAGACCGCCGCAGAGCCTTTCCCGGACGGTACCGGTGGCGGCGTCGGCGAGCGCCGGTCCACGCCAGAGGTCGAGCGCGGCGGTGAGGTGCGCGGAGCGCCGCCGCGGGTCGGTGAGGATCCGAGCCCCCTCGACCATCCGCTGGAAGCGGTGCAGGTCCACCGACTCCGACGGCACGGACAGCCGGTAGCCCTCCCCGAGTGCAAGCAGGCGGACCTGTCCGTCGGCACTCGGGCCGGCCGCGACCCGCACCGCCTTGCGTACGCGCGAGATCAGTGCCTGCAGCGTCGCCCTGGCGGTTGCCGGCGGTCGCTGTCCCCAGAGCACGCTGACGAGCCGCTCGGCGCTGACCACCCGGTCGGGATCGAGTAGGAGCACCGCGAGCATCAGCCGTTCCTGGCGACGCTGGAGGGAGACCAACTGCCCGTCGTCGGTGTACAGCTCCACCGGACCCAGCAGCCGGAACTCCATTCGCAAGATCATAGAGGTACGCGACAGCCGCGTCGGACCGCGTTGGCGGGCCGATGGCAAGGCGTTGGCAAGCGTCGGGTGCCAGGGTCGCCGGGTTCCACAGATGAATCCGGTAGTGCCCAGCCCCCGGGGCGGGGCGGGAAGGCCTTCTTCGTGTCACAGCCACCCACGCCGTATTACCCGCACGGTGGAACCGCGTACGGTCCGCCCGGGCCAGCGCCCGCCGCGCAGCCGGCCGGACCGCCGGCACCCTACGCGGCCCAGCCGATTGCACCGCCACCGTTCGCGGGTGCGTACCCACCGCCGCCGTCCGCACCACCACCGTTCGCGGGTGCGTACCCCCCGCAGCAGGCACCGCCGGGCGCGGGCCGGCCACGCGGTCGCAAGCGTGTGGTTTTCGGAATGCTGGCCGCAGCCTTCGGCGTGGTACCCCTGCTGCTCGCCGGGGTGGCGACGTTCGTGGTTGTCAAGAACCACCGGATCCAGACCGGCAACGACGCGTTCGCCGCGGTCGCCTGGCACAACCTGCGCACCGACGAGGTCTTCCCGGACTTCCTCAAGGACACCACGGTGGTGTTGGAGCAGCCGCCAGGGTGGTCCCGGCAGGGCATTGCCGAGCAGAAGGACTGCCGCGGGGTGCTGGCCGACAAGCTCACCGAGGCGGTGGTCGCGCAGGGGTGCGTCAGTGTGCTGCGGGCGACGTACGTGCACATCGGCGGTGACATGGCCGCCACCGTCGCGCTCTGTGTGGTCGGTTCGTACCAGCAGGCGACCGAGATCGAGGAAGAGTTCAGCTCGGAGAACGCACCGATGGTGGTCCCGCTGGCGGTGCCCGGCACCGCGGCCGCAGCCTGGAATCGCAAACTCGCGTACGCCGGTCGGGCGAGGTCCGTCGGGCTCGACACCAACTCGCCGCCGTACGTGGCGGCCGTCACCGTCGGCCCCCTGCACGCTCGTCAGTACGGAAAGCTACCCGGGGAGTGGGCCATCAGCGGCCGTGCCGAGCAGAAGCTGTTCCAGGGCGTCGCCGACGAAGTCGTCGGCGCGTTCGCCCGCAGCTTCGACAACCTGGCGAACGGCCGATGAGGGCGGGGGAGTTCCGGGCGGTGTCGCGCGCCGCCGTCGCGCTCTGCGTCGCTGGCGCTCTCGTCGCGCCGGCCGCCCCGGCACACGCGGCGGGCAAGGGCTGGGAGCTCAGCGCCCTGTCGGTGCCGAAGGCGCACGACATCAGCAAGGGTGAGGGGATCACCGTCGCGGTGATCGACAGCGGCATCCGGACGAACCACCCGGTCATCGCCGACCGCGCCACCGAGGGGCCCGACTTCCTGGGGGAGAGCGATCAGAAGGAGTCCTGGTACGGCTCGCACGGCACGTCGATGGCCTCCAACGTCCTCGACGTCGCGCCGAAGGCGAAGGTGCTCGGTCTGCGGGCGATCCGGGACCGCGAGGACCCCGACTACCAGAGCTGGGAGCAGAACCTGGCGAGCCCGAACCCGCAGACCGCGCACGCGCTGCGGAACGCCGTCCGGTACGCGGCCGACCACGGCGCACGGGTCATCTCACTCTCGCTCGGCACGGAGAGCCCGTTCACCCCGTACGACGAGGAGGAGGCGCAGGCCATCCAGTACGCCCTCTCCAAGGGGGTCGTGGTCGTCGCGTCGGCCGGCAACGACGGCGACGGGCAGAACCTGGTCGCCTACCCGGTCGGCTATCCCGGCGTGATCGGCGTGGCCGCCAGCACCCCGTCGGGCGGGCGGGCCGACTTCTCGACGGTGCACTCGTACGTGGACGTGGCCGCTCCGGGCGTCGACATCTGGGGCGCCGACGTCAGGTCGAAGGGGCGGGTGTCCGAACAGGGTTCCTCGCCGGCGGGCGCGCTCATCGCGGGCGTCGCCGCGCTGATCGTCGCCAAGTACCCGAAGCTGGCCCCGCGGCAGGTCGCAGACCTTCTCCAAGACACCGCCTCGCACGCCGGCCGGCACGACCCGAAGACCGGCTACGGCGTTGTGAACGCGGCCAAGGCGCTGCGCGCGGCCGGAAAGGTCAAAGCGCAGCCGTACGTCCTGCCGGTGAACGCCGAAGGCGCGGGTGGGCACTTCGGTCCCGGTGATGACGAGACGCCCCGGCGGGTCGGCCAGCCGATCGACGTGACCGTGCTGGTGGTGGCCGGCGTCCTGGGTCTCGTCGCTCTGGGAATGATCCTCGGGGGAGTGCTGCTCGTACGCGCCGGCCGGCGGGCCCGCCGACGTTCGCCGGGCCCGCTCGCGGCCGGGACACCTCCGCCGCAGTGGTGACCCGCACTGCGCCGCGCGCCGGATGCTCGCCGACGCCGGCTACTGCGGCTCCGACGACCCACGGCAGCGCAACGGCAGGCGAACGCTGAACCTGGCCGCCTGACGACGTGCCCTGTCCACCCCGCCTCGTCGCGCGGCCGGCGGCGGCGCTCCGGCGAACGCGCGGCAACGCCCCCGCCGGGCCGGAGAAGCAGGTCGGATACGGTGGCAGGCGTGACCGAGACGGGTACGGGTGGTGCCGCGGTGCGCGTGACCTGGCACGGGCACAGCACCGTGTGGATCGAGGATTCCGGCACCCGGCTGCTGACCGATCCGCTGCTGCGGGACCGGCTCGCCCACCTACGACGTCGCCGCGGGCCTACGCCGCAGCTGCCGGGAGCGCCCGACGCCGTGCTGGTGTCACACCTGCACGCCGACCACCTGGACTTCGCGTCGCTGCGCCGGCTGCCCGGCGATCCCACCCTGGTGGTGCCGGCCGGGGCGGCGCGGCTGGTCCGGCGGGCGCTCGGCGCCGCCACCGACCGGTGCGTGGAGCTGGCCGTCGGCGAGACGACCACGATCGGCCAGGTCAGGGTCACCGCCGTGCCGGCGGCCCACGACGCTAGCCGCGGCCCCTGGTCCCGGCACCGCGCGCCCGCCCTGGGCTACCTGCTGCAGGGCGCCGCCCGTACCTGGTACGCCGGCGACACCGGTCTCTTCGACGAGATGGGCAAACTCGGCCCGCTCGACCTGGCGCTCGTTCCCGTCGCCGGGTGGGGGCCGACGCTCGGCCCCGGCCACCTCGACCCGGCCCGCGCCGCCGAGGCGGTACGGCGGGCGGCGGCAGCCTGGGCGGTGCCCATCCACTACGGCACGTTCTGGCCGTTGGGCTGCGACCTGATCCGGCCCGACCGGTTCCTGCCGCCGGGAATGGACTTCGCCCGCCACGCCGGTGTCGTCTCGCCCGGCACCCGGGTGCGGGTGCTGGATCCGGGCGAGTCCTGCACGATCACCCGCTCATGACGGCGACGCTCGGCGCACTGGGCTGGCTGATCCTGGTGGTGCTGTTCGGCTCGGTCGTTCCGGTGGTGCCGACCGGCGCGGCGGTCAGCGGCGCGGCCGCGCTCGCCGCCCACCAGCACCCGCTGACCGTGGTCCTCGTGGTGGCCGCCGGCGCAGTCGGCGCGTACATCGGTGATCTGGCCACCTACCTGGTGCTGCTCTGGGGCGGTGAACGCATCGCCCGGCGCCTGCGGTGGCTGCGGGAGCCGCAGCGGTTCGACCGGATTTCCGCCCGGGTGCGTGAGGGGCGCGTATCGCTGCTGCTGGTGTCCCGGCTGATACCCGGCGGTCGGGTGCCGGTGCTGCTCGCGGGAGCGGTCGCCGGGCTGACCTGGCGGCGCTTCGCGGTCGCCAACGCCCCGGCGAGCCTGAGCTGGTCGGTGCTCTACGCGGCGATCGGTGTCGTCGGCCGGGCCATCTTCCCCGAGCCGTGGCAGAGCGTGGTCGCGGCGATCCTGCTCGTCGTCCTGGTCACCCAGGGCCTCAGCTGGCTGAGCCGGCGCCGGACGGCGCCGGAGCCTCCGCCGGCGCGGCCATGACCGGCACGCCCGACCGCTCGGGCACGACCGGCAGGTCGGCGTCCGCCGGGCGCCCCGGGTGCCCGGACGACGCGCCGTCGGCGGGGCGGCGCAGGCCCAGTCGCCCCAACCACGCGAGCAACTGCCGGTGTACGGCGTCCGGTCCGACCAGTTCGCCGTCCTGAGTCCAGCCGGCGGGGTGCACGAGCAGCGCCTCGGTCTGCCAGCCACCCAGCCCACCGTGGCAGCCCACCAGTTCCTCGAAGGCCGCCACCTCCTCCAGGCTCGGGTCGACCGCGCTGATCACCACCAGGTCGCCGACGTGCTCCATCGTCTGGTGACGCAGCAGGTCCCGCCGGGCCCGCGGGCCGTACGGCAGCAGCGGGTCGTCGCCCTCGACGTGTCCGTCGCGCAGCCGGTGCCAGCCGCGTGGCCCGACCGCCAGCGGCCCGGTGGCGGAGTCGACGACGACCATCCCGATGCCGGGGTGCGCGGCCAGACCGTCGATCAGCCCCGGGGCGACGACGTCGATGCGTTCACGTGTCAGCTTGCCCGGGTGGTGGGCGAGGTAGATCATGGCGAGGTTGCCGGAGGCCACCACGACGGTCTGCGGGTCCGTACGCATCGCCGCCTCCTCCTGGTCGGCCGGTCCGAGGCTCACCTCCCCGCCGGGTCCGGACCGCATCGCGGCTCGGGTGGCCGCGGCCGTGACGCCGCCCCGCCCCGCCACCTCGGTGAGCAGCGTGTTGACCCGCCCCCACTGCTCGACCCGTCCGGCCGCCTCGGCGCTCGTGCCGGCGGGTGCCGGTCGGCCGTCTGCGCCGGGCCCGGTCGCCGGCGGAGTTGCGAGCCGGGCCACCACCTGGGCGAGGGACTCGCCGTACCGCTGGCGGAAGGTGGCGCCCTGGCTCTGGCCGTGATCGCTGAGCACCACGATGTGGTAGCGCCGGGCGGCCTCGCCGGCCAGCCGCTCCAGGATGCCGAGCGTGTGATCGAGCGCCTCGAGCGCCGCCATCGCCTCCGGCCGGGCCGGGCCGGCGTGGTGGGCCACCTCGTCGTAGTCGACGAAGTCAGAAAAGATCACGGGGGCGCCACGGGCCATCTGCTCGGCGATGAGTGAGACGTTCAGGTCGTTGAGCAGGCTGGCCAGCGGGCGAAGCGCCAGGTACGACCCGCGCCGGTCACCTCGGGGCTGCACACCGCGCACCCGCTGCCGTCGCGCCTCGTGCAGCTCGCGCAGCACCTGCCCCGCGCCGAGTACGACAGCCCGGGCGAAACCGTACGGGCTGGTCATGAACGCCGCGTAGCCAGGGGTGGAGCGGCCGGGCAGGCCGGCGCGGCTGACGGTGAGCAGGCTGGTCGAGGCGTCGCCGGAGAAGGCGGTGCTGATGCTCACACCGCCGTCGCGCAGCAGTCCGCTGCCGGTGCTGAGCCGCCGCTCGATGTCGGCGGCGTCCCGGGGCCGGCTGGTCACCACGAGGCGGCCGGGGGAGGCGTCACCCGTGGCCTTCTCGTACCACCGGTAGGCCGGCACGTGACGTACGTCCCCGTGCAGCAGGCCCGCCTGGGCCGCCGGGGTGGTGGCCGGCAGCCCGGTGTGCCAGCGCGTCATCCGGTGGCTGCGCGAGCGCAACCAGCGGCCGAGCGTCGGTAGGTTGCCGGCCCGTACGGCCCACTGCACCAGCGGTGCGGCCACGCCGTCGAGCTGGATGATGAGCAGCCCTTCCGAGAGCTTCCCGCCCGCGGGCGGAGCGGCGGAACGGGACCGCCGCCAGGGTCGGGCGGGTCGCCGTCGGCCCGCCGTCCGCCGCACCCGGGTCATCAGCCGCAGCATCTCGCTGACGAACGTGTCGTCCGTGCCGGCGTCGGCGAGCCAGTTGACGATCGCGGCGAGCGCCACGGCGACCCACGCGGCGATGAACGCCACGGCGAAACCGGCGACGTGCGCCTCGGGGTCGAGGCGCAGCGCCACGTACATGACGAGGGCCTGCACGCCCACGCCGATGGCGAGCGCGCCGAGCCCGCCGAGCGCGGTGGCCAGGGCGAGCAGCAACGGGCGCAGCACCGCCCCGACGGCCGTGACCAGCGCCACCAGCCACAGCATCGCGACCAGCCCGCTCGCGGTGACCCCGGGCAGTAGCCAGAGTGTGGTGCTGAGCACCAGGAACGAGGTCGCCATGCTGCGCACCAGCGCGCGTATCCGTGCGCCGGTTGGCCGGTAGCCGCGCAGCACCCGCAGGGCCATGCGGACGGGTTCGGGCAGCCGGTGGCGCTTACCGGCATCCACCTGCGAATCCATCCTCGCCACGATGCCACATCCGAGCTATCAAGATCCTCCCCGTGCGGAGTGGGTCACACCGGTACGAGGCTCCGCCCGGTCCGGCACGATCCCCCACACCCGCCGTCCGTCGGCGGGACCGGAATGTTCAACGCTCGAGGTGGCCGTCGACCATCCCGAGCAGGGTGGCGGCTGCGGCGCTCACCCGCCGCCCGGTGGCCGTCGCCGCGTGCAGCGCCCACTCCAGCGACTGGTCGGTGACCGGCAACGCCGTCACCTCGGGCCCCGGCGGCACGTTCCGCACCGGCAGGATCGCCACCCCGAGCCCGTGCCGGACGAAGTCGGCGGCGACGGTGACGTCGGCCACCTCCATGGCGATGTGCCGGTCCAACCCGGCGGCGCTGAACGCCTGGTCGTTGGTGGTCCGGTTGGCGTAGCCGAGCGGATAGTCGATGAACGTCTCCTCGGCCACGTCGGCGAGCACCACGCTGTCCCGCTCGGTCAGGCGGTGTCCGGCCGGCACCACGAGCACCTGGGGCACCGGCACCAGCATCCGTGTCTCGAGGTTCGGGAAGGGCCGGCGGCCCACCCCGAGGAACGCCACGTCGATCTCACCGTCGACCAGCGAGCGGGCCAGGCCGGCCGAGCCGTTCCAGGTCGCGGCCCGAAGGTGCAGCGCGACCCGGGGGTGGCGGGTGTGGAACTCGCCGAGCAGACCCGCGAAGTCGATCCTGCCGACGCCGGTCAGGCAGCCCACCACCACCGTCCCGCGTAGTTCCTGGCCGACCTCGTGCACCGCGTCCCGGGCGGCCTGCGCCGCGTCGAGGGTGGCCCGCGCCTGTGGTAGCAGCGCCTCGCCCGCTTCGGTCAGGTCCACCCGCTGGGCGCTGCGTTCGAACAGGGGCGAGCCGAGTTCCCGCTCGAGCGAGGAGATCGCGGCGGAGACCGCCGACTGCACGACGTGCAGCCGGTTGGCCGCCCGGGTGAAGCTGCGCTCCGTGGCGACCGCGACGAAGTACTCCAGGTGTCTGAGTTCCACGCCGCCCAGGATCACACAGGTCGGCGGCCGGTCCGGCAGGCGGAGCTGGCCGCTCTCACCGTCGCCGGCCGGCGCCGACGAAACACGCCCGGCCGGGCTCCCGTGCGGCGCCGCCCGGGCCGTGCGTGAGGCCCGCGATGAACTTGACCTTGACGTACGGGTCAATGTTTACGGTCGCCGCCATGACGAGTTCGCAGTTCGACGGCAAGGCAGTGATCGTGACCGGTGGAGGTACCGGCATCGGGCGGGCGACGGTCCGCGCGTTCGCCGCCCAGGGTGCCGGGGTGCTCGTCGTGGGTCGCACGGCGTCGCGGCTGGCCGAGACGGCGCAGGGGCTGCCGGATGTCCGCCCACTCGTCGCCGATGTCGCCGCCCCGGGCGCCGCCGAGATGATCGTCGGTGCGGCCCTGGACCACTTCGGCCGTGTCGACGTACTCGTGAACAACGCCGCCGTCGTCCGACGGACGCCGCAGGACGACACGAGCGGTCGGCAGGCCGCCGGGCAGATGGTCGCCACGAACCTGCTCGCGCCGATGTTCCTCGCCCAGGCGGCGCTGCCGCAGCTGGCCACGCACGCAGGTGTGGTGATCAACGTGAGCACCGCCATCGGACAGCGCGGGTGGCCGATGCCGGACGGCGGGCTGTACGTGGCGTTGAAGGCCGCGTTGGACACGCTCACCCGGACGTGGGCCGTCCAGTTCGCGCCGCACGGAGTCCGCGTCGCGGCGGTCGCACCCGGGCCCATCGCCACGCCGATCGCCCAACACCAGGGTCTGGAACCCGGGCAGGCAGCGGCGCTGCGTGACGCCCTGATCGCCCACGTGCCGCTCGGTCGGATCGGCCAGCCGGACGAGGTCGCCTTCTGGATGACCCAGCTGGCCCGGCCCGAAGCCGCGTACGCCACCGGCGTGGTCATCCCCGTCGACGGCGGAGCGGTCGTCGCCTGACCGCCCGGGTAGCCTCACGCCGTGCGGATCGGCGAGCTGGCCCGGGCCACCGGTGTGTCCACCAGGACCCTGCGGTTCTACGAGGATTTGGAGCTGCTGGAGTCCCGGCGCGCGTCCAACGGCTACCGCGAATACGATCCGGCGGCGGTGGTGCGGGTGCGGAACATCCGTCACCTGCTCTCCACCGGGCTGACCCTGGACGACGTCGCCCACTTCCGCCGTTGCCTCGACGGCGACCTGCGTGCCGCCGCGCCCGCTCCGGCCATCGTCGCGCTCGCCCGGCGGAGGCTCGCCCTGCTCGACGAGCGGATTCGTGCGCTCAGCGCGGCCCGGGACAACCTCGCACGTGGTCTGCGGGACGCTGTCGGCGGCGACACCACGTCGTGTTGATGACGAACGGTTCCCGCCGGGCTTGACTCTCGAGCTGGTCGAGTCCGCATGATCCCGTCGTTGACCGAGATGAGGGAGTGGGCGATGGAGCTCGACAGTCCGGTGCTCCGGATGTGCCAGGACGGCATGCGCGCCGAGGCCGAGGGACGGCCGGCCGCGGCCCGTACGCTCTTCCGTCGGGCGTGGGACGCGAGCCGCGACGACTACGAGGCTTGCGTGGCGGCGCACTACCTGGCGCGCCAGCAGAGCGACCCCGAGGAGATCCTGCGCTGGAACCGGGAGGCGCTCGCGCGCGCGGACAAGGTCGGTGACGATCGCGTGGCGGCCTTCTACCCGTCGCTGCACGTAGGCGTGGGGCTCGCGTACGAGCGGCTCGGCGATCCCGACCGGGCGCGTGTCGCGTTCGACCGGGCCCGCGAGCACATGCCCGCGCTGCCACCGGGCGACTACGGCGACCTGCTGCGCGCCGCCGTCACCGAGGGTCTGGCCCGCCTGCCCGGACCGCAGGGGTGAGGCCGGGTCGCGCCCCCGCTGACCTGCGGCCGGGTCGCTGCCGTCACGGCGGGCGCGGCGCACCGGGCGGGCCACCGGCTGGATCGCCGGCCGAATGCCGCGCACCGCACCGGGCAGGGGAGGCGTAGGTGCGGGCGGCGCGTGGCGGGGTGGCGGGGCGTCCCGCGACGCCCCGCCACGTACGCCTCAGTTGGGGTTGTCGCCGTGGGTCAGGGTCTCCCAGGCGACGAAGAGGTTGTTGGTGCCGGCGGGACGTTGCTGCAACGTGAGGGTTCGCGTGTTGGTCATCGCGTTGCCCAGCCGGTTGGCCATGGCGTTGTAGCCGACCTCGGTGATCGGACCGAGACCGCGGACGAGGCTTCCGTCGCAGAGCCAGGACGGCGGCGCTTCGCCGAGCTGGTATCGGGAGTGGAAGCCGAGAGCGTGCCGTATCCGCTCACCGACCTGCGGGTAGAGGTCTTGACCCTGGATCCGCGAGGTCTCCGCGACGTGCGAGATCGCCGAGATGCCGTACCCGGTGTGGGTGAAGTCGCGGCAGGTCTCCTGGGCGAGCCCGGCCACGAAGGTGGACTGGTCGTGCCAGTAGCCGATGATCTCGCCAGGGGTGTCCAGGCCGCTGCCGGGCACCGTGTACGGCAGGGGGCCGTCACTGGGCAGGTAGACGAAGGCGCGGGTCCGGTTGAGGAACCGGGTCACCGCCGCGTTGTAGGCTGCCCGGTCCTCAAGGAAGACGGAGATGCCGACGGCGGCCTCCATCATGGTCAGCTCCCAGTTCCCGTTGCTGTTGGAGCCGTTGCGCACCACCGGCAGGTAGACGTTGCGCAGCATGCTCGAGAACCGGTCGACGTTGGGCCAGCTGCTGTACGTGTATCTGATGATCTCCGCGGCGCGGGGCCAGACCGATCCCGCCCATCCGGTTTGCAGCGGGGCGTTGCTGCCGGTGTGCGAGGTGATCGTCGCCGACCAGGCGTCCATGATCTGGATGGCCTTCTGGGCGTACCGGCTGTCGCCGGTGATGTGCCAGGCGAGCGCGTCGGTGTACGCGGCGATCGCGTCCTCGCGCTCGTCGGTGCAGCCGTTGTTGGGGTTGGAGTAGGAGCCGCACTCGACCACCGGGCGCGGTGCCGGGTTGCGTGACAGCGAGGCGTAGCGGCTGCTCGTCATCTGGTTGAACGCCGACGCCCAGGGCTGCGCGCCGGCCTGCACCCGGCCGCGGATGAAATCGAGTTGCCCGCGGCTGACCAGCACACCGGGGTGGGTGAAGTCACCGGACGGCGGTGGTGTGGTGCCGCCGCCGGGCAGCGCCCAGCTCTGGTTCGGGGCACCGGTGCAGGTCCAGATCTGCAACGGGGTGCCGTCGGCGGAACTGGGACCGGTCGCGTCCAGGCACTTGCCCGAGTTGGGGTTGACCAGCTGGGTACCGCTGGCCGCCCACTGCTGCGCCCCGGTGCCGTTGCAGTCGTAGAGCTGCACCTCGGCGCCGTTGGTGCTGCCGGCGCCGGCGACGTCGAGGCACTTGCCGAGCGCTCGGATGGTGCCGTCGTCCGCGACGGTCCACTGTTGGGCGGCGGTGCCGTTGCAGGTCCAGAGCTGCACCTTGGTGCCGTTGGCGGAGCTGGCCCCGGCCACGTCGACGCACTTGCCGCCGTACCCGGCGATGGCGCCGACGGTGGCCGCGTACGCGGTGGGGGCGCCGACGATCGTGCTCGCGGGTACGGCGAGGGTGACCGCGGCGAGCGCGGCGGCCAGCCGGGTGCGGTGCCGGCGGGGTGGATGTTCGGGTGATCGTCGCGCCATGTCATGATCCTTCCCACCGCGATGCGGTACATCCGGGACAAAACCGCCGCTGACCGGCGCGCGCTGGAAACCGAATGGTGGTGAGGGGGCTGTCGGGCCTGATCGGTGGCAGGCGCTCGGCCGGGACGGCGGGTCAAACTGTTAATTGTGTTAATCATTACATGTAAACTCATCGCTATCAATGTCGGCATGCTGGGTACCCGGCATCGAACAGCGTGCGGGTCGGCGGTACCGCCGCGGGCATCCGTCCGCGAGCCCGCCGGTTCGCGAGACGGGAGTGCGGAAGTGGCCGAGCCGACGCGGAGCAGGGACGCGCTGAACTCATCGCAGGCGGAGCACGGCCTCGACCGCGAGGTGTGCGCGCGGTGGCGACTGACGCCCGGGCCGGCGCTCGGGCACCGCGGGAAGGGGACGTGGGCGGTCACCCGCGATGGCAGGCCGTTCGTGGTCAAACACCTCCGACCGCAGCGCTTTCCCGACTGGCGTTACACGCTGCGGGTGGCGGCGGCGTTGCGTGCCCAGGGGTGGCCGACCCCGGAGCTCGCCGAGGAGCCGGTGACCGTGGACGGCGGCGCGTGGGTGCTCTTCCATCGCCTCCCCGGCCGATCGCCGAACCCGGCCGACGCGGACAGGCCCGCCGAGGAACGCGCCCGGGGAAGGCTGCTCGCCGAACTCCACGCGTCCGCCGCGGCCACCGGAATCGTCGACCAGCGGCGTGGGTTCACCGGCCCGGCGGAGCTGGTGCGCGATCCGGTGCTGGGCCACTGGCTGCGCATGCACGAGGCCGCGCGCCCGGAGGAAGGGCGAGCGCTGCGGGCGTACCGTGACGCGGCGCTGCGGTGGTTCGCCGACAATCCCGTCGTGAACGCTCCGCGCAGCGTCGTCCACGGCGACTTCGTTCCCTGGAACCTGTTGTTCGACGACGGCCGGCTGACCGGCGTCGTCGACTTCGAGGGAACCCACCACACGTACCAGGTGGCCGACTTCGCGTTGTCCTGGCGTGGCTACCACGACGACGTCCTGCGGGGCTACGACGAGGTGCGCCCCCTGTCGGACGGCGAATGGGCGTTGGTGCAGCCGGCGTTCTGGGCGTGGCTGTTCATCGGGATCAAGGATCTGCTCGCGAGCCACTACGGCGGAGTCCGGCGTTCCGGCCCGCCGCCGACCCTCGACTGGCAGGTCCGTCACCTCCGGAGGCACTCACCTCTGCTCGCGGCGAAGGTGGGCGCGTACCCGCTGGCCTTCGAGCGGTGACGCATGTCGGGCGCCTGACGGTCTGCCTGAAAAAGGCAACGTCACCCGCCGCTGACCCGTGGTCGCCGGTGGTCGGTCAACCGGAGGCCGACGCCGCGTACCGCGTCGATGGTGACGCCGGTGCCGAGCTCGCCGAGCTTGCGGCGCAGCCGCTTGACCAGTGACTGCACGTCCGCCCGGCGCTCCAGGCCCTCGTCGCGCCAGACCGCCCGGTGCAGCTCGGCGTAGCTCCACACCCGCACCGGCTCGGCCTTGAGACAGGTCAGCAAATCGTGTTCAAGCCGCGTCAGCGCGACCTCTCGGTCGCCGTAGCGCACGGTGGACCGGGCCGAGTCGATCAGCAGCGTGTCGTCGACCGGATCGGGCGGGGCGGGTGGCGCCGGCGTCGCGCCGGGAAGTTGGCGCGGGACCGCGATCAACCGACGCAGTTCGTCGACATCGGCCACCAGCAGCAGTGGTGCGACGCCGTCGAGGCGCTCCGCGAGCCGCAAGCGCTCGGCAGGCGACGGCGCCACCGCGATGACCAGGGGATACAGCTCCTCGGCCGGATCAGGACCGTCCGGCACCGCAATCTCGTCGACCTCGCCCACCGTACCCATCCCGAGGATGACGGACAGTTTCTGCCCGCATTGATCTTGGCCGTGACAATTATCGGCAGGCGTCAAACCCGTTGCCTACAAGCTCTTAGTGACAACTTGCTCACCGCATGTGCTTGATCGTCCATTCATCTCGATCATAGTGTCCAACCGGGCAACCGGCGTGACCCGCGCGGTGCATGGGGGGGCTTGGAGGGGATCGTCCGAACCGGTATCCAGACGGGGACGATCGTCCTGCACCTTCACCATGGCCCATTCAACCCCCTGGGTCGTCCTGAAGGAGGCAACACCGAATGTTCAGACGTCCACATTGGACACGCGTCGCCAGATCCCTGGTGAGCGCGGGCGCGGCGACGGTTCTCGTCGCCACCGCGCTCGCCGCCACGGGATCGGGCGCCCAGGCCGCGTCGGGCGGCTTCGGCGCCGGCGCACCCTCTCCGGCGGACAAGATCCGTCCGGAACTCACGAAGCAACTCGAGGGCAAGGCCGAGAGCGACTTCTGGATCCGCTTCAAGACCCGGGCGGACCTGAGCCAGGCCAGCAAGAGCAAGGACTGGAACAAGCGGGGCGCCGACGTGGTGGCCGCCCTCAAGAAGACCGCCGAGGAGAGTCAGGCCAAGGTCAAGGCCGAGCTCAACGGCACGGGCGCGAAGTACCAGAGCTTCTGGGCGACCAACGCGATCCGGGTCAGTGGCGGCTCGCTGGGGCTGGCGCAGAAGATGGCCGCGCACTCCGAGGTCGAGGCGCTCTACGCCCCGGTCGCGTACCAGATCCCCAAGTCCAGCAAGGGGGACGCCGAGAAGGCGGTGAACGCCCTCGAGTGGGGCATCGCCAACATCAACGCCGACGACGTGTGGTCCCAGTACGGCGTCACCGGTGAGGGCATCACGATCGCCAACATCGACACCGGCGTCCAGTTCGACCACCCGGCGCTGGTGGGCTCCTACCGGGGCAACAACGGCGACGGCACGTTCGACCACAACTACAACTGGTTCAACGCCGCCGGCACCTGTGCGGCAGCCCCCTGCGACGGCGACAGCCACGGCACCCACACCATGGGTACGATGGCCGGCTCCGACGGCGGGGCGAACCAGATCGGCGTGGCCCCCGGCGTCAAGTGGATCGCGGCGAACGGCTGCTGCCCCAGCGACGCCGCGCTGATCAACTCCGGCCAGTGGATGCTCGAGCCGACCGACCTCAACGGTCAGAACGGCGACGTCACCAAGCGGCCGAACATCATCAACAACTCGTGGGGTACCGTCCTGCCGTCGAACGACCCGTTCATGGAGGACGTGACCCTGGCCTGGACGGCGTCGGGCATCTTCGGCGTCTTCTCCAACGGCAACAGCGGCCCCGGCTGCCAGAGCAGCGGCTCGCCAGGCAGCCTGGAGAGCAACTACTCGGCCGGCGCCTACGACATCAACAACAACATCGCCGGCTTCTCGGCGCGTGGTCCGGGGCAGAACGGCGGGATCAAGCCGAACATCTCGGCGCCCGGCGTGAACGTCCGGTCCAGCGTGCCGGGTAACGGGTACGCGAGCTTCAGCGGCACCTCGATGGCGGCCCCGCACCTCGCGGGCGCGATCGCGCTGCTCTGGTCGGCGGCACCCGGGATGGTCGGCGATATCGACGCGACCCGTGAGCTGCTGGACAACAGCGCTGCCGACACCAACGACGCGCAGTGCGGTGGCACCGCCGATGACAACAACGTGTGGGGTGAGGGCCGTCTCGACGCGCTCGCCCTGCTCAGCTCCGCACCGATCGGCGACACCGGCACCGTGACCGGCACCGTCACCGACGCGGGCACCGGCGCTCCGCTGGCCGGTGCCGCCGTGGCCCTGACCGGCCCGGCCGACCGGCAGCTCACCACCGGGGCGGACGGGAAGTTCTCGTCCCTGCTTCCGGTCGGTGACTACCAGGTCGCGGTCACCGCGTTCGGTTACGCGCAGAAGACGGCGACGGCGACGATCACGCCGAACGGGACCACGACGCTCAACCTCGCGCTCGACGCGGTGCCGAGCGTCAACATCAGCGGTACCGTCACCGACGGTTCCGGCCACGGCTGGCCGCTCTACGCCAAGGTCACGGTCGTGGGCCCGTCGGGCCTGTCCGACTACACCACGCCCAGCAACGGCCGCTACAGCCTCAAGGTTCCGGCCGGGGCGACCTACAGCCTGCAGGTCGAGTCGGTGTACCCGGGCTACGAGACGGTGACGAAGGAGGTCGTCGTCGCCTCGGGCAACGTCGTCACCAACGTCGCCGTGCCTGCGAAGGCGGACGCGTGCGAGACGGCGCCCGGCTACGAGTACGGCTCCGACGGTGTGTTCCAGACCTTCAACAGTGGGAACACGCCGAACGGCTGGGAGGTCGTGGACCACCTGGGCAACGGCGAGGTCTGGAAGTTCACCGACGACTCCAACCGGGGCAACCTGACCGGTGGCAACGGCGGCTTCGCCAACGTCGACAGCGACCGCTACGGCAGCAGTGGGCAGCAGGACACCTCGCTGGTCAGCCCGGTCGTCGACCTGAGCGACGTCACCGCGCCGGTGATCCGGTTCAACCAGGACTTCAACTGGCTCGGGCCGGAGAGCGCCGACGTCGACCTCAGCCTCGACGGTGGCGAGACCTGGGCGAACGTGCTCAGCCAGAAGAACGACGTCGCCGGCCCGCGCGTGACCGAGGTGGCGATCCCGCAGGCCGCGGGTCAGTCGCAGGTCCGCGTGCGATTCCACTACTACGACGCCGCGTGGGAGTGGTGGTGGCAGGTCGACAACGTGCTCATCGGCAGCGAGGTCACCTGCGAGCCGACCGACGGCGCCATGGTGTTCGGCCACGTCCGTGACAAGAACACCGGCGGGTACGTCAACGGTGCGACGGTCACCAGCGTCGACAAGCCGGCGGAGAAGGTCACCACGGTGGCGACTCCGGACGACACCGGTCTCGAGGACGGCTTCTACTGGATGTTCTCCTCGCTGACCGGCACGCACAAGTTCACCGCGACGGCCGGCAACTACGTCAGCCAGAGCAAGAACGTCGACATCCAGGCCGACTGGGCGACCGGCACGAACTTCCAGCTCAAGGCCGGCCAGCTGTCCGTCACCCCGGGCACGCTGAGCGGCAACGCCAGGATTCCCGGCGGCAAGGCCAGCAAGACGTTCACCGTGACCAACACCGGCGGCGCGCCGGTCGACGTCGCGTTCGGTGAGCGCGACGCCGGCTTCGAGCTCGAGCGTGCCGACGGTTCCCGGGTGAGCCGCCAGCAGATCCTCGGTGCCGAGGGTGCGCCCGAGCAGCGGCTGAAGGTGGCGACCTCGTTCGCCGCCACGGCCTCCGGCAAGTCGTCGACGGCGGCCACCGCGGCCGGCCCCCAGGCCGACCCGTGGACGAACCTGCCCGCCTACCCCTCGGTCGTCATGGACAACCGGGTGGTGAACCTCGACGGCAAGGTGTACTCGATCGCCGGTGGTGACGGGCTCGCGTCCAGCACGAAGAACTACGTGTACGACCCGATCGCCCAGACCTGGTCGCCGATCGCCGATCTTCCTGAGGCACGCAACGCCCTGACGGTGGGTGTCCTCGACGGCAAGATCATCGCGACCGGTGGCTGGGCGGCTGCCGGCCCGTCCGGCACCACCTGGGCGTACGACCCGGGCGCCGACAGCTGGAGCCAGCTCGCCGACAACCCGGCGCCGCGCGCCGCGGCCGGACAGGCGATCGCCGACGGCAAGCTCTACGCCATCGGCGGCTGCACGAGCTCGGCCTGCACGCCGATGTCGAGCACCGTGGTCCGCTACGACCCGGCCGGCGACAGCTGGGAGACCCTGCCCGAGTACCCGAAGTCGGTGGCGTTCGCCTCCTGCGGCGGGATCGACGGCATGATCTACTGCACCGGCGGTAACGACGGTGCCTCCGCGCACAAGGCCAGCTACGTCTTCGACCCGGGTGCCAACGCGTGGAGCCCGATCGCCGACGCGCCGGTCGACCAGTGGGCCTCGTCGTTCGCTGTCGCCAACGGCAAGCTGCTGGTCGTCGGTGGTGTGCAGGCCGGTGCCGTCACCAACGCCGGCTTCGCCTTCGACCCCGGCACCGGGTCGTGGGAGAACCTGCCGAACGCCAACGCCCCGCGCTACCGCGGTGGTGCGGCGTGTGGCTTCTACAAGGTCGGTGGCTCCTCGGGTGGCTTCACCCCCACCCAGGAGAGCGAGGTGCTGCCCGGCTTCGAGGAGTGCGCCGTCGGCGGCGCCGACGTTAGCTGGCTGACGGTCGACAAGTCCGAGGTCACGCTGGCGCCGGGTGACAAGGTCACGGTCACCGTCGCAATGACGGCGAACGTCGACCAGCCGGGCACCTACACCGGTCAGGTCACCATCAAGGAGAACACCCCGTACACGGTGGATCCGGTGACCGTGTCGATGAACGCGCAGGCTCCGAAGACCTGGGGCAAGCTGATGGGTACGGTCACCGGGAACAGCTGCCAGGGCGGCGCCGCGCCGCTGAACGGCGTGACTGTCCAGGTCGACTCGTGGGCGAGCTCGCTCACCCTCTCCACGAACGCCGAGGGTAAGTACGCCTACTGGCTCGACAAGCGGAACAACCCGCTGACCATGATCGTCGCCAAGGACGGCTGGAAGCCCCAGACCCGTTCGACGAAGATCAACACCAGCACGCCAACGGTGGAGGACTTCGCGTTGTCGCCCACCAAGTGCTGATGCTTGACCGCTGACGCACGACGTCCGGCCCGCCTGGTCCCACCAGGCGGGCCGGACCCCTTCCTGGACCCGCCGTAGGGCGTCCTGTGGGTCCGACCCGGGGGCGAAGGCGCAACCCCCTGTGGTGGTGCGGCCTGAGGGTCGCTGAGGGCTCAACTTCCGGCCGAGGCGGCGCGAGGTCCGACCGGCCCCCGACGGCGCGGTTCGACCTGTTCTGGGTGGTGGGATTCGATGTGCGCAGGGCTGGGGGAGCGCCGGCCGGAGGATCGGCTGCCGCACCTCCGGCCGCGGGCGCGACCACGTCATCCGGCCGCCGGGACGCCTGTGCGGTCAGGCCGAGGCGAGCCGGAAACCCACTCCGCGGACGGAGTCGATGGTCGCCGAGGCGTCCAGTGTGGCGAGCTTCCGTCGTATCCTGCGCACCACCGAGTGCATGTCGGAGCCGCGCCCGAGGTGCTTGTTGCCCCAGACCTTGAGGTGCAGCCGCTCGTAGGTCCAGACCCGGCCGGGCGCGCCCATCAGACAAAGCAGAAGGTCGTGCTCCAGGCGCGTCAACTCGATCTCGCGGTCCAGCCAGCGCACCACCCGCCGGTCCGAGTCGACCGTCAGTGCCGGTGCCGGTGCCGGGGGTGGGGGTGGTGCGCTGGCGCCGGGCCCGACGTCGACCGTCATGGCCTGCGCCGGACGGAGCTCCGCCTCGGTGGCCGGTGTCTCGGCCCCGCCGAGAAATTCCCTCGCCTGGTCGACGCTCGAGACGATCAGGAACGCCTCCGTGCCGCCGAGTAGTTGCGCGAGCTGCCGGCGCGCTGCCGGCGCGGAAGCGATGCCGATGACCATGGATGCGACCGGGATCCCCCGCATTCCCCACCTCTTCCGGTTCCCCACTGATACCGGGATGGTTCCTGGATGACGCAGATCAATCTGCGGAGTGACCCTAGTCGGGCTTTATCTCGGTTCGGTTAAGAATATTTGCACGTAGGCACTCATAAATTGAGTCTCATGGCTCCCGATCTCGGCATTGTCATGTTCATGACAAGGTGACCGAGTTTTGACAGGAACCCTTTTTCCTTTATAGCCTGGTTGTGCCCGGTCTGGGGGCGTCGGTTACGGCTACCAGCGAGTACGTTGGCTCGCTGCCGTCGCGAACCCGCACTCGAGCGGCGATTTTCCGGGATCGGGTGCATTCACATTCTGCCCCACGTTGCTGAGTGATTGACTCGGTGTCCGAGTTAATAATCGGCTGGACTCCGACGAAGACCGGTGCCCGTCGTGGCACCGGGATCGTCGCCCCGGGGTCTCGTTGTATACATTTCTGTCGCCGGTGGATACGGCGGAGGATTGCCCGGGCAATAGTTACCGGAGTGGTCGTTCGGGGTGGCCGTCGGCGCGCCGGTAATGTGCCCTCGGCGCGTACGCGGGGCGACGATCCCGCCGTCCGACCGCCCCCGCTGCGCCGGGTGGACGGGGACGGATGGCCGGGTTCACCGTGTTGTGCGGAACCTCGTCCACGCGCCTGCCGCGTCGACCCGGGCGACCGCCCCGCCCCCGGCCGGTGAGCGAACCGGCCGGCTGCGCGGTGAACGCCACGGCGGTCGGGTTCAGCTGCGGGCGGGCGACCAGCCTTCGGCGAGCAGCCGCGCCGAGTCGGCGCCCTCGCCGTGGAACAGCAGCCCGTTCCCGTCCGCCGCGACGATCCGGTCGACGTAAACTCCTCGGCCCTGGCTCGAGACGTCCGTGCTGCTGCTCCACCGCAGGTGGGTGGCGTGTTCGGGTAGCTCGGCCAGGACCTGCCACCACACTCGGCCACCGTAGCCGGTGACCGTGCCGTCGCTGCTCCACCGCTGCCCGCGTCGGCTCAGCACCAGCGGGGTGGGCGCCCAGGTGACGCCGCCGTCGACCGAGGCCTCGACGCTCGCACTGTCGAAACGCGGCTCGGTGTCGTACCAGAACAGGAAGCCGACCGTGCCGCCGTGCGCCGGCCGACGCAGCGGCGCGGTCAGCGTGACGGTCGCCGAGTCGCGTGGATCCGCCCGCCACGCCTCGCGCGAGCTGGGCCGCACCGGCATCGCCTCGGCGAGGTCGCGCGCCACGGCACGGCGGGCCACGTTGTTGCTGCCCCAGCCGCGGTCGGGGTGTACCCGGTTGCTGAGCAGGATCACGAACGAGTGGGACAGCGGGTCCACCACCAGGGACGTGCCGGTGAAGCCGGTGTGCCCGAACGTGACGGGGGAGGACAGGCCCATCATGTACCAGTGCTTGTCGAGCTCGAAACCGAGCCCGCGGTCGCTCTCCGGGTACGACGTCTCGAGTGGTGCGTTGTAGTTGACCAGCATGGCGCGAACCGTCTCCGGACGCAGGATCCGCCGGTTGCGGTACTCGCCGCCGTTGAGCAGCGACTGGCACAGCACCGCCAGGTCCGCCGCGGTCGAGAAGACGCCCGCGTGCCCGGCCACCCCACCGAGCGACCAGGCGTTCTCGTCGTGCACCTCGCCCCAGACCATGCCTCGTCCGGCGTACGGCTGGTACTCGGTGGCGGCGATCCGGGAGCGCAGCTGCGGTGCCGGGTTGTAGCCGGTGTCCGTCATGCCCAGGGGTGCGGTGACACCGTCGTGGACCAGGTCGGCCAGGGATCGTCCGGTGACCCGTTGCACCAGCACGCCCAGCGCGATCAGCCCGAGGTCGGAGTAGACGTACCGGCTGCCGGGTGTCGCCCCGGCGGCCAACGGCGTGGCGAGAGCGGCGGCCAACCGTTCGGCAGGTGTCGGGTAGCTGCTCCACAGCGGCGCGAACGCGGGCAGGCCGGAGGTGTGGGTGAGCAGCATCCGGACGGTCACCTCGGCCTTGCCGCCCGCCGCGAACTCAGGGACGTAGCGGGCGATCGGCGCGTCCAGTGACACCCGCCCCCGCTCGACCTGCTGCATGACCACGATCGTGGTGAACAGCTTCGACACCGACGCCAGGTCGAAGATCGTGTCCGGGCGCATCGGGATCTGCTGCTCGGCGGGGAGCTCTACCCCGGCCAGGTCCGACGGCGCGCCCACCGCGCTGTACCGCACCGCCGTGCCCACCGCCGTGTGCTGCACGATGACGCCGTCCTTGGCGGCCAGCGCCACGGCGCCGGCGTACGCGGGGTGCCCGGGATGATCCGGCGTCGGCTCCAGGAACGCCGCAAGGTCGGCGGGGATGCGTCCCACCGGTTCCGGCGACAGACCGACCTCGCGCGCGGCGCCGTGTCGAAGCGTGTCGTGCCGGAACCGGATGTCGGCGGGCGTCACGGTGGGCGGCTGGGTTCCGGGCGATGGGGCGAGCGCGGACGTACCGCCGGACCCGGGTGCGGAGGCGGACTCCTCGTGCGCCGTCCCGTCGCCGGTGCCCGCGGGAGCGGCGCGGCCGGGGACCGGTGCGGCGGTGCTGCCCACGGCGGCGACCAGGACGGAAGCGATGGCGAGACGGGCCTTCATCGACGACGACCTCCCAGTCCGGATGGCCGGAACTTAGCTACACGTCGATGAATCGTCAAGAAGGATTGCTACCTGTCGGAAACCCGGCCCCGCAGCCACGCACGGAACTGCTCGCCGTGCTCGTCGAGCCCGGGCGGCGGCAGCTCGTACCGTGCCGGGGTCTCCGACAGGGTGATGGGGTGGCGGATGCCGGGCACGCCGCCGACGGTGACCACCGGGTCCAGCCCCAGTTCCTCGGCGAGCGAAACGCCGCCGTCGACGGTGTTGATGGGTGCACACGGCACGCCGGCGGCCAGCAACTCCCGGAACCACTCGTTCTTCGTATGCCGGGCGAGCCGTTGGACGAGCAGCGACCGCAACTGTTCCCGGTTGGCGGTGCGGTCCTGGTTGCGTTCGAAGCGCGGGTCGTTGGGCAGGTCCGGCAGGTCGAGCACCTGGCAGAGCCTGCGGAACTGGCCGTCGTTGCCGGCGATGACGACCAGTTCACCGTCGGCGGTGGGCAGCGGCTCGTACGGGCAGAGGCTGGGGTGCGCGTTTCCCATCCGGTACGGGACGGTGCCGCCGGCGACGTAGCCGCTGGTGTAGTTGACCAGCCCGGACAGCGCGGAGCTGAGAAGATTCACCTCGACGTGCTGGCCGCGGCCGGACAGTTCGCGGTGGTGCAGGGCGGCAAGGATGCCGACGCACGCGTGCAACCCGGCCATCACGTCGAAGACGGCGACGCCGGCGCGGTAGGGCGGGCCGTCCGGTTCGCCGGTGAGGCTCATGAGACCGGAGATCGCCTGGACCATCAGGTCGTAGCCGGGGTGGTTCGCGCCGGCGCCGGTGCCGAAGCCGCTGATGCTCGCGTAGACGACCTTCTCGTTGGTGGTGGCGACGGTGTCGTAGTCCAGGCGGAACCGGGCCAGGCCCCCGGGGCGGAAGTTCTCGATCACCACGTCGGCGCGGCGGACCAGTTCCTGGGCGGCCGCGAGGTCGTCCGGGTCCTTCAGGTCGAGCACGACCGAGCGCTTGTTGCGGTTGATGCCGAGGTAGTACGTCGAGACGTCGTCGCGGGTCGGGGGCATCCAGGTACGTGTGTCGTCACCGTCCGGGCCCTCCACCTTGACGACCTGCGCGCCCAGATCGGCCAGCAGCATCGTCGCGTACGGGCCGGCGAGGATCCGGGAGAAGTCCGCGACGAGAAGGCCGGCCAGCGGGCCCGAGGATTGCTGCACCATGTCTCCGCCCGTCCTGCGGACCGGTGTCCGCGAAGTCAGCTTGCTCCACCTGCGCCGCTCCGGTGTCACCCGGAACGCGGGCGGCGGACACCAGTCCGAAGCCGCCCACGGCAATGATCGATGACGATGGCACCCGTCCGGCGGCGGCCCCTCGCGGTTCGTCCCCGGTGCCACTAGAGTCGACCGCAGCAATTCCCGTGGATCGATCCCCGGCCACCCGCCACGGCGAGGAGCATGTCATGCAGCTGCCCGAAGGCGTCGAGGTCGTCGGCCCCCGGCACGACCGCCACGACGAGATCCTCACTCCACCGGCGCTCGCCTTCCTGGCCGAGTTGCACCGCGCCTTCGACACCCGCCGCCGCAAGCTGCTCGCCGCGCGTGCCGAACGTGTCGCCGCCCTCGCCGCCGGCGGAGCGCTGGACTTCCTGCCGGAGACGAAGCACGTCCGCGACGGCGACTGGCAGGTCGCCCCGCCCGCGCCCGGCCTCGTCGACCGGCGGGTGGAGATCACCGGACCGACCGACGCGAAGATGACCATCAACGCCCTGAGCTCCGGGGCGCGGGTGTGGCTCGCCGACCTGGAGGACGCGAACACGCCGCTGTGGGAGAACGTGATCGGCGGCCAGCTCAACCTGCGCGACGCGATCGAGAACACGCTCACCCACACCGCCCCGGACGGCCGGCGCTACACCCTGCGCGACCAGGAGCTGGCCACCATCGTGGTCCGGCCGCGCGGCTGGCACCTCACCGAGAAGCACATCCTGGTCGACGGCGAACCCATCTCGGCCAGTCTCGTCGACTTCGGCCTCTATTTCTTCCACTGCGCGAGGCGTCAACTCGACCGTGGCAGCGGCCCCTACTTCTACCTGCCCAAGATGGAGAGCCACCTGGAGGCGCGGCTCTGGAACGACGTGTTCCTGCTGGCCCAGGAACGGCTCGGCATTCCACGCGGCACCATCCGCGCCACCGTGCTGATCGAGACCTACCCGGCGGCGTTCGAGATGGACGAGATCCTCTACGAGCTGCGCGAGCACTCCGCCGGACTCAACGCCGGCCGCTGGGACTTCATGTTCAGCGTCATCAAGACGTTCCGTACCCGGGGCCGGGCTTTCCTGCTGCCCGACCGCAACGCGGTGACCATGACGGCGCCGTTCATGCGCGCGTACACCGAACTGCTGGTACGGACCTGCCACCGGCGCGGCGCGCACGCCATCGGCGGCATGGCCGCGTTCATCCCGAGCCGCCGGGACCCGCAGGTCAACGAGACGGCACTGGCGAAGGTGCGCGAGGACAAGACCCGCGAGGCGGGCGACGGGTTCGACGGCTCCTGGGTGGCCCACCCCGACCTCGTGCCGATCTGCCGAGAGGTCTTCGACGGAGTCCTCGGCGACCGGCCGCACCAGCTCCACCGCACCCGCGAGGACGTCCGCGTCACCGCCGCTCAACTCCTCGACGTGGCCGCTACGCCCGGACGGCAGACCGAGGCGGGGCTGCGCAACGCGATAAGCGTCGGCGTCCAGTACCTCGCGAGCTGGCTGCGCGGCACCGGCGCGGTGGCCATCTTCAACCTGATGGAGGACGCGGCCACCGCCGAGATCTCCCGCTCCCAGGTCTGGCAGTGGCTGCACAACGGCGTCACCCTCGACGACACCGGCGAGAAGGTCGACCGGGAGCTGATCGAACGGCTGGCCGACGAGGAACTGGCGAGACTGCCCAGTGACCAGGCCGACTGGACGGCGGCCCGGGACCTGTTCATGGAGGTCGCCGTGGCCGACGACTTCGTGGACTTCCTCACCCTGCCCGCGTACGAGCGGATGCCCTGAGACCTGCGCCCGCGACGGAAGGTCGGCGATGACCATGACGGACATCAGCACCCTCGCCGCGGCACTGCGAGCCGTGCTCGGCGACGCCCAGGTGATCAGCGACCGGCAGGAGCTGCGCACCTACGAGTGCGACGGGCTCGCCCAGTACCGGGTGATCCCCGCCCTCGTGGCGCTGCCCCGCACCGCGGCCGAGTGCGCGGCGACGGTCCGCGCCTGCGTCGACGCCGGCGTGCCGTTCGTGGCCCGCGGCTCGGGCACCGGCCTGTCCGGCGGGGCGCTGCCGCACGCCGAGGGAGTGCTCGTCGTCACCTCCCAGATGCGGGCGATCCGGGCGATCCTGCCGCAGGACGAGCGGGCCGTGGTCGAGCCCGGTGTCATCAACCTCCACGTCAGCCGGGCCGCCGCGCCGTACGGCTACCACTACGCACCCGACCCGTCGAGCCAGCAGGTCTGCTCGATCGGTGGCAACGTGGCCGAGAACTCCGGCGGGGCGCACTGCCTGAAGTACGGCTTCACCACCAACCACGTCACCGGCCTTCAGGTGGTCACTCCCGACGGCGACCTGGTCCGGCTCGGCGGCGCCGCCCCCGACGCGCCCGGGTACGACCTGCTGGGCGCCTTCGTCGGCTCGGAGGGGACGCTGGGCATCACCACCGAGGTCACCGTGCGGCTCACCCGCTCACCGGAGTCGGTGCGTACGCTGCTGGCCGGCTTCGCCGGCACCGACCAGGCCGGCGCGGCCACCTCGGCGATCATCGCGGCCGGTGTGGTGCCGGCGGCGATCGAGATGATGGACGCGCTCGCCATCGAGGCGGCCGAGGCGGCGGTGCGGTGCGGCTACCCGGCCGGCGCGGGCGCCGTGCTGATCGTCGAGCTCGACGGCCCGGCCGCCGAGGTCGACGCGCAGTTCACCGACGTGGAGCGGCTCTGCCGCGAGCACGGCGCCGGTGAGATCAGGGTCGCCGCCGACGACGCCGAGCGGGCGCTGATCTGGAAGGGACGCAAGTCCGCCTTCGCGGCGGTCGGCCGGATCAGCCCGGACTACATCGTCCAGGACGGGGTCATCCCGCGTACGGCGCTGCCCGAGGTGCTGCGCCGCATCGCGGAGATCTCCGCGCAGCGCGGCGTCCGGGTCGCGAACGTCTTCCACGCCGGCGACGGCAACCTGCACCCGCTGGTCCTCTTCGACGACGCCGTGCCGGGCCAGGCCGAGCAGGCCGAGGAGGTGTCCGGTGCGATCCTCGACATCTGCATCGCGCACGGCGGCTCCATCACCGGTGAGCACGGCGTCGGCATGGACAAGGTCAGCTACCTGCCGCGCATGTACAGCGACGACGACCTCGACACGATGCAACTGCTCCGGTGCGCCTTCGACCCGCGCGGCCTCGCCAACCCGGGCAAGGTCTTTCCGACCCCTCGGCTCTGCGGTGAGGTGCCCGGCCGGCGTCGGGGTGCGCACCCGCTACAGGAAGCCGGTCTCGCGGAGGTGTTCTGATGCCCGACGACGTCCTCGCCGATCTCGCAGCGGCGGCCGGCGGTGATGGGGCGCACCCCGCCGGGGCCGGTGACGCGGTGGCCGGCGTCCGGCCCCGGTACGTCGCGGCCCCCGGCACCACCGAGCAGGCCGCCGCGCTGCTGCGCGTGGCCGCCGCCCGGAACCTGGCCGTGGTCGTCGCCGGCGCCGGGACCAAGCAGGACTGGGCCGGTCCGCCGCGGCGGCTGGACCTGCTGCTGCACACCCGCCGGCTCACCGGGGTGGTGGAGCACGCCGCCGGTGACCTGATCGTCGTGGTCCGGGCCGGCACCGCGGTGGCGGATCTCCAGGCGAAGCTGGCCCCCGCCGGTCAGCAACTCGCGCTCGACACGCCGCTGCCGCCCGGCGCGGCGGCCACCGTCGGCGGTGTGGTGGCCACGAACTCCAGCGGACCCCGCCGGTTGCGGTACGGCACGGTCCGCGACCTGCTGATCGGGATCACCGTGGTACGACCGGACGGGGTGGTGGCCCGCGCCGGTGGCAAGGTGGTGAAGAACGTCGCCGGCTACGACCTCGGCAAGCTCTTCACCGGCGCGTACGGCACGCTCGGCCTGGTCACCGAGTGCGCGTTCCGGCTGCACCCGCTCCCGGCCGAGCGGACCTTCCTGACCCGCCGGGCCGCCGACGCCGCCGAGGCCGGCCGCCTCACCGCCGCCGTCCTCGCGTCGCAGCTTTCCCCGAGCGCCCTGGAGGTCGACGCGGCACCCGACGGCGGTACGGAGATCGCCGTGCTGCTGGAGGGCACGGTTCGGGGTGTCCGGGAGCGGGCCGCCGCCGGCCGGGCGCTGCTCGGCGGGGCCACCGCCGCCGACGAACCGCCCCACTGGTGGTCGTCCTACCCGTGGCGGCCCGGGGACGTCGGGCTCAAGCTCACCGCTGTCCTCTCCGGCCTCCCACGGCTGCTCGCGGCCGTCGGCGAGGCGGCACGCCGGCACCGGGTGCCGCTGGCCGTCCGGGGCTCGGCCGGCACCGGCGTGCTCTACGGCGGCCTGCCCGCCGCCACGGCACCCGAGGTGGCGGCGAGGATCGTCACAGAGTTGCGCGCCGAGGCGGGGACGGCCGGTGGGCACGTCGTGGTGCTGACCGCGCCACCCGCCGTCCGGGAGCGGATCGACCTGTGGGGGCCGGTCGACGGGCTCGACCTGATGCGCCGGGTCAAGGCGCAGTTCGATCCGGAGGCTCGCTTCGCGCCCGGCCGGTTCGTGGGAGGCATCTGAGATGAGCGACATTCCTCCCCAGCGTGGACGAGCCCACGGCGTGCCCCGCGACGTGTTGGGGCCGGTCGCCCCCGCGCCGGGCGAGCCGGCCTTCGACGACGACCACCCACCCCGGCGGGACCTGGTCGACGACTGCGTGCACTGCGGCTTCTGCCTGCCCACCTGTCCCACCTATGTGTTGTGGGGCGAGGAGATGGACTCGCCGCGTGGACGGATCCACCTGATGAAGCAGGGACTCGAGGGTGAGCCGCTCACCCCGTCGATGGTCGCCCACGTCGACCGCTGCCTGGGCTGCATGGCCTGTGTCACCGCCTGCCCGTCCGGGGTGCGGTACGACCGGCTCATCGAGGACACCCGGCAGCAGGTGGAGCGGCGGCATCGCCGGCCCCGCCGGGAGCGGGCGCTGCGCGCCGCCGTCTTCGCGCTCTTCCCCTACCCGCGGCGGCTGCGCCTGCTGCGTGGCCCGTTGCGGGCGTACCAGGCCAGTGGCCTGCGGCGGCTCGTGCGCCGCACCGGTCTGCTGCCGCGCTTGGCTCCGCCGCTCGCCGCCCTGGACTCGCTGGCGCCGCGGATCGGGCCGGCCGGTGACATCCCGGCGCGGGTGCCGGCGCGGGGGCGGCGGCGGGCGACGGTCGGCATGCTGACCGGTTGCGTGCAGCACGCCTTCTTCCCGGAGGTGAACGCGGCCACCGCCCGGGTCCTCGCCGCCGAGGGCTGCGACGTGCTGATCCTCCCCGACCGGCAGGGTTGCTGCGGCGCGCTCAGCGTCCACAACGGCCGGCGCGCCGAGGCGCGGTGTTTCGCCCGGGCACTGGTCGACGCCTTCGACTCCAAGGGAATCGACTACTTCGTGGTCAACGCGGCCGGCTGCGGTTCCGCCCTCAAGGAGTACGGCGACCTGTTGGCCGACGACCCGGCGTACGCGAGGCGGGCCGCGGCGTTCGCCGGCACGGTGCGTGACCTGTCGGAGCTGCTCGTGGAGCTGGGACCGGTGGCGCCGCGCCACCCGCTGCCGGTGACGGTCGCCTACCACGACGCCTGCCACCTGGCCCACGCTCAGGGCGTGCGGACACAGCCGCGCGAGCTGCTGCGCGCCGTGCCGGGTCTCGAGCTGCGCGAGATGGCCGACCCAGAGATCTGCTGCGGATCGGCCGGGGTGTGGAACGTGCTCAACCCGGAGCCCGCCGAGCGGCTGGGCGACCGCAAGGCCCGCGACGTGCTCGCCACCGGCGCTGATCTGCTCGTCACCGCGAACCCCGGCTGTCTCATGCAGATCGCCGCGGGCGTGCGGCGCCTCGGCGGTAGCCTCGCCGTCGCCCACACCATCCAGGTCCTGGACGCCTCCATCCGCGCCCGACCGATCGGCGACCTGTTGGGCTGAACCAGGCCGCGTCAACGTGGACCGCGCGGCACGCCGGCCGCGCCCGTTGAAGGTCTATGCGGCGCTGCTGTCGAAGGTTTGGAAAACGACTGACGGCCAGGCCCCTTGCCATCGCTTCCACCGATTGGCAAGGGGCCCTTGTCGACACCGCGACCGGCGTGGATCAGAACGCGACGAGCGGATCACCGAGGAAATCGGCGATGAAGTTGATGAAGAAGAACCCGAAGAAGATCACATTAATGAGCAGCAATGCGTAATGCCAGATCCGGGGGCGCGCGGCGCGCGGCAGTCGGCGGTTCAGATAGATCAGCATGAACGGGAAGATCAGCGCCCCGAGATTGGACATGTTCGCCGACCACTGCACCAGACTGACCGGCAGCGCCAGGTGCAGGACGACCGCGATGATCACCAGCAGCAGGAGCATGAACGGGTAGTAGAACCGGCGCGGATCACCCTCGATCAGGCGCCGCAGCCGCGGGCTGGTCGCATGGGCGGCGTCCGTGGTCACCCGTACCATGCCCTCGAAGATGCCGAGCTGCGTGCTGAACAGGATCAGTACGCCGATCACCAGCATGAAGTAGAACATTCCGCGGCCGTACTCCGGTTCGAGCGCGCTGGCGACGAACGTGGGCACGGTCGCCGTCGTGGGCGCCTCGCCGGAGAGCTGCACCGCCTGGGCCATCAGGATGGTGGGCAGCAGCATGCCCAGCATGGCGCCCACGAAGAAGATGCCCCACATGTCGGTGAGCAGCAGCCGGTACCACCGCTTCCAGCGGGCCGCGTTTGCCGGGTCGTCGGGGAAGGTGACACCGCTGGCGAGCAGTTCACGCCGGTCGCCCCGCAGCCCGGAGATGTAGCCGGTGCGGTAGCCCATGCCGTAGCCCTTGTCGCGGTAGTGGCCCATCACGTACCAGTTCAGACCTGAGGCCAGTGCGGTGAAACCGGCGAGCCCGCCGAGCTGCGTGGCGGTGATGCCGGCCGGTGGCGCGGCGGGGGTGACGAACCCGCGGATGCCCTCCCACCACAGGGTGCCGGGCACGACGAGCAGCGCGATGAAGAGCAGCGCCACCAGGATGCTCCCCACCAGCACCCAGTTGGCCAGCTCGAGCGTCCGGCTGATGCGCCGGGCCGCCGCGGTCATCAGGAACACCAGCACGAGCAGGGCGATCGCCCACAGCCGGGGCTCCTCGGCCCCGGCCGGCGGCACCGCGCCGTGGACCAGCGCGTACAGCCCCTGGCCGGCGGACGCGGCCCAACCTCCGGCGATGAACGCGAAGATGACCAGGAACACGCCCACGGGCACCCAGAGCAGGTAGCCGGGCGGCACCCGGCCCCAGCCGACGACCGGCGCCTCGCCGGTGGCCATCACGTACCGGGACGACTCGATGTTGTAGAAGGTCTGGAGTACGGCCGAGATGAGGATCACCCAGCCGACTCCGACGAAACCGAATTGCCCTACCGCCTGCGGGCCGAGCAGCCATTCGCCGCTGCCGATCGAGATGCCGAGCGCGATCAGGCTCGGGCCCAGCGCGTACTTGAACAACTGCGGAAGGCCGAGCTTGCGTACGCCGAACACCTCCTCCGGCTCGGGTAGGTCGGCGACGGCGAGCGGAGGACGGCTCTTACCCAGCGGATAGGAGCGGACGTCCGGGGCCTCAGTCACTTCGGTCATGACGAACCTCCTTATGGAAGGGCCCCCTGACCATCAATCGTCATGCCTGATTAATGCATTGGCAATAACCATTCGATGAGGTGATGTGGACTAGCGGTCGACCGTCCCGACCGGAGCCATCACCCGCAGCGCGTTCGCGGCCAGCCCGATCCGGATCGGCGTACGGCCGTGCAACTCGCCGTCGACCTCCACCACCGCGGGCCGGTCGGTGTCCACCCACAGCTCCCCGACGGCGAGGAACGGCTCCTCGTGCAGGGTGCGCCGGTGGCCGGTCGTGGCGTTGCGAACGGCGTCGCGCAGCAGCCCGCGACGGCTCGGTCCGCCGACCGGGTACGCGACCAGCAGCCGGTCGTCGGCGTCGGCGTCGGCGGTGATCGGCCGTCCGGCGTGGAACCCGCCGTTGGCCACGTACAACTGGCGGGTGACGTACGTGTGCTCCCCACCCCCGGCCCGGATGGTGGCCCGCAGCGGCCGGTGCCGGGTGAGCAGAGCCAGCGCCGTCAGCGGATACGCCACCCGTCCGGTGAGCCGCTTCAGGTGGGGCGGGGTGCTGAGCATGATGTCGGCGGAGAGTCCGATGCCGACGTGGTTGGTGAACGGGGTACCACCGGCGAGACCGAGGTCGACGTCGACCACCGTCCCGTCGACGAGCACGTCGACGGCCTGGTCGAGGCGGAGCGGGATACCGACCGTCCGGGCGAAGTTGTTGGTGGTGCCCAGCGGCAACAACCCGAGCGCCATGTCGCGGTGGGCGAGCAGGCGCGCGGCCGCGCTGAGGGTGCCGTCGCCGCCGCCGGCGATGAGCAGGTCCGGCCGGAGGTCCGCGACCCCGGCGAGGATCGACTCGAGCCGGTCGACCTGTTCCACCGGGTGATTCGCGATCAGGTCGAAGCCGGCCGCCGCGAGCAGACCGCAGGCCCGTTCGTACTGGTGGCGACCTCGGCGGGAGTGGGCGTTGACGACCAGTGCCGCCCGGCGGTCGCGCCGGATGGCCTCGCCCAGCTCCTGTTTCGTCCGCATCAGGCCCCGACCTTATCCGCAGTGGACCGTCGCCGCCGGGCAAAGCACCGGCATCGAGCACGCCTGACCGCCGTACCCGCGCGGGTCCTGGCCGGGTCCTCGGTCGACGACTCCCGCATGGCCGGGCCGCGGTGCGAGGGCGGTTCAGCCTCGTCGTTCCCGCCATGATCGCCGGTCGCCGACCGTACGCTGCCGGGGGAGGTGTGCGGATGGCGCGGACGCAGCGGGTGGCCGTACTCGGACTGGGCGGCATGGGTCGGCTGATGGCCGCTCGGATACTCCACGCCGGCCTGCCCACCGTGGTCTGGAACCGTAGCCCGGAACCGGCCCGGCGGCTGGGTGAGCAGGGCGCGGAGGTCGCCGAGAGCCCGTCGGAGGCGGTGCGCGAGGCGGACATCGTGATCACGATGGTCACCGACGCGGACGCCGTGCTCTCCGTCGCCACCGACCAGGGCATGCTCGCGGCGCTGCCGGACGGCGCGATCTGGGCGCAGATGAGCACCATCGGGGTCGCGGGCATCGAACGGGTCGCCGCGCTGGTGGCCGAGCGGCGTCCCGGGGTCGTCCTGCTGGACGCGCCGGTGTCCGGCAGCCGGGGCCCGGCCGAGCAGGGGAAGCTGGCGGTGCTCGCCTCCGGCCCCGAGGACGTCCGGGACCGGATCGCGCCGATCTTCGAGGCGGTGGGGCAGCGTACCGTCTGGGCCGGGCCGGTCGGCGCCGGTTCGCGGCTGAAGCTGGTCGTCAACCTGCTGCTCGCCTTCGTCAACGAGGGCATCGCCGAGTCGCTCGCGCTCGGCCGGGCGCTCGGGCTGGACCGGCCCGCGATGCTCGACGCGCTCCGCGGCAGCCCCATCGTCGCCCCGTGGGCCGCGGAGAAGCTGGAGCGGATCGGCCGGGACGACTACGCACCGCAGTACCCGCTCCGGCTCGCGCTCAAGGACGTACGGCTCGCGTTGGACGGCGTGGCCGACGCGGCTCGCTTCACCGTGGCCGAGCGCCTCGTTGTGGAGTGGCAACAGCTGGTGGACCGAGGCCTCGGCGACGAGGACCTCACCGTGGTCACCCGCGCCCTCGAAGGCTGAGCCAGCCGCAGCAGCCTCTGCGTCGCCCCGCTTGGTCGAGGTATTCGAACCGATTTCAGGCGGTAGGTCAGATCCGTAGGGTTAAGGTGATTTTGCGCAGGTTCCAAGCGGCCCGTTGTCCCTGGCCCTACCCGCAGCACCCGCGGCGCGGGCCACCGCAACCGTCAGACGCGGTGGACGAGCGTCGCAGCACGACCCACGCCGACGGCCACCCCGTCGGCCGGTGCCCCAGACGGTGTCGCCGCGGAGTCGCGTGCCCGGACGGAGAGATGATGTCCCTGCTTGACGATGTCAACGAGCCCGCAGACCTCGACCGGCTCACCGGCGACCAGCTCCGGCTGCTCGCGACCGAGATCCGGACGTTCCTCGTGGACGCGGTCTGCCGGCGGGGCGGTCACCTCGGACCCAACCTCGGAGTGGTCGAGCTGACCCTCGCCCTGCACCGGGTCTTCCGCTCCCCGCACGACCGGATCATCTTCGACACCGGCCACCAGGCGTACGTCCACAAGCTGCTCACCGGCAGGCGGGACCGCTTCGCCGCGCTACGCGGTCGCGGCGGCCTCTCCGGCTACCCCCGGCGCGCCGAATCGCCGCACGACCTGGTGGAGAACTCGCACGCCTCGACCGCACTCTCGTACTCCGAAGGACTCGCCCGCGCCTACGCCCTCGACCGGACGGACCGCGCGGTGGTGGCGGTCATCGGTGACGGCGCCCTCACCGGCGGACTCGCCTGGGAGGCGCTGAACAACCTCGCCACGTCACCGGGGCGCGTGGTGGTCGTGCTCAACGACAACGGCCGCTCCTACGCCCCGACCGTGGGTGGCCTCGCCGACCACCTCGCCGGGCGGCACGGTGGCGACGCCGGGCCGGGGCTGTTCGAGGCGCTCGGCCTGGCCTACCTCGGCCCGATCGACGGCCACGACGTGCACCAGGTCGAGGCTGCCCTGCACAAGGCCCGGGCCACCGACCGGTCCGTCGTGGTCCACTGCGTCACCCAGAAGGGGTACGGGCACCAGCCCAGCGAGACCGATGAGGCCGACCGGCTGCACGCCGTCGGTGTGGTCGACCCGCTCACCGGCCGGCCGGCGAGTGCCCCGAACCGAACCTGGACCGACGCCCTCTCCGACGAACTCGTGGCCATCGGCGAGGGCCGCCCCGACCTCGTGGCGGTCTCCGCGGCGATGCTCGGCCCCACCGGGCTGGCCGCCTTCGGCGAGCGCTACCCCGACCGGACCGTCGACGTCGGCATCGCCGAGCAGCACGCCGTCACCTCGGCCGCCGGACTCGCCTTCGGCGGGAAGCACCCCGTCGTGGCGGTCTACGCCACCTTCCTCAACCGGGCCGTCGATCAGGTCCTGCTCGACGTGGCCCTGCACCGCCTGCCGGTCACCCTGGTGCTGGACCGGGCCGGCATCACCGGCCCGGACGGGCCCAGCCACCACGGCATGTGGGACCTCGCACTGCTCGGCGCCGTACCGGGCCTGCGGGTTGCCGCGCCCCGGGACGAGGCGACGCTCCGCGAGGAGTTGCGCGAGGCGGTCGCCCACGAGGACGGACCGACGGTGCTGCGTTTCCCCAAGGCCGGCGTCGGCGACGAGATCCCCACGCTCTACCGCAACGGCGGAGTCGACGTGCTGCGTACCGCGACCGCCGCGCCGGTCCTGCTGGTCGCCGTCGGGGCCATGGCCGCGCCCACGCTGCGCGCCGCCGACCTGCTCGCCGAGGCGGGTGTCGAGTGCACGGTGGTGGACCCCCGCTGGGTCCGCCCGGTGAATCCGGCGCTGACCGCCCTCGCCGACGACCACGCGCTGGTCGTCACCGTCGAGGACGGCGTACGGGACGGTGGTATCGGCAGCGCCCTCGCGCTGGCCCTCGCCGACGCGGCCGTCGACGCCCCGGTGCGGGCGCTCGGCCTGCCGACGTCGTTCATCCCGCACGGCGAGCGGGCCGGTCTGCTCGCCGAGCACGGCCTGGACCCGCCCGGCATCTGCGCCGCGGTCCTGCACCAGGTCTCGACCCTTCCCGCCGGCCTCGACAGGCGGGTGCGGGACCGGGCGCAGGCACCACTGACCGCGCTGCACGGATGACGCGCCACCGCCCGACCCCCGCGCCAGAGGAAGGAGACCAGGGATGAGCCAGCAGATCGTCGTGCCCGCAGTGCAACGGCTCGCCCAGGCCCGGACGGAGGAGAACTTCCCGGTCGCGCTGCGGGTGCTGCCGGACCGGTACCGCCGCCACCTGCTCGCCGTCTACGGGTACGCCCGCCACATCGACGACCTCGGAGACGAGCCGCAGGCGCCTGGCGTGGACCGGACGGCCGAACTGGACCGCATCGAGGCCGAGCTGCGCGCCCTGGCCGCCGGCCGCGCGGTCAGCCACCCGGTGGTACGCGCCCTCGCGCCCACCATCACCGGGTGCCGGCTGCCCATCGAGGTGCTGATCCGGCTCATCGAGGCGAACCGGGTCGACCAGCGGGTCACCCGCTACGCGACGTTCGCGCAGCTCGTGCAGTACTGCACCCTCTCCGCGAACCCCGTCGGCGAGCTGGTGCTGCACGTGTTCGGGCAGGTCGGTCCGGCCCGGCGGGAACTGTCCGACCGGATCTGCACCGCCCTGCAGATCGTCGAGCACCTCCAGGACGTCGCCGAGGACCACCGGCGCGGCCGCATCTACCTGCCGGGGGAGGACATGGACAGGTTCGGTGTCACCGAGGACGAGCTGGCCCGGCCGGTCGCGAGCCGGGCACTGCGCGAGCTGATCGCCTTCGAGGCGGAGCGGGCCCGCGCCTGGCTCGACGCCGGCGCCCCGCTCGTGTCCGCGTTGCACGGCTGGGCGCGCCTCGCCGTCGGCGGCTACGTGGCCGGGGGACGGGCCACCCTCGACGCGCTCGCCGCGGCCGACCACGACCCACTGCGTGACGCCGTGCGTCCCCATCGCCGGCGGGTGCTGCGCCGCTGGCTGGCTGCCACCATACGGAGCGCCGGATGACCGCGACGACTCCCGCCGTCGAGGCCGCCTACCGCCACTGCGAGGACATCACCCGCAGCCAGGCAGCCAACTTCGCGTACGGCATCCGGCTGCTGCCCACGGCGAAGCGCCGCGCCCTGTCCGCCATCTACGCCATCGCCCGGCGCATCGACGACATCGGCGACGGCGACCTGCCGCGCGACGAGAAGCTCTTCCAGCTGGCGGAGACCCGCGCCCTCCTGCGCCGGCTGCCCACGGACCGTGGCGGCGATCCGGTGCTCACCGCGCTCGGGCACGCCGCCACCCGCATGCCGATCCCCCTCGCCGCCTTCGACGAGCTGATCGACGGGTGTGTGGCCGACGTCGTCGGCCGCCGGTACGACACGTTCGACGGCCTGGTCTGGTACTGCCGTTGCGTGGCCGGCTCGATCGGCCGGCTCTCCCTCGGCGTGTTCGGTGCCGCCGACCCCGGACCGGCCGCCCCGCTGGCCGACGCGCTCGGCGTGGCCCTGCAGTTGACCAACATCCTGCGCGACCTGGTCGAGGACCGCGTCGACGGGCGGATCTACCTGCCCACCGAGGACCTGCAACGGTTCGGCTGCACCCTGGAGCTCGGCGGTTCCGGGTTCACCGACCCGCCCGAGCGGCTGACGGAGCTGGTGCGTTTCGAGGCGGCCCGGGCCGCCCAGTGGTACGAGGACGGCCTGCGGCTGCTGCCGCTGCTCGACCGGCGCAGCGCCGCCTGCACCGCGGCCATGGCCGGCATCTACCGTCGCCTGCTCGCCCGGATCGCCGCCGACCCGCTCGCGGTCGCCCGTACCCGGGTGTCGCTGCCCGGCCGGGAGAAGGCCTGGGTGGCAGCACGCGCTCTCGTCGGGCGCACCGCATGACCGGGCCGCTCGCGACGCCGCCGGAGAGCGGCGGGGTGTGTGTCGTCGGTGGCGGGCTGGCCGGGATCACCGCGGCGATCCGCCTCGCCGACCTCGGCCTGCCGGTGACGCTGCTGGAGAGCCGCGCCGAACTCGGCGGCGCCACCTACTCGTTCCGTCGCGGCGGCCTGACCGTCGACACCGGGCAGCATGTCTTCCTGCGCTGCTACCACGCCTACCGCGGCCTGCTGGAACGCCTCGGCACCACCGCCGGAACGCAGTTGCAGCGCCGGTTCGAGGTGCCGGTGCTGCTACCAGGGCACGCGCCGCACCTGCTGACCCGGCGCCCGCTGCCCGCCCCGGCCCACCTGCTGCCCGCGCTTGCGGGCTACCGGCTGCTCAACCCCGTCGAGCGGCTCGCCGCCGTGCGGGCCTGTGCGGCGCTGCGCCGCGTCGACCCCGACTCGCCGAGCACCGACGAGCAGAGCTTCGGCGAATGGCTCGCCGCCCACGGCCAGAACCCGCGCCTGGTGCGCCGGCTCTGGGACCTGATCACCGTGGCCGCGCTGAACGTGCCCAGCACGCAGGCATCCCTGGCGCTGGCCGCCCGGGTGTTCCGCACCGGCCTGCTGGAGACCGCCGACGCCGGCGACATCGGCCGGCCCCTGGTGCCGCTCACCGAGTTGCACTCCGTGGCGGCCCGGCGGGTCCTCGAACGACTCGGCGCGCGGGTACGCCTGCGGTCCCGGGTGCGGTGGATCCACCCGGAGCCGACCGGGTTCCGCGTCGGCATGGACGGCGGTGAACTGGCCGCCGAGGGCGTCGTGCTCGCAGTGCCGCACCAGGTCGCGTCCGCGCTGGTTCCGCCGGCCGCGGCACCGGCCGCCGCCGACTGGGCCCGCCTCGGTGCCGCGCCGATCGTCAACGTGCACCTGCGCTACGCCCACCGCGTCACCCGGCTGACCATGGCCGCGGCCGTGGAGTCACCGGCACAGTGGATCTTCGACCGGTCGGCCCCGGACGCCGGCACGGAACAGCACCTCGTGGTCTCGCTCTCGGCCGCCGACGCCGAGATCGACCGCCCCGCCGCCGAGCTGGTGGCAACCCAGCGCGATGCGCTCGCCGAGCTCCTCCCCGCCGCGCGGCGCACCCCGGTACTCGACGCGTTCGTCACCCGGGAACCGCGAGCCACCTTCCGGCAGAACCCCGGCACCCGCCCGTACCGGCCGGCCGCGGGCACCCGCCTGGCCGGGCTGGTGCTGGCGGGGGCATGGACCGACACCGGATGGCCGGACACGATGGAAGGCGCGGTGCGCAGCGGCGAGGCGGCCGCCGACGTCCTCGCCCGACAGCTCGTGTCCCGTCCTCGACACCACACGGAGGCCGCACGATGACCGTTGTACGCAGCCGCAGTACCGACCAGATCCAGACGTACGTGGAGCCGGCCATCCGGGCTCTGCTCGACCGCCTGGACCCGGGCAGCCGGCTGGTGGCCGGCTACCAGCTCGGCTACTGGGACGCCGACGGGTCGCCCGCGGCCAGCCAGGGCAAGGGGCTGCGTCCGGCGCTGGCGCTGCTGTCCGCGCGGGCCACCGGGGCCGCCGCGCAGGCGGGCGTGCCGGCGGCCGCGGCGGTCGAGCTCGCGCACAACTTCTCGCTGCTGCACGACGACGTGATGGACGGCGACACCGAACGTCGCCACCGGCCCACCGCGTGGACCGTGTTCGGCGTCGGCCCGGCGATCCTCGCCGGGGACGCGCTGATCGGGCTGGCGTACGAGGCGCTCATCGAGGTGGCTGGAGGTGAACCGGCGGCGCGGCGGCTCGCCGAGGACGTACGCGCCCTGATCGCCGGCCAGATGGCCGACCTCAGCTTCGAACGGCGCGACGACGTCGGCCTCGACGAGTGCCTGACGATGGTCGGCGACAAGACGGCGTCCCTGCTGGCCGGGTCGTGCGCGCTCGGGGCGCTGCTCTGCGGCGGCCCACCCGGACTGGTCGACGGGCTGTCCCGGTTCGGGTTCCACCTCGGCCTCGCCTTCCAGCTCGTGGACGACGTGCTCGGTATCTGGGGCGACCCGCGGCGCACCGGCAAGCCGGTCGGTTCGGACCTGCGCGCGCGCAAGCGCAGCGTCCCGGTCGTGCGCGCGCTGACCAGCGGTGACCCCGCCGGGCTGGCCCTCGCCGACCTGTACGGCTCGCCGACGACGCTCACCGACGAGGACGTCGCCCGGGCGACCGGGCTGATCGAGGCGACCGGCGCCCGCGAGTGGACGCGGCAGCGGGCGTGGCAGGAGATCGAGGCGGCCCGGGCCGAACTGGACGCCCTGGAACTGCCGGAGGACGTGCGAGCCGAATTCACCGACGTGGCCGACTTCATCACCGGACGGGACCACTGATGACCGAGTTGCTGTCTGCGAAGACCACCAGCCAGGACGCGAAGCTGCGCGCCGGCCCCGACCCGCTCGACGGCGCGCGGGAGGCGCTGCGCCGAGCGCGGGAACACCTGCTCGGCCTGCAGGACGACGCGGGGTGGTGGAAGGGCGAACTCGCCACCAACGTCACGATGGACGCCGAGGACCTGATGCTGCGGCAGTTCCTCGGCATCCGTACCGCCGAACAGACCGAGGAGACCGCCCGCTGGATCCGCTCCCAGCAACACCCCGACGGGTCCTGGGCGACCTTCCACGGCGGCCCGGGCGACCTGTCCACGACCATCGAGGCGTACGTGGCGCTGCGCCTGGCGGGTGATCCGGTCGAAGCGCAGCACATGTCGGCCGCCGCCGCGTTCGTACGGGCGCACGGCGGGTTGACGGCCAGCCGGGTCTTCACCCGCTTCTGGCTGGCCCTGTTCGGTCACTGGCCGTGGTCGCGGCTGCCGGCCGTCCCGCCCGAGCTGGTGCTGCTGCCGTCGTGGGTGCCGTTCAACGTCTACGACTTCGCCTGCTGGGCACGGCAGACGATCGTTCCGCTGTCCATCGTCCGAGCCCTACGCCCGGTACGTTCGCTCGGCTTCGGCGTCGACGAGCTGCGTACCGCGGCCCCACCGCCGCGGCCGCCCCGGCTCGCTTCCCGCGCCGGGCTGCTGCACCGCCTCGACCGTCTCGCCGGCTCCTACGAGCGGATCGCCCGCGGGCCGGTGCGCCGGCACGCCCTGCGCCGCGCCGCCGAGTGGGTCGTGGCCCGCCAGGAGGCCGACGGCTCGTGGGGTGGCATCCAACCGCCCTGGGTCTACTCGGTGATGGCGTTGCACCTGCTCGGCTATCCGCTGGACCATCCGGTCCTGCGCGCCGGATTGGACGGTCTGGAACGCTTCACGGTCCGCACCCGGAACCCCGACGGGACGGTGCGCTGGCTGGAGGCGTGCCAGTCACCGGTATGGGACACCGCGCTCGCCGTGACGGCGCTCAGCGACGCCGGTCTGCCGGCCGGGCACCCCGCGCTGGAGCGGGCCGGTCGGTGGCTGCTGGACGAGGAGGTGCGGGTACGCGGTGACTGGGCGGTGCGCCGACCGAACACACCACCCGGCGGCTGGGCCTTCGAGTTCGACAACGATGGGTACGCCGACACCGACGACACCGCCGAAGTGATCATGGCGCTGCGGCGTACCGGCGTCCCGGCCGAGGCGGCGGTGCTGCGCGGCACCCGCTGGATGCTCGGCATGCAGTGCCGCGACGGCGGCTGGGCCGCGTTCGACGCCGACAACACCCGGGCCATCCTCGCCGACCTGCCGTTTTGCGACTTCGGCGAGGTCATCGATCCGCCCAGCGCGGACGTCACCGCGCACGTCGTCGAGGCGCTCGTCGCCGAGAACTACGCCGGCACGATCCCGGTACGCCGCGGGGTGCACTGGTTGTTGCGCGCCCAGGAGCCGGACGGGTCCTGGTTCGGCCGCTGGGGCGCCAACCACGTGTACGGCACCGGCGCGGTGGTGCCCGCCCTGGTGGCCGCGAGCGTCCCCCGACGCCACCCGGCGATCCGGCGCGCCGTCGACTGGCTGCTGACCCACCAGAACGCCGACGGCGGCTGGGGCGAGGACCTGCGCTCCTACCGGGATCCGTCGTGGATCGGCCGGGGCGAGTCCACCGCGTCGCAGACGGCCTGGGCGTTGCTGGCGCTGCACGCGGCCGGTCACGGCACGGGCGAGCCGGCCCTGCGGGCGGTGCGCTGGCTGGTCGAGACCCAACGCCCGGACGGCGGCTGGGACGAGCCGCAGTTCACCGGCACCGGCTTCCCCGGCGACTTCTACATCAACTACGGGCTCTACCGGCTGGTCTTCCCGATCAGCGCGCTCGGCCGGATCCTGGACGCCCGCGCCGGCGAGCTCGAGGCAACGGTGACACGGTGATCCGCCCCAGTGTCCCGGACACTCCGGCATGGACGCTCTACGCGCCCATGCGGCCGGAGCTGTCGGCGCTGCGGCGCGGGCTGGGCGAACCCGATCCGCTCGGTCGGCTCACGCTCTGCCGTACCGGCATCGGGCCGCGCCGCGCCCGCTCCGCCGCGGCCCACCGTCCCGCCGGGACCGCCCCGGTCGCGGTGGCCGGCATCGGCGGGGGACTCGCGCCCGGCCTGGCCACCGGCGACGTCGTGGTGGCCGACGTGGTACGCGCCGACCCGCTGGCCCCCGACGCCCCACCCGGCGAGGTGCGGATGCCGGACGCCGACCTGCTCGCCGCCGCGCTGCGTCGCCGCGGACTGCGGGTGCACGTCGGGCCGGTGGTCAGCACCGACCGGATGGTCGACGGCGCGGCCCGGGACCGGCTGGCCGATTCCGGCGCCCTCGTCGCCGACCTGGAGTCGGCGTGGCTGCTCGCCGGCTGCGCCGGCCGCCCGACGGCCTGCGTGCGGGTGGTCGCCGACCCCGCGGCGGGTTCGCTCTACCGCCCGGCGACGTTGCGCCGGGTCCGTGCGGCGCTTCGGGTGCTGCCGGTGGTGGCCGACGCGCTCACCGAGTGGGCCGCGGCGGCCGGCAGCGTGCATCAGCTGCTGCTCGCCTCGCCCCGGTCGTTCTGCGCCGGGGTGGAGCGGGCGATCGCCGTGGTGGAGGAGGCGTTGCGCCGGCACGGCCCACCCGTCTACGTCCGGAAGCAGATCGTGCACAACGCCCGGGTGGTGGCCGACCTGCGGGCACAGGGCGCCGTCTTCGTCGACGAGCTCGACGAGGTCCCCGACGGCGCGCTCACCGTCTTCTCCGCGCACGGCGTGGCGCCCGCCGTGCGGCAGGAGGCCGCCGAACGGCGGCTGCCGGTCATCGACGCGACGTGCCCACTGGTGACCAAGGTGCACGCCGAGGCGCGCCGGTTCGCCGGCCGGGGCGACACCGTGCTGCTGATCGGGCACCGCGGGCACGAGGAGACCGACGGCACCCTGGGGGAGGCGCCCGACCGGATCCGCCTGGTGTCGGACCCGGCCGCCGCCGAGACGGTGCAGGTCGACGATCCGGAACGGGTCTCCTACCTGATCCAGACCACCCTCGCGGTGGACGAGGCGGCGGGCATCCTCGACACGCTGCGGCTGCGCTTCCCGGCGCTGGTCGGCCCGGGTTCGGACGACATCTGCTACGCCACCACGAACCGGCAACGGGCCATCACCGCCGTCGCCGCGCGAGCCGACCTGGTCCTGGTCATCGGCTCGACGAACTCCTCGAACTCCCGCCGGCTGGTGGAGGTCGCCGAACGGGCCGGCGCCCGGGCCCACCTGATCGACGGCGTGAGCGACATCGACCTGCGTTGGCTCTCCGGCGCGCGGACGGTCGGCATCACGGCCGGCGCGTCCGCCCCGCCCGGGCTGGTCGACGAGGTCGTCGCCGCGCTCACCGCGCTCGGCGTCAAGGAGGTGAGCGAACACACCGCAGCCGTGGAGGACGTGGTTTTCACCCTGCCGAAGGAGGTACGCCAGCCATGAGTATGCCGTTGCGTCAGAGTCTGCGTATCGCGCGCTACCTGGCCGGACAGAAGATACGCGGGCGCAAGCATTTCCCGTTGCTGTTGGAACTGGAACCACTGTTCGCCTGCAACCTGAAGTGCGCGGGCTGCGGCAAGATCCAACAGCCGGCGAGCCTGCTCAAGCGCCGGATGCCTGTGGAACAGGCGCTCGCCGCGGTGGAGGAGTGTGGCGCGCCCATGATCTCCATCGCCGGCGGGGAGCCGCTCATGCACCCGGAGATCGACAAGCTGGTCGCCGAACTGGTGCGCCGGAAGAAGTTCGTCTTCCTCTGCACCAACGCGATGCTGCTGCCCAAGCACATCGGCAAGTTCACGCCGTCGCCGTACTTCGCGTTCACCGTGCACATCGACGGCCTGCGCGAACGGCACGACGCGGCGGTCTGCAAGGACGGCGTGTTCGACGTCGCGGTGGAGGCGGTCCGCGACGCCAAGCGGCGCGGTTTCCGGGTCACCACGAACACCACCGTCTTCAACACCGACACACCCCAGACCGTCATCGAGGTGCTCGACTACCTCAACGACGACCTGAAGGTCGACGAGATGATGCTCGCCCCGGCGTACGCGTACGAGAAGGCGCCCGACCAGGAGCACTTCCTGGGCGTCACGGAGACCCGCGAGCTGTTCCGCAAGACGTTCTCCGGTGGCCGCCGCGCCCGCTGGCGGCTCAACCACTCGCCGCTCTTCCTGGACTTCCTGGAGGGGAAGGTCGACTTCCCGTGCACCGCGTGGGCCATCCCGTCGTACTCGCTGCTGGGCTGGCAGCGGCCCTGCTACCTGCTGTCCGACGGGTACACCTCCAGCTACAAGGAGCTGCTGGAGTCGACCGACTGGGACAGTTACGGCAGGGGGCGCGACTCGCGCTGCGCCAACTGCATGGCGCACTGCGGGTACGAGCCGACGGCCGTGCTGGCCACCATGTCCTCGCTGCGCCAGTCGATCCGGGCGGTGCGGTCGACCACCTGATCCGGCCCGCGCCCGGGGGCGTGGCGGGAACCCGCCGGCCCATGGCCGGGCGCGGGCCGGGCAGGTCGCCCGTGGCTCAGCCGAACCGGGCCGCGAGGCGGCGGTACACCGCCGGCAACAGTCCCCGTACGGCGACCGGCAGGCGCAGCCAACGGGGCACGTACACCTCGGCCCGGTCGTGGGCGATCGCGTCGGTGAGGGCGGCCGCGACCCGGTCCGGCGGCAGCGGGCGCGGACGGCGCCGCCGGTAGGGCTGGCCCCGGCGCGCGAAGAACGGGGTGTCCACGACCCCGGGGACCACTGTGCTCACCGCCACCTGGCGGCCGGCCAGCTCCATGCGCAGGCTCTGCGCGAACGCGTCCAGCCCGGCCTTGGTGGCCGCGTAGACCGCCTCCCCGTTCACCCCGAGCCGGCCGGCGATCGAGCCGACGAAGACCAGGTGACCGCCGCGGTGACACATCCCGGGCAGCAGCGCCCGGGTCAGCTCCATCGGCGCCCGCAGGTTCACCGCGAGCAGTTCGTCGGCGAGCGAGTCGGCCATCCCGTTGAACGGCCCGGCCCAGCCGACGCCGGCGTTGTTGATCAGAACGTCCACCCGCGTGTACCGGGCCAGGGCCCGCTCGGCCAGCTCCCGCCCGGCGTGCGGGCGACTCAGGTCGGTGACGAGGGTGGTGGCGCCGGTCTCCGCCGCGAGCCGGTCCAGTCGATCCGGGTCACGGCCGGCCGCCACCACCTGGCTCCCCGCGCCGGCGAGCCGGCGTACCACCGCCGCCCCGATCCCCGACGACGCGCCGGTGACCAGCACCACCGCACCGGTCAGGCGCATCGCGGCACTCCGGGCGGGACCGCCCGGTCGGTCCCGCCGCTCGTCGCCGTTCCGGGCGGCTCACCGACCAGGGGTGTCTCCCGCCGCCGGTGGTCCGCCCCGACCGGCACTCCGTCGTTCGCCGCGGCGTCGCCGGTCTGTCCGGGCGTCCGGGTGTCGTGCCCGGCGGCGGCGCGGATGCCGGTGTCGGTGTCGACGAGCAGCTCGGCGAGACCTGTCCGCAGGGCCGCGACGATGGCCTTCCCGATGTCGGCGAAGGCGGCGTTGAGGATCACTCCGACCTCGAAGCTGGCCCCGCTGCGCAGTACGGCGATGCCGATGTGCACGTCCTCGGCGAGGGCGACGACGGGAGCCGCGGCCAGCACCGGAGCATCGGCGAGCACGCGCATCGGGAAGGAGGTGGGCATGTAGGAGACGACCACGTTTAGGCGGCGGCTGGTGTAGAAGCGCCGCGCCAGTGCCGCGTGCGCCGGCGCGGGCAGGGCCCCCAACGCCCGCATCACCATCCCCGCCGCCTCCACCTCGCCGCTGCCCAGCGCGTGGCGCAACGTCCGGCGTACCGCGGCGACCCGGTCCTGCGGCGTCATCGGCCGCAACGGAAGGTCCAGGCTGACCGCGCCGGTCCAGTTGCCCTGGGTGGGTGCGCGGCGCCGCGCGTCGCGGGAGACGGCGAATATCACCCGCAGCAGTGGCGGCACCGGATCCGGGTGTGCCGACTTCAGCGCACCGGCGGCGAGCGCGAGCATGAGCTCGCTCGGATGGGCACGGCAGGCACGGGCGGCCCGCAGCACGTCGGCGGCGGGCAGGCTCACGCTGACCAGTTGTCGGCGCGACGTGTCGATCCGTTGGTTGAGCGGGGTTCGGGGCGTGGACCCGAGCGTGGCGAGTCGGGTCAGACCGCGGGCGATCCGCCCCAGCCGGCGGGCCGTCTCCCGGGCATGGGCGAGCCCGGCCGGCCTCTCCTCGGGCGTCATGGCCTGCGGCGGGGACGACGGTGCCCGCCGACGGGTACGGGCGGCCGGATTCTCGACCGTGTCGAGCAGCCGCCGCACCACGGCGATCACCGAGATGCCGTCGCCGAGGCTGTGGTGCAGTTTGACGGCGAGCCGGGTGCGATCGTCGGGCAGGCCGCTGATCAGCAGCAGGCGCCAGAGCGGCCGGTCGTGGGGCAACGGCTCGGACCAGAAGCGGTCGATGGCCGCGGTGCCGTCGTCGCCGGGTGGCACGTGGATCTCGTCGAGGTGCGCGGCCGGATCCACGAAACGTTCGACCACCCAGCCGGGGCGGCGCCACGGGCCACGGTCCACCGGGCGGCGGCGCAGCGTGGTGATCCCCGGCAACCGTTGGGTCATCAGCGCGGTCAGCTGCGCCCGCGTGACGGGTACGCCCTCGGAGCGTGGGCCCAGCTCCAGCACCGTCCCGATCTGCTGTGGTTCGGTGGGCGTCTGGACGTACAGGAAGAACGCGTCCTGCGCGCGCAGCGGCCAACTCGCCCGAGGTCCGCGTGCCACCCCACGGTCCCGACCGCGGACACCGCCGTCGTCCGGTCGGGGTACGTCATCCAGCGCGGCGCGGGCCGCGATGTCGCCGGCGGCCGGGGGCCCGACGGCCAGGTACTCCTCGCCGGCGCCGGGGACGAGCCGCCCCCCGGGCCCGTCCGCCGGACCGCGTGACCCGGCGAGCGCCGACAGGGCCAGGTCCGGCAGCTGCCCGTCGGCTGGGACCTCGACCGGATGTGGCGGCTGGTGCAACCGGGTGCGGACGCCCGCGACGAGGGTCTGCGGGGTGTGGGCGGTCTCGGCGAGCCCGGCGGCCGCCATCAGCGCGGCGTTGGCGGCGCCGTGTGCCGCTATCGGCCGGTACATCACGATCGGCGTCCCGGTGGCCAGCGCCTCGAGCGCGGTGGCGCCGCCGGCGTTGGTGACCAGCAGCCGGGCGGCCTGCAACAACGTCGGCATGTCGTCGACCCAGCGGCGCACCACCAGTCGCCCCGCGGGCACGTCCAGCGCCTCGAGCCGGGCGGCCAGCCGCTCGTTGCGCCCGCAGACCGCCACCACCTGGATCGGGTCGCCGACGCCGACCAGCGCCTGGATCGCCTCCTCCACGGCGCCGAAGCCGTACGACCCGCAGGCGACCAGGACGGCGGCTCGTTCCGGGTCGAGATCGCAGCGCCGTGCGGCCTCCACCCGGTCGCCGGGGCGGAACGAGTCGAGCACGGGTGGCGCGCAGACCCCCAGCGTGGCGCCCGTCGCGGCGGCCGCGGCGACCGGCATCGCGGCCCGATGCACCACGACGTTCAGGTCCAGGTTGGGGTAGACCCAGAAGGGGTGGGGTGCGAAGTCGGAGATCCACGCGCCCACCGGGACGCCGAGCCCGCGTCGGCGGCGCAGCCAGGCCAGGCCGGCGCTGCCCAGGGGGTACGTGGAGACGATCAGGTCCGGGTCGAAAGCATCGACGACCGGGGCCAACCGGCGTCCGGCCCACGAGCCGGTGAACCACTTGGCGGTGGCGGCGAACCAGTGGTGCCGCCACAACGAGGACCAGAAGAATTCGTACAGCCAGGGAGTGACTCCCACATTCGTCACGTAGGTGCGCCGGAAGCCGCGACCCACCCCGGGTCCCATGACGTCGAGGGTGTCCACCCAGCCGACCCGGCTGCCCGGCCAGATCGCCCGGATCCGCTCCTCCAGCGCGCGTCCCGTGGCGTCGTGCCCGCCGCCGATGTCGGCCGAGACGATCAGTACGCGCCGGGCGACCGGCTCGGCCGGCTCCGGCGCGGCCGGGGCGGTCACGGATCACCCGCCGGGGTCGCCATGCGATACCTGCCCGAAGACGGGTATGCGCAGATACCTTCGCCGGCCTGGACCGGCGCCGTCGACACCGGGATCGTGACATGGCTCTGGGCTTCATGCTGGCGATCATCGCCGCGTCGTGCAGTGCCACCGCCGCGATCGTCCAGTCGATCGGCGCCCGCCGGCTGGCCGCCACCCCGCACGTCGACCCGCGCCTGCTGCTCCGGCTGGTCCGCAACGGCCCGTACGCGGTGGGCCTGGTGCTCGACGGGGCTTCCTCCCTGCTGACCTTCACCGCGCTGCGGATCCTGCCGGTGTTCGCGGTGCAGGCGGTGGGCGCCGCCAACCTCGGCATGGTGGCGATCATCGCCATGTTCGTGCTGCGTCTGCGGCTGACCGTCCGGGACTGGCTGGCGATCACCGGCGTGATCGCCGGGCTGGTGCTGCTGGTGCTCTCCGCGATGGCCGGACCGCCGGGCACGGTTCCCGGCAGCGCCGGGTGGTGGCTGCTCGCCCTGGTGGTCGTACTGGCGATCGTGGCCTACCTGGGCAGCCCGAGAATGTGTGGTCCCGCGGTGCCCGGCCTGCTGGCCGGGCTCTCGTTCGGGTCGGCGGCGCTCGGCGCGCGCCTGCTCGCGCGGGTCGAGAGTGTCAACGACGTGGTCACCAACCCGGCCTCGTACGCCGTGGTGCTCGCCGGCCTGACCGGTGTGCTGCTGTATGCGACCGCGCTTCAGCGTGGCTCCGTGACGGTCGCCTCGGCGTCGTCGATCGTCGGGCAGACGGTGGCGCCGGCGGTGACCGGCTGGCTCCTGCTCGGTGACCGGGTCCGGCCCGGCTTCACGCCGGTGGCGATCCTGGCGTTCGTGCTCGCGGTCGCCGGCGCGGTCGCGTTGGCTCGCCACGCTCAGCCGCACCGGCACGGCGAGCCGGACGACTGCGGGCCGGAGCGGAGCGAGACGCCCGGTCGCTGACATGTCGGATGCTCCCAGCGGTACGCGGCGGAGAGGCGCGGCAGCACCCCATTGGAACAATCACCAGCTTAATCCGCATTTACATACTCTTAGTGCGAATGCTGGCACTGCGGGGGTAACCGCTCGGTGGGGGCGGGAGGTACACCGTTTATCTCCGACGGCGCCGGGAACCCGCGCCGGGTCACCGCCGGGCCCGGCCGCTGAAACCGGGCGTCGGCCCGGGTGGGCCCGGCCTCGATCGGTGACGACGGGACGTTGACGACCGCCGTAGGGGAGGCACACTTGACCGGCCCGGTTGGCGTGCGGTGAACGACACGGGGCAGATGCTGGCGGGCGTGCCCATCGCCCTGGCCGCCGCGGCGGCCTTCGGTGCCTCGGGCGTGCTGCAGTTCCGCGCGGGACGGCAGGTTCCGGAGGAACCGGCCGGGCGACCCAGCCTCCTGGTCCACCTGATCCGCCTGCCCAGCTGGCGCTGGTCGGTGGTGCTGGCCATCACGGCGTTCGCCCTCCAGGTGGCCGCCCTCAGCCTGATCCCGCTGATCCTGGTGCAGCCGCTGCTGGTGACCGGGCTCGTCTGGTACGTGCTGCTCTTCGCGGCGTTCGAACACGACCGGCCCGACCGCACGATCCTGCTCGAGTCCACCCTGTGCCTGTTCGGTCTCGCGGCCTTCCTCGTGATCGCCGAGCCCGGCCGTGGGCAGGGACGCGGCCTGGACTCGTTCTGGTCGGCGATACTGCTCGGCGCGGCCGTGGTGGCCGCGATCGGGCTCTGTCTGCTGGCCGCGGTGCGGCTCGAGCGGCGCTGGAGACCGATGCCCCTGGCCATCGCCGCAGGCATCTGCTACGGCGTCACCGCCGGCCTCGTCAGCAGCCTGGCGTTCCACCTGCAGGAGAGCCCGTGGCAGGTGTTCACCCAGTGGCAGGCGTACGCCGTCGCCGTGCTCGGCCCGTTCGGGGTGCTGCTCAGCCAGAACGCCTACCAGGCCGGACCGCTGGGCGCGCCGGCCCTGGCCGCGATCACCGTCACCGACCCGCTGGTGGCCATCCTCGTCGGGTTGATCTGGCTGGACGAGTCGATCCGGGGCAGCGTCCAGGCGGCCCTGGGGCAGGCGCTCGCGCTCGTCGTGGTGATCCTCGCGGTCGTCATGCTGGCCCGACGCGCACCACACGTGAAGGGTGGTTAGACGTCGGCGGGCGCGCCCGGCAGCACGCCGCGCGGGAGCAGAAGGCGCACCTGGCATCCTGAGGGCCGGCCGGTTCCGGGCCGGGGACAGCTTGACGACTGCTGACCTCGGGCCGCGAACCGGCGACCCTGCCGCTTCCCCCGGGGGCGTGGATCGCAGGGCCGACCCCGCCCGGCGGCTACCGTAAGGGCGGGTGATGCGGCTGTGCTCCCGGAGGACCTCTCGAAAGGTGTTCGCATCGTGACGGAGATGCCCGCGCCGGAAGGCCCGCCGGTACCGCGGATCGTGCAACTGCTGGCCTCGCCCGTGCACCGGTACGTCGGCCGACCCGCCGACGGCCCGGCTCCCGCCCCGGAGGGCGAACTCGTCGAAGAGGTCCACATCCGGGCCGGCCTGGGAATCGTGGGGGACCGGTACTTCGGCCGCCCTGCGCACCGGGAGGCGAGCGTGACGCTGACCGCGGAGGAGTCGCTGCCCCCCGGCGCCGATCTGCGGCAGGTCCGTCGCAACGTGCTCACCGCCGGCATCGCCGTGGACGATCTCGTCGGCGCGGTGCTGGTGCTGGATTCCGGCGCCGGCCCGGTCCGGCTGCGGGTCAACCGGCCGGCGAATCCCTGCGCGTGGATGGATGTGGCGATCGGCCCGGGCGCTTGGAAGGCGCTGCGCCGTCGGGGCGGCGTGCGGTGCACGCCGCTCACCGACGGCATCCTGCGGGTCGGCCCGGTCGACGTGGCGATCGAGGCGCCGCCCGATCAGCGCCCCTGAAGGCTCCGGACGTTGCCGCCGAAGGTCCACCCCTTGCTGCCGTCCCAGTTCAGCGACCAGGTCATCAGTCCCTTCAGGTCGCCGCCGTAGGTGTTCCAGGCCTGGGCCACCGAGGCGGGAGGCAGGTATCCGCCGCCCGCGCCCGGCTGGGCCGGCAGGCCGGGGACCTGCTTGTCGTACGGGACGCGGATGGTGGTGCCCTGCACGACCAGGCCGGTGGTCGAGGCAGTCGGTCTGCTCGGTGAAGCCCTCCACGGTGCCGGCCGGGTAGGAATCGCCGGTACAGCCGTACATGCTGCCGTTGTAGTACTGCATGTTCAGCCACCAGAGCCGCCCGTTGTCGGCGTACCGCTTGACGATCGGCTGGTACGCGCCCCAGATCGATCCGTAGACGACGCTGCCGCCGGTGACGTACGCGGTCTCCGGCGCCATCGTCAGGCCGAAGTCGGCCGGCATCTGGGCGGGCACCCCGTCGATGATGCGGATCAGGTTCGCCTGTGACGTGGAGAGTTGGTTGATGTCGCCGCTGCCGGTCAGCCCGGTCTCGATGTCGATGTCGATGCCGTCGAAGTTGTACCGCTCGAGGATCGGCACGATCGTGGCGACGAACCGGTCGGCGACGGTGCTGGAGCTGAGGTCGATGCCGGCGGTGGCGCCGCCGATCGACATCAAGATGGTCAGCCCGGCGTCCTTGGCCTGGCACATCTCGGCCGGCGTCGGCACCCGAACGGCGGCGTCCATGCCGTCCTCCCAGAGCACGGTGCCGTCCGGGCGGATCACCGGGAACGCCGCGTTGAGCACGTTGTAGCCGTGGGCGCGGATCCGGGAGTCGGTGATCGGGATCCAGCCCAGCGGCGGATGGACCCCGTTGGCCGCGCCGTCCCAGTTCTCCCAGTAGCCCTGGAGCACCTTGCCGGTGGGCTTGGACCGGACCGGGCAGGTGGCCGAATCCGGTGGGACGGTCGGGGTGGGGGTGGGCGTCGAGGTGGGGGGGGGAGGTGTGGGCGTCACGGTCGGCGACGGCGACGGGTCGCCGTCGCACGGGCCGAGGTCCGTCCAGAGTGCCGGGGTGGTGGCGGCCAGTCGCATGACATGCCTCCTCGTCTATTTGCCGGAGGCTATCAGTTAACTTTGTTAAGTATAAATGTGTCGCAGCCGGCCGCCGTCGGGGCATGCCTTTCGCCTGTTCAAGCGACCGAGGCCGAGAAGCCGGCCCGGCCGCAGTGGCGCCCGTCGCGTCGACGGCGGTCGCCCGCCGCTCGCCGGCCGCAGCCTGGGACACTGGCGAAATGCAGTTCACCGTGACCGACGTGCCCGAGCGTGACCGTTTCGAGGCGCGGGACGAGACCGGGGCGCTCGCCGGTCTCGTCACCTACCAGCTCACCGGCACGATCATCGCCTACACCCACACCGAGGTCGACCCGGCCTTCGAGGGACAGGGTGTCGGCGCGACACTCGCCCGGGCGGTGATGGACGACGCGCGCGCCCGCGGGCGCACCGTCGTGCCGATCTGCCCGTTCCTCGCGAAGTGGCTGACCCGGCACACCGAGTACGACGACATCGTGGTCCGGACCACCCGCAAGGTGAAGTAGCCCCTCCGGGCAGGGGCGACGCCGCCCGGGCCGCCCGGCTCCGGTCGACCACCGTCGATCAGGTCAGATAGCCGGCATGGACACAGACGTTCGACGCTACCTCGACGATCTGGTGGCGGTGGCCCGCACGGTGCTGGGCGAGAACCTGGTCGGCGCGTACGCCGCCGGCTCGGTCGGGCTCGACGCGTACCAGCCCGGCCGCAGTGACATCGACGTGGCGTTGCTCTGCGCCGACCCGTTGCCCGAGGCGGCCAAGCGTGCCCTGGTGGCCGGGCTGCGGCACGAGGCCCTGCCCTGCCCGGCACGCGGGCTGGAACTAGTCACGTACCGCCGGGCGGTCGCCGCGTCCGGCACCCCCGAGCCCGGGTTCGAGGTGGAGCTGAACACCGGGGCGCGGATGCCGTTCCGGGCCACGTACACCCCGACGGACCGACCGGTCGCGGACGGGCACTTCTGGTACGCGCTGGACCGCAGCATCCTGCACCAGCGCGGGTACCCGGTGCTCGGCCCGCCGGCGGCCGAGGTGTTCGCCGACGTGCGCCCCGCCGACCTGCGTCGCCTGCTGGTCGACGCGCTCACCTGGTGGCTGGCCCTGCCGACCCCGCCCGATGACGAACCGGCGGCCGGCGCCGAGGACGCGGTGCTCGGCGCCTGCCGGTCCCTCGTCCGCTTCCGGTACGGCCGGTGGCTGGCCAAGACCGACGCCGGACAGCGCCTGGTCGCCGAGGGCGACGAGGCCACACCGGTCATCGAACGCTCCATCGCGGCGCGGCGCGGCGGCCCGCCGCCGAGCGGCCCCCAGGCCCGCGCCTTCCAACAACGCGTCCTCGACGAGATCACCCGCGCAACCTGACCACACACCACCCCGGTTCCCGCCCGGCCCCCATCACCGGGACGGTGGCGGGACGTGGGGGTGGGGGTCTGGGTCAGGCGACGCGCGGGGCGGGCACGACGGGCAGCATGCCGCGATGCGCCGGCCAGGAGGCGTCGCCGTGCGGTCCCTGGTCGGGTGGCACGGTGGCGCCGGCCACCACGGGCGCTCTCGGATCGGTCCGATCCGCCGGGCCGGTATCGGTCGGCGCGTCAGTCGCGTCGATCGAGGCGATCCCGGCCAGCAGCGACAACAGTCTCGGGAGCTCACCTCGGGGCATCCGGAACGACGCCCGGCAGGCCCCGCCGCTCCACAGGGAGAGCACCACCGCCTCCCGCTCAGGGTGGTAGCTGACCCGCATCATCCGGTCCTCGCCCCGCGAGTCGGCGAACAGGTCACCGAGGCCGGGCATCGGCAATACCTCTCCCATGGCAACCAGAATGCAACACTCCGGTCACCGTGCGATAGATCAGAGACGGCGGAACGGTGCGGCGTACGCGAACTCGCCGCGGATCGACGGATCCCAACCGCTGAGCGTTCGCGCCATGAAGTAGCGGGGACCCCAGTCGGGCACCGGCGGGGTAACGCCGTGGTCGATCGCGGCCCGGAAACCGAAGCGTGGGTAGTAGCCGGGGTGACCGAGCAGCACCACGAGCCGCTCGTCGCACGCCTCCGCCGCACCGAGCACCGCGTGCATCAGCGCCGAGCCCACCCCACGGCGTTGCCACTGCGGCAGCACGCCGAGCGGTCCGAGCGCCAGTGCGACCGGCCGTCCGGCCACCCACCCGCGCGTGCACACCACGTGTCCCACGACCCGACCCTCCTGGTCGGTCGCCACCAGCGACAGGGCGGGCAGCCAGGCCGCATCGGCGCGCAGCGCGTCGACCAGGGTCGCCTCCACGGGCATGGTCTCCGGACCGTCCGGCTTGGCGAAGGCGGCGGCGTGAACCGCGCGGATGGCTTCGATGTCGGCGGCGGTCTCGCGTTTGACCAGCATCAGCCGACGATATGGACCGGGGCGGTCGAGCGCCGCCGAATTTCGTCGCCGGGGCCACCGCGAAAATCGCGTCAGTTCACCGTGGTCGGTGCCGCCGTGCCGCGCCTGCGGTCGGGGATCACCCCTGCTTCGGCATGATGTCCACCATCCACTGGATGCCGAAGCGGTCGACGCACATGCCGAACTCGTCGCCCCACATCTGCTTCTCCAGCGGCATCGCCACCGCGCCGCCCTCGCTGAGTCGCTCCCAGTAGCCGCGCAGCTCGTCGGCGTCGTCCCCGCTGAGGCTGATGCTGATGTTGTTTCCCGGCTGGTGTTCCATGCCGGGCGGGAGGTCCGACACCATCAGCGTGAAGCCACGGTCGGTGTCGAGCATGGCGTGCATGATCTGGTCCTCGGTGCCCGGCGCCGCGTCGCCGAACTCGCCGAACGTGCTCATGCGCAGCGAACCGCCGAACACCTGCCGGTAGAACTCGATGGCCTCGCGGGCGTTGCCGGGGAAGTTGAGATACGGGTTGAGCCGAGACGCCACAGCATCCTCCTTGGTCGCGACCTGCGTCATCGTCGCAGCTCACCGGGGCCGGGACAACGAGGCGCGGCGGCGTTTCGCAACCGGCGGGGAGCGGCCGGGCAGACCGTTCCCCGCCGGTTGCGACCGGACTCAGTGGTGCTTGAAGGACTGCCGGACCACTCCGCCGACGATGGCGCACCACGTGCTCACGTCCACCTTGCCGTTGCGCGGAAGCCCGTGTACGCCCTGCAGGTCCTGTACCGCCTTGCGGGTCGCGTAGTCGTACTCGCCGGTGACGGTGACCTCGGCGTACCCCTTGATGTTCAAGATGAACTGCACGGCGCTGACCGGCAGGCCGCTCGCGTCCTTGCCCAGCTCGGGGACCAGGGTCTCCCAGGTCTGCGGGGTGAGCGTGGCGTCGACGTCCACCGGGATGCCGTTGCGGTACTGCCAGTCCTGCACGGCGGCCACCGTCGCGGCGTCGAAGACGCTGTTGACCGGGACGGTGTAGCCGCGGTGGGCGAGCAGGTACTGCACCACCTGCACGGCGGGCGAGCCGACGAAGCGCCACAGGTCCGGCCAGCGGCGGGCCGGCACGTCGGCGAGGTCGGTGCCGAGTTCGGCGAACACCCGGCGCCGCAGCATGGGGAACTGCCGGTAGAACGCCGCGCCCGGGCACTGGGTGTTGCGGAAGTCCCAGTGGCCGAAGATGTCGTGTGCCTGCAGGCCGTACTGCCGGCAGATCGTGGCGCAGAGCTTGACCAGCGAGTCGAGCAGTGCCTGCGGCGGCGTCTCGGTGACGTACGTGCCCTCGTTCTCGATCCCGATGGCCCGTCCGTTCTCGCCCGGGCAGTGCGCGGCGATCATCTGCCGGTCGCCGGCCTGGAGGCGCTCCAGGCTTCCCGTCCGGCCTTCCAGCACGTAGCCGCCCCGGCTGACCGTGAAGTGCTGCCCGGTGTCGGACCACCCGTTGCCGTCCATGTGCAGGTCCTGGCAGTCCTTCGCCAGCTTGACGGCCTGCGCCTCCGAGAAGTCCGTGACGTTCGGGAAGGCCATGTGGTGCACGATGATCTTGTTGGTCGGGGTGGCGCTGACCGACAACGGGTCGGCCGGCGGGCGCGCACCCCACTCGGCACAGCTGATGATCCAGTCGAGGTCCGTGCTCGTTCCCGGGGCCGCCTGGGCTGCGGCGGGGAAGGCCAGCTCGCTCCCGACGACCGCGACCGTGGCGGCGCCGAGGCCGGCCCGCAGCAGCGTACGACGGTCCAGTTCGGAATGGTTGACGTGCATGAGAGCTCCTCTGCGGCCGGACCGGGGGTTGTGAAAAGTAGCGCCATCGGCCGCGCGTCATGTGGAGGATATTGCCGCACCCGGCGCCGCGCTAGAGGGCGGGCCGTGCCGGTCGTCCGCGCACGCCTCTCACTCCTCGATCGCCCCACCGACCTGACGCAGGTGACGCCGGAACGTGTACGCCGGATCGACCGCCCGGCGCGCCAGGTAGTCGTCGAAGGCGGTCTGCTGGCGCAGCGTCTCACCCGCCCGGATCCGCGCCGCCTGCTCCCGCTCGACCTGCCGGATCCGCTCCGCGGTGGCCAGCACCTCGTCGAGGACGTCAGCGGCCACGAAGAGCACCCCGTCGTCGTCGCCGAACACCAGGTCGTCCCGGCTCACCTCGTGCTCGCCGACGCGCGCGCCGGTCAACGCCGCCGGCTCCCGCTCGTCCACCCGCACCGGACCCGGCGGAAAGCTGCCGTAGCTGAACACCGGCAACCCGATCTCGATCAGCTCCGCCGTGTCCCGGTGCAGCCCCCACACCACGAGAGCGATCACCCCTGCCGCGGCGGCCTCCAGAACGGTCAGGTCACCGACGCACGCCTCGTCCGTCCGGCCGCGGTTGTCGACCACCAGCACGTCGCCGGTCGACGCGTGGCCGTACGCCTCCAGGAAGACATCCACGCTGCCGTAGTGCCGCGCGGGCAACACCCGGCCGGCGACCCGCCGGCCGGCGAGCACCGGGCGGACCCCGGGCGGCGCGGCCCGCAGCGGCACCCCCAGGCGTACGCACGCGTCCGCCAGCAACGCAGTGGACAGGTCGAGGAAACGCTCCAGCATGACGTCCTCCAGACGGCCGACGGGACGCCATCGTAGGGAGAGCGGTGGGCACCGGAACGAGGTCCAATCCCGAGCGTGCGGCTCGCTCCGGCCGGACCCGACGCCCCGGAACCGCCGGTCGGATCTCCGGGGTGGCACCCGTCGCGGTTCCTGCCGCCTCGTGACGAATGGCAGGACTGACGGCCGCGACAACGGGTACGCGCGGTTGCGCAACGTGGGGCTAGGTGGGGATTCGGGGGCGGTGCCAGTGGAAGCCGGTGTGGTCGTCGCCGTGGTCGTCGTGGTCGTGGTGGCGCTCGTGCTGGCGCTCAGCCTCCGGATGGTCCAGCAGTACCAGCGCGGCATCGTCTTTCGCTTCGGCCGGGTGCTGGAGCGGGTCCGGCAGCCCGGACTGCACCTGATCATCCCGATCGCCGACCGGATGGTCCGGGTCAGCATGCAGACCACCGTGATCGGCGTGCCGCCGCAGGGCGCGATCACCCGGGACAACGTCACGCTCACCGTCGACGCCGTCGTCTACTACCGGGTGGTCGACCCGGTCAAGGCGCTGGTCAACATACGTGACTATCCCGCGGCCGTGCTCCAGGTCGCGCAGACGGCGATGCGTTCGGTGATCGGCAAGGCCGACCTGGACACGCTGCTCGGCGACCGGGACCGGATCAACGCCGAGCTGAAGTCGGTCATCGACGCGCCGACGGAGAAGCCGTGGGGGCTGCTCATCGAACGGGTCGAGGTCAAGGACGTCTCGTTGCCGGAAGGCATGAAGCGCTCGATGTCCCGGCAGGCGGAGGCGGAGCGGGAGCGGCGCGCCCGGGTGATCGCCGCGGACGGCGAGTTCCAGGCGTCGCGGCGGCTCGCCGACGCGTCCCGGGCGATGGCGGCCACGCCCGGCGCATACCAGCTGCGGCTGTTGCAGACGGTGGTGGACGTCGCGGCCGAGAAGAACAGCACCCTCGTGATGCCGTTTCCCGTCGAGTTGCTGCGCTTCTTCGACAAGTTCACCGCGTCGCGGGGCGGGCCGGCCTCCGCCACGCCACCGCTCGGCCCACCGCCCGAGCGAGCGGACCTCGGGCCGGTCACCGAGAACGTGGCCGGCGCGGCCGAGGAGGACGGCCACGGCCGGCGGTCCTGACCGTGGCAGCGGTGGACGTGGTCGGGACGTGGCCGGGTCCGCGTCGGCCACTTCGGGCGCGCGCCGGCGGGAGTGCTCGCCGCCGGGCCGGAAGCTTCGTGTTTAACGCCCGGCGCCCGCCGGGTAGGTCGGGACCCAACGTCTCGACCTACCCGCGTGGAGGACCTCGGATGAGAGACGACGTCGGCGACGCGGTGGGCGACGCGCTCCGCTCGGTGATGCTGTTCGTGCCCAAGGCGGTCGCCTTCGTGGCGATCCTGGTGGTCGGCTGGTTCGCCGCCAAGGCCGCCCTGAAGATGGTGAACCGGATCCTGGACCGGGTCGGCTTCGACCGTGCCGTCGAGCGTGGTGGTCTGCGCCGCGCCCTGAGCCGTGCCCGCTACGACGCGAGCGGCATCGTCGCGAAACTCGTTCAGTACGGGCTGCTGCTGGTCACCCTCCAGTTGGCCTTCGGCATCTGGGGACCGAACCCGGTCTCGGACCTGATCGCCGAGGTGATCGCCTGGCTGCCGCGTGCCTTCGTGGCCATCGTCATCGTGGTGGTAGCCGCCGCGATCGCCAACGCCGTCAAGGACATCGTCGGCGGCGCCCTCGGTGGTCTCTCGTACGGCCGGGCGCTGGGCACCATCGCGTACGTCTTCGTCCTCGGCCTGGGCGTCGTCGCGGCGCTCAACCAGATCGGCGTGGCCACCACGGTCACCACCCCGGTGCTCATCGCCGTGCTGGCGACCGTCGGCGGGATCCTGGTCGTGGGCGTCGGTGGCGGCCTGGTCCGGCCGATGCAGAGCCGCTGGGAGACCTGGCTGACCCGTGCGGAGCAGGAATCGCACTCGATCGCCGCGCACGCGCGCGCCTACCGGGCCGACCGACACGACGCCGCGGCGCAGGAGCGGCGACGCGACGACGCAACAGCCGCGCCGGCGACCCCGGTCGCCGACCCGGACGCCACCCAGGTCACCCGCCCCGCCGACCCGGAGGAGACGCAGGTGGTCACCCGGCCGGCGGATCCGGACGCCACGCAGGTGGTCACCCGGCCGGACGACCCGGACGCCACGCAGGCCACCCCGTCCGGCATGCCGATTCCCGCCCAGCGGACCGCGGACGACAGCGAGGCCACCGTGGTCATTCCGCCCATGGAGCCACGGCCGGACCACCGCTGAGCACCCGGGTGGGTGGGTGGGACACGGTCCCGCTCCACCCGCCCGAACCGGACGGTGCCGCCAGTTCGCCTTCCGCGCCGCCGGCCCGTACGCCACGAACGCCGGCCTCGCCACGTAGCATCGCGGCCATGACCTGGCGACATTGATGTACCGCTGACGGCCGCAGCCGTGGGCCGCCGCGGACGCCGTACCTCAGGCGTCCGCTCTGCTCCCACGGGAAGGCCTCATGACCGTCACCGCCACGCGCGTGCCCGACCACGCGGTCCGCCGTCTGACGGCGACCCTCTACGGGTACGCGTTCCTCACCGATCTGGTTCTGCTCTACCCGCTGTACGTGCTGCTCTTCGCCGACACCGGGCTGTCGGTCGGCAAGATCTCCTCGCTCCTCGTCATCTGGTCGACCAGCGCCATCCTGCTGGAGGTGCCCTCGGGGGCCTGGGCCGATGCCGTCTCCCGTCGGCTGCTGCTCTGCCTCGCCCCGCTGGTCACCGCCGGCGGTTACGCCCTCTGGGTGCTGCTGCCCTCGTACCCGGCGTTCGCGGTCGGTTTCCTGCTCTGGGGGGCCGGCGCGGCGCTCAGCTCCGGCGCGCTGGAGGCGCTGGTCTTCACCGAGCTGGACCGGTGTGGCGCGGCCGGCCGGTACGCCCGGATCACCGGCCGCGCCAAGACCGCCGGGGTGCTCGGCGCGCTCGCCTCGAGCCTGCTGGCCGGTCCGGTGCTGCTCGTCGGCGGATACCCGGCGGTCGGCGCGGCCAGCGTCCTCGCTTGCCTGCTCGCCGCGGCCGTCGCCACCCGATTCCCCGAGCACCGCGGCCGCGCCCACCGGGACGACGCGCAGCCGGTCCGGACCGGGAGGGACGACCGGATCCCGGCCGATCCGCACGACGACCCCGGGTGGGTGGCGAGCCTGCGCGCCGGGCTGGCCGAGGCCCGCGCGGTCCCCCCGGTACGGGGCGCGCTGCTACTGGTGGCTGTGGTGGCCGCGGTGTGGGGCGCGCTCGACGAGTACCTCCCGCTGCTGGCCCGGGACACCGGCGTGGCCGTCTCGGCGGTGCCCTTCCTGCTCCTGCTGATCTGGGTCGGGATGACCGTCGGTGGGCTGCTCGCGCCGGCCGGGGAGCGGCTCACCGAACGCGGGTACGCGGCCCTGCTGGGCGTCGCCGCGCTGGCACTGGCCGGCGGCGCGCTGACCACCCATCCGGCCGGGTTCGTCCTGCTCGCGGTCGCGTTCGGCGCGTTCCAACTCGCCACCGTGCTGGCCGACGCCCGTCTGCAGGCCCGGATCTCCGGCCCGAGCCGGGCCACCGTCACCTCGCTCGCCGGCATGGCCACCGACGTCACGATCATCGCCGTCTACGCCGGTTACGGTCTCGTCGCCACGGCAGCCGGCAACACGGTCGCGTTCGCGGTGGCCGCGTTGCCCTTCCTGGCGTTGGCGCTGCTGTCGGGCGTGGCCGGCCGCCCGGGAAGCCGGTTCGGTGGGGCGGCCGCCGATCGAGCCACCCCGCCGGAGCGGAGCGTGCCGTGACCGGGGCGGGCGTCGAACCGGGACCGGTGTGGCGCGCCGGCCGGCACCGGGACCGCGCGTCAGCCCACCTGGTGCACGAACGACCACTGGTGGCCGTCGAGGTCACGGAAGCCGCGCATGTAGCGCCCGCCGACGTCCTGACCCGGACCGAGGGTGTTGCCGCCGGCCGCGACGGCCCGATCGACCAGCTCGTCGACCTGCTCCCGGCTCTCGGCGGCGAGCCCGACGATCACCTCCCGGGTCGCCTCGGTATCGGTGATCCCCACCTGGGTGTACTCGGCGAAGGCGGAGTCGATGTGCAGGATCAGCTGGGTCGTGTCGGTGAGGTTCAGCATGAGGCTGGTGCGGTCGGGGGAGGGCTGGGCGCCGGTGAAACCGATCGAACGGAAGAACTCGGCGGCGCTGGCCAGGTCGCGTACCGGCAGGTTGATGAAGGTCGTGATGGTCACCGGGCACCTCCGTCCGCCTCGACGAGCTGCTGGCGCGCGGCCGGCCGGTCGCGCCGACAACCGAGTTGGCCGCGGGACGCGGGAACGCCGCGCTCAGCCTACCGGGGCAGGGGGCGGCGTTGGCGCGGAACGGCTGGTCATTCCTGCTCCGCGTCGAGGTAGACCCAGCGGCCGTCCGAGCGTACGAAGCGGCTGCGCTCGGACTGCATCCCGGTGTGTCCGCCGGTGCGGTGGTAAGCGCGGAACTCGACCGCGCCGGTGCTGTCGAGCAGGCCACCCCGCTCGGTGTCGACGATCTCCAGCCGGAGCCAGCGCCGGCCCGGGTCGAGATCGAGCCGGGACGGCCGGGTGCGCTCGTGCCAGCTGTGCAGGAGGTAGCCGGTGTCACCGACGGCGAAGGCGCTGAACCGGGAGCGCATCAGCGCCTCGGCGGTCGGCGCCTCGGCCTCGCCCCGGTGCAGCGGGCCGCAGCACTGTGGGTACGACCGGCCGGACCCGCAGGGGCAGGAGAGCTCTCGGTCGTCCGCCGCTCGCCGTCGGGTCCCACGCTTTGCCATCCGACCATCCTGCCCTACCCGGTACCGGCACCGGTCAGGGCGTTGCCGGTGCACGCGCGCCCCGATCTCGGCACAGCGGCGGTGCGGGGCAGCCGACGCTCAGCCCAGGTCGACCGGCAGCGGCACCGGGCGCTTGGCTGCCCGGCCCTCGCCCGATGAACCGCCGCGCAGGTGCCGGGCCAACCAGGGCAGCAGGTGCCGGCGCGTCCAGGCCAGCTCGGCGCGGATCACCTCCTGCCGCGTGCGGCGCCGGGCGGCGGCCAGCGGCCGAGACCACGAGTCGTCGCTGCCCGGCAACCCCGCGGTGTGCGCCAGCGCAGCCGCGATCCGCTCGTGGCCGGCGCTGTTGGCGTGCAGCCGGTCGTCGCTCCACAGCCGGGGGTCGGAGGCGACCGGGTATGCGCCGAGGTCCAGCAGGCTGGCCCCGGTCGACGCCGTGGCCTTCCTCAGCGCCTCGTTCAGGGCACTCACCCGGCCACGCAGCGGCCGGGCGGCCGGCATCACCGGCGCCGGGTCGGGCAGGGTGAAGGTGAGTACCGTGGCGCCCTGCTCGACCAGCGCCTGCTGCATGGCGCCGACGTCCTCGGCGACCCGGTCGACGTCGAACGACGGGCGGAGAACGTCGTTCATCCCGGCCACCACGGTCGCCAGGTCGGGGGCGAGTTCGAGCGCCACCGGCAGCTGCTCGGCCCGGATCCGCGCCGTGGTCCGCCCCCGGATCGCCAGGTTGGCGTACTCCAACCCGCCCTGCGAACGGGCCACCGCGAGGGCGAAGCGGTCGGCCCAGCCCCGATAGCCGCCCGAGCCGTCCGGGTCGTCCAGGCCTTCGGTCGTGCTGTCGCCGATCGCGACGTACCGGTGCCACATCACACCGGCGAGGGTAGCGGCGGCGACGTACGGCGGCACGCCGGCCGTACCCGCCGTTCTGGTGGTCCGCGTTGCCGGCGTCTCCTAGGCTCGCGCGCATGGCCCAACCTCCCGCGGTTCCGCTGGCCCCCGGCCTGTGGCGCATTCCCACGGCCGGTCGTGCGCTGGTCAACTCGTACGCGCTGGTCGACGACGACGGCAGCGTCACGCTCGTCGACTGCGGGTTGAAGCGGGCGCCGGCCCGGATCGTGCGGGGCCTGGCGGCGATCGGTAAGACGCCCGCCGACGTCACCCGGATCGTGCTCACCCACGCGCACCCGGACCACGCCGGCGGCGCGGCCGAGCTGGCCCGCCGTACCGGTGCTCCGGTCGTGCTGCACGCCGCCGACGTCGAGTACGCCCAGACGGGCCAGGCGCCGCCGCGGGATCGCACGGTCACCGGCGGCCGCCTCTTCTCCCGGATCGGCGGGGGTGGTTTCCCGGCCGTCGACGTGGCCGAGCCCCTCGCCGACGGTGACGTGCTGCCGGTCGGCGGCGGCCTGCGCGTCGTACACACCCCGGGGCACTCCCCGGGACACGTCTCGCTGCTGCACGAGCCCACCCGGGTGCTGATCACCGGCGACGCGTTGTTCAACGTGGTCGGCATCCGCTGGCCGATCAAGGTGCTGTGCGCCGATTTCCGGATGACGCAGGAGACCGCGCACGTCCTCGCCGAACTGGAGTACGACGTGGCGGCGTTCACCCACGGCGCGGAACTCACCGACAACGCCCGCGAGCGGGTCCGCGACTTCCTGCGGCGGCGCTGAGGCCCGCCGCGTCCCCGGTGTCGATCACCTCGGACCGGTCGCTGATCCACCGCGCACCTCCGCATCGCCGGACGCCGGCGTACCCCAGGGGAGGGCGGATCGGGAAGTTCGGCGGCTCGGCGTCAGCCGGTCCGGCTCGCGAACACGATGATGTTGTCGACGTACTCGCCGGCCTGCTCGTCGAATCGGCCGCCGCAGGTGAGCAGGCGCAGCCCGGCGGAGCCGGCCGGGCCGTAGACCAGGTCGCTGGGGAAGGCGTCTTTCGGGTACGTGTCGACCCGGTCGACGGTGAAGGTGGCCACGCGCGTGTCGGCTCGGCTGACCCGGACGGTGTCACCGGGGCGTAGCCGACCGAGGTGGAAGAACACGGCGGGGCCGGTGGGGGAGTCGACGTGCCCGACGAGCACCGCGTTGCCGGTCTCGCCGGGGCTGACTCCGTGGCGGTACCAGCCGGCCAGGCCGGGCCGGTCCAGGGGTGGCACCTCCAGCACGCCGGTGGCGTCCACACCGACCGGGATGATCTCGGCTCGTACGCCGATCGAGGGGATCCGTATCAGCGTGGGCGCGGCGTGCGGCAGCGGTGGCAGGGCGCGTGGGGGACGGCTGGCGGCCGGCACGGCCGGTGCGGCCGGCGCGGCGACGTCCGGCGCCGGGGGGCGGGGCGGCGGGGCGGTCAGCCCGGCGGTGACCAGTCCGACGCCGGTGACGCCGAGCAGGGACACGACGGCGACAGTGGACAGGGTGGACAGGCCGGGCCGGCCGCGACGCTCACGCGCTCGGATCGGCGTGGTGGATGCGACGGTCGTTCCGGGCGTGCCTCGACGCCACACGTGCTCACCTCCGTACCCGGAAGAACCGGGGGCCCGCACCGACTCGTCGCCGGCGCGGGCCCCCGCAACAGGGATGGTTCGCCAGTTCAGGCCAGAGTGGATGCGGAACGCCGGCGGCGCAGCAGCAGAACGGCGCCGGTCACGGCCGCGCCGAGCAGCGTGCCGCCGGCGGCGAGCGCGCCGGTGCCGTCGCCGCGCCCGCCGGAGCCGGCCGGCGCGCCACCGATCGGAGTGACGGTGAACTGCGTGCTGCTCTGCACGGTGCCGTCGCCGCAGGTGGCAGTCACCGTGTAGGTGCCGAGGGTGAACCCGGCGGTGAACAGTTCGGCGCTCAGACCGCCGCCCGGCGCGACGGTGGTCGAACGGACGTTCTCGTCGCGGTTGGGGCCGGTGACGCGGAAGAGCGCGTCACCCGAATTCGGATCGCAGGTCGTCGCGGTGAGGACGACGGTGCCACCCACCGGTGTGGTGGCCGGTGAGACGACGGTCTCCGCGAGCGCGGCGCCCGGCAGCAGCAGCACGCCGAGACCTACGCCGACGGCCGCCGACTGGATGACTCTCTTCGGTTTCATACGCGTCTTCCCTCACTCTTCGTCCGCTGAGCACGTGGCGGGACGCCGTTCGGGTGGCCAACTCCGCGACTAGCACCGGTGTGCCCAACACTAGGGCGGTTGGCCCCCCGATCCGGTGAAAATGAGAAATCTTCGTTGCCGTCACGTGTCCACCCCGGAACGGAGGGAGCTGCGGAAACGTCGGGCGCGCCCGGCTGGGACCCGGTCGTTCCGCGTGGGCCGAAGGCGAGGTCTCGCCGCCGGCCGCGGTGGGCCCGAGTGGCCCGACGCGCGGCCGGACCCGGGTCACCGCAGGGTCGGCTGCGCTCAGCCGGCAGTGGCCGGCTCCGGCAGTGGCCGGCCCGTCTCCAGCAGGGTCTTGAGCCCGGCCAGCAGTTCCGGCCAGCCGCCGCTGCCGTCGAGTTGGCCGCTGATCGCCCGGTGCATCTCGCTGCCGGGCGAGAAGTCGTCGTGGACCACCGTCAGGCGGACCGCGGCGCCGTGTGGCTCGATCTCGAAGGTGACCTTCGAGCGGCGCTCGGCCAGCCGGGCCGCGAGTTCCTCCTCGGACCAGCCGAAGTGCGCGGCGTGCTCCGGCTGGAAGCCGTGCCAGCTGTACGACAGCCGCCGGTACGGCTCGGCCACCAGCACCCGCTGGCCAAGGTCGCGGAACTCCTCGCCCGGCGCGTCCTGCAACAGCACCGGTGAGCCGACCCGCCAGTCGGACTCCAGCGCCAGGCCACCCCAGTAGCGGCGGGTGAAGGCGGGTTCGGTGAGTGCGGCCCAGAGCCGCTCGGGGGTGGTGTCGATGTAGGTGGTGTAGACGAACGTCGGACCCTCCACGGGCGCACCCTCCAATGCTGCGCGCAGGTCGGCGAGCGCCTCGGCCCGCTGACGGTCGTAACGACTGATCCACCGGTCGGCGATCGCGTTGATCGGTGCGGCGTTGAGGTGGTGCAGCTTCTCCCGCCCCCGGCGCGCCGTGGTGACCAGGTCGGCGGCCTCCAGCACCGCCAGGTGCTTGCTCACCGACTGCCGCGTCATGTCCAGGCCCGCGCAGAGGTCGCGCAGGGTCTGCCCGTTGCGGGCGTTGAGGCTGTCGAGCAACCGCCGGCGGCTCGCGTCGGCGAGTGCCCGGAACACCGCGTCCACCACACCCCCCGACAGGCAGTCAACCGGTTGCACGTCAGATTAGGCAACCGTACGGCTGCATGTCAACGCGTGGCCGAGTCCGCTGCCGGGACCGCCGGAACGTGACGTCCCGGCGAGGCTGCCTCGCGCCGCCGGTCGCCGCGCCCGCCACCGAGGCGATGTGGCAGCGTGGTCGGATGCACTCCGCACCGGTCGACGTGGACCTCGCCCTGCTCGGGGGCGGTGGTGCGGCCTCGCTCCTGCTCGCCGCCCTGGACCGGCACGGCGTGCGGGGCCTACGGGTGGCCGTCATCGACCCGGTGCACCGGCGCGGCCAGGACCGGACGTGGGCGTTCTGGGACCGGCCGGGCGGCGACCTCGACCCGCTGCTGAGCGCGAGCTGGCAGCAGGTCGAGGTGGTCACACCCGCCGCGCGCCGGGTGCTCGACCTCGCCCCGCTGCGGTACGCGATGCTCCGCTCCGCCGCCGTCTACGAGCGGGCCGCCGCCGCGGAGCGCCGCCTCGGCGTGACCCGGATGCTCGCCGCCGTCGACACCGTGCACGACGACGGCGAACGGGTGCTGGTCCGCACCGCCGGCGACGCGCCGACCGTACGCGCCGGTTGGGTGCTCGACTCCCGCCCGCGCCCGCCCGCGCGCCCCGGCCGCACGACCTGGCTCCAGCACTTCCGCGGCTGGTGGTTGGCGGCGGAGCGCCCGCTCTTCGATCCCGGCCGGGCGGTGCTGATGGATTTCCGCACCCCGCAGCCCGCCCGGGGCGTCTCCTTCGGCTACCTGCTGCCGGTCAGCGACCGGCATGCCCTCGTCGAGTACACCGAGTTCTCACCCACCCTGCTCACCGCCGCCGGGTACGACGCGGCGCTGGCCGGATACCGGGACCTGCTCGGCCTCGACCCGGCCCGATCGACGGTGCGGGAGGTGGAGAACGGGGTGATCCCGATGACCGACGCTCCGTTCGACGCGCACCCGTCACCCCGGGTCGTCCGCCTCGGCACCGCCGGAGGCGCCACCCGACCATCGACCGGGTTCACCTTCTCCGCGATGCGCCGCCAGGCGGAGCAGGTGGCCCGCGCCCTCGCCGAGGGCCGAGCGCCGGTGCCGTCGCCCGCGTACCCCCGCCGGCACCGCTGGATGGACGCGGTCGCGCTGCGCGCCCTGGACCGGGGGACGGTCGGCGGCCCGGAGTTCTTCGCCCGGCTCTTCGAGCGCAATCCGCCCGAGCGGGTGCTGCGGTTCCTCGACGGCACCACCACCCCAGCGGAGGAACTGGCCGTGATGAGCTCCACCCGGCTCCGGCCGATGGTGACCGCCACCGTGGGGGACGTCGCCCACCGGCTGCGCGACCGGCTCCGACCGCCCCGGCCCGTCCTGCCCGTGCCACCCCCGGTACGCGAGAGCACGATCCGACCCGAGCTCTGAACACGGCGGTGGGGACGCGGGCCGGCTCGGCCGCCGCTATCCTCGGCCACATGCCCCTCGATGATCTTCCCCGCGCCGAGTTCGCATTCCCCGGTCCACTGCGGGACCGGTTGGTGGCGGCGATCCTCGCCGGGGCCAAGACCTCGACCACCGCCCTGCTCCTCGGCTACGAGCGTGAGGGTGAGCCGCTGCCCCGCGCCGGCCAACGGTCAGCGGTGGTCGACTCGACGGAGCAGCCGGTCGCGGTGATCGAGCTGACCGACGTCCGGGTGGTCCGGCTCGCGGACGTGGACCTGCAACACGCACTAGACGAAGGCGAGGGCGACGAGTCGGTGGCGCAGTGGCGGACCGGCCACGAGGAGTTCTGGCACAGCCCGCAGACACGCGCCGAACTCGGCGACCCGGATTTCACCGTCGACGACGACACCCTCGTGGTGACCAAACGGTTCCGGCTGGTGAGCCTCGTCGACCCCGCCACCGGCGCCGAGACACCCGTCAACCTCTGACGCCCCTACGCCGGGCGCGGGCCGCGGCAGGCGGTAGGTTGCCGGCATGGTGGAAACCGGCGGAGTGGTGCAGATCTGGACCGACGGCGCGTGCAGCGGTAACCCGGGACCGGGCGGCTGGGGCGCGGTGCTGCGCTACGGCGAGCGCGAGCGGGAACTCTGTGGCGGCGAGGCGACCCCCACCACCAACAACCGGATGGAGCTGATGGCCGCCATCCAGGCGTTGGAGAGCCTGACCCGGCCGGTCACCGTCGAACTGCACACCGACAGCACGTACGTGCGTAACGGGATCACCAGCTGGCTCGCCTCCTGGAAGCGCAACGGTTGGAAGACCGCGGCGAAACAGCCGGTCAAGAACGCCGACCTGTGGCAGCGGCTGGAGGCGGCCTGCGCCCGGCACCAGGTCACCTGGCTGTGGGTGAAAGGGCACAACGGCCACCCGGAAAACGAGCGCGCCGACGCGTTGGCCAACCGGGGCATGACCGAGGCCCGCGCGGCAGTGCCGGCCAGGTGAGCCGGGACTCCGCAGCGAACTCAGGAGCGGGCTGACGCGCCGAACGGCGACAGCGGAATGTCGGCGTCGGCCAGGTCGACGGCCGGTCAGCGGGTCGCGTCCGGGTGCCCGGGCATGCTCGATCCACCGCCGCTGCTGCCGGAGGCGCCGCCGGCCACGCCCGAATTGTCGTCCTCGGTGACCAGGTCGGGCCGTACGTCGGTGTCTTCCGGGGCCGGGACCTCGGTGTCCGCCTCGACCTGGACCAGTCGGGCCTGACCGGCCTCGTCCTCGGCGTGCTCCGGATCGACCGGCTGCTCACCCTGCCGCGTTCTGAAGCCCACGGTCGCCTCCCGTCGGTGCCATCTCCGATCAGCCGTGGCTACCCGACGGAAAACGGGCGAAACGTCCCCGGGTCGGGCGAGACAACCCTCTCCCGGCTGATCTCAGCGGCGGCCGCGCCGTCCGGATCGCGCTGGCCGGGGCGTACGCGGCACCGGAGTGAGCGGCACCGCCGTCCAGTGCGCCGGCCGGGTCAAGCCTGCCGGTAGCCGGGTACGGACGTCACCACGGGCGCCGTCCACCTGCGACTGGTGCAGGAAGATGCTGCCCGACAGCTCGGCCCCGCGCAGGTCCGCGCCCCGTAGGTCGGCGCCGGTCAGATCGGCCAGTTGCAGGTCCACCCCGCGCAGGTCGGCGCCGATGAGCAGCGCGCCCCGCAGGTTGGCGCGGCGCAGGTCGACGCCGCGCAGGTCCGCCCCGAACAGTTGGGCGCCCCGCCGGTCAGCGCCGGGTCGCCCACCCCGGGACCGGGCGGCGTCGCCGCCGCGCGACAACAACACGTTGACGCGGTCGCGGTGCGCGCCGACGTCCAGGGCCAGCAGCTCCTGTGGGCTGCCTTCGGTGAGCCGGACGGTCTGCGCGCGGGCCTGGTCGAGTTCCTCGCGCAGCCCCGCCGGCGGGTGCAGCGCCAGCGCCTCGGTCAGGTACCACAGCAGCTCGTGCAACGGGCGCATCACCGTGAACGTGTCGAACATGACCTGCGCGGTCTCCGGTTCGGCCCGCCAGTCCCGCCCGCCGAAGGTGACCTGGGCGACCTGTTGCCCGGCGCCGAAACAGTCGAAGACGGTGCAGCCGGCAAACCCGCGCCCGCGCAGGTCGGCGTGGATACCGCAGCGGTGGTCCGAGCGCAGATTGGGGCAGGGCCGGCCGGCCGGCTTGTCGATCGCGAAGTCGGCGGACGCGGCGAAGGCCGGGACGACGCAGCAGAGGCCGAAGCAGCGCGCGCAATCGGCGTGCAGTGCGTCCCGTTCCGGCCCCGCCGGCTGGGAGTTCTCCGACACGCTGACCGCTCTCCTACCGTCTCGACAGGCTCGTCACCGGCGCTGGCCGCGCGGGCGCCCCATCATTGTCCCGCCGGCCAGGGGCTGGTGGCCGGTCGGGGTCACCGCTGCGGCCGGTGCGACGACGGCAGGGTACGTGCCCGCCGGACCGGCCGCGGTCCCCTTCGGGACCGCCGCATTCACCGATGAGTACGCCCTCGTACCTCATATCGTGACGGTGCCCGGATCAATCACGGACGGTTGGGTTCGATGGACGAGGGTGAACGCGAACACGCCCTGCTCACCGCCCTCACCACGGAACACTTCGTGCTGCAGACCTCGCGTAGCGCGACGGTCACCGAGTCGGTGGGCCGGGCGACCATCTTCCTGTCGCTGCTCTCCGCCGCGTTGATCGGACTCGGTTTCGTCTCCGGCACCGGCGCGCTGGTCCGCCCGTACCTCGGGGCGGTGCTGCCCACCTTGGTGGTCGCCGGTGTGCTCACCTTCCTGCGGCTCGTGCGGAACATGGTGGAGAACGAGGTGGATCTGGAACGGATGCAGCGCATCCGGGCCTACTACCACGAGCGGTTCGCCGCCGGGCAGGAGTTCTTCATCGACGCGGTGTCGGGCGCCGGCACCGCGCAGGCCACCTGGTCCGCCGTCGGTAGCCGGCCGGGTCGGGCCCAGTTGCTGCTCACCACGGTGTTGATGGTGGGGGCGGTGAACGCGCTGCTGTTCGGGCTCGGGGTGACGCTGCTGACCGCGCTCGCGGGGCTGCCCACCGGGCCCGCCATCGGTGTCGGCTCCGCGGTGGCACTGCTGGCCTTCGCCGCGCAGTTCGCCTATGTCGCCCGGGCGTCGACGGCGCAGAACTAAGGCCTGTCTCCCGACCCGGGGCGGCGTGGCCGGTTCCGGGCGCTGCTCGCCGCCACCGACGCCGAGGCCTCTGGGCGGTCTCCCGCCGTCACGTCGGTTCGACTCGTCGCCAGTCGTCCGAGGTGAGCGCGACGGCCTGCGGGCCCATCATCAGCATCCCGCCGTCCACCGGCCAGGACGCCCCGGTGACGTACGCGGCCGCGGGGGAGGCGAGCAGTACGACCACCGCGGCGACCTCCCGCGCGTCGCCCGGGCGGCCCACCGGCACACCCGGCCGTTCCCGGGTGACCGGGTCGACGTCCTCCTGCCCGGTCATCGGGGTGGAGATCTCGCCCGGCGCGACCGCGTTGACGGTGATCCCGTCGGCGGCCAACTCCTGCGCCATCACCTTGGTGAGCAGTCCCAACCCGCCCTTCGCCGCGCAGTACGCGGCCGAGCCGACCCGGGGCGCGTGCTCGTGCACGCTGGTGATGTTGATGATCCGGCCCCCGGCGCCGGCCGCGAGCATCCGCCGGGCGGCCCGTTGGCCGCAGAGGAACGGCCCGTCCAGGTCGACTGAGAGCACCTGCCGCCACCGTTCCCAGCCGGTGTCGACGAACGGCGCGGACGCTCCGGTGCCGGCGTTGTTGACCAGCACCCCGATGCCGCCGAGCCGGTCGGCCAGCTCGTCGACGACGCCGGCCGAGTCCGGCAGACGCGTCAGGTCCATCTCCGCGACCTCGCAGGCGCGCCCGGTGCCGCGTACCTCGGCGGCGGTTCGCCGGGCGCCGTCCGGGTCGCCGTACCAGGTGATACCGATGTCGAAACCGGCCTCGGCGAGGGCCACCGCGCAGGCCTTGCCGATGCCGGAGTCCGCGCCGGTGACGATCGCGATGCGGGGGTAGTCCTCGAAACGTGCGGGCATTGCGCCTCACTACCCAGCCGGTGCGAACGCAACCAGGCCTGGACCACCTGGTTGCCGGCGTCGGCTCGCGCCGGTGCCACGTGTAGGGCCGGCGGCCTCGGGTAGCCGCGGAGGATGCAGTTGGTGCAGGAGTCGCCGTACCGGTTCCGGATCGAACGGCAAGACCCGATGCGGGTGCCGGGCGTGGTCTTCGCGACCCGGTCGCTGCTGCCCGACTCCGCTGCGGACAAGTCACTCGAACAGGTGGCGAACGTGGCGACCCTGCCCGGCATCGTCGACGCCTCGTACGCCATGCCGGACGTGCACTGGGGTTACGGGTTCCCGATCGGCGGCGTGGCCGCCACCGACGTGGAGCACGGTGGCGTGGTGTCGCCGGGTGGCGTGGGTTTCGACATCTCCTGCGGCGTACGGCTGCTCGCCGCCGACCTCGACCGGGCGGAGCTCGGGCCACGCCTGGACGCCCTCATGGACGGACTGTCCGCGTCGACACCCCGAGGTATGGGGAAGGGGGCGGTCTGGCACCTCACCGACCGGGCGGAGCTCGACGGTGTGCTGCGCGGCGGCTCCCGGTACGCGGTCGAGCGCGGCTTCGGCGTCGAACGGGACCTGACCCGGTGCGAGGACTACGGCGCCGTCGACGACGCGAACCCGCACGAGGTCAGCGAGCGGGCGGTGGAGCGGGGCGCCCGCCAGGTCGGCAGCCTCGGCTCCGGCAACCATTTCCTCGAGGTGCAGGCGGTCGAGCAGGTGTACGACGACCGGGTGGCCGCCGCCTTCGGCCTGCGCCGCGGGCAGCTCTGCGTGATGATCCACTGCGGATCGCGGGGGCTGGGCCACCAGATCTGCACCGACTACGTCCGGGGCATGGAGAAGGTGATGGCCCGGTACGGCATCCAGGTGCCGGACCGGCAGCTGGCCTGCGCGCCGGTCTCGTCGCACGAGGGACAGGCCTACCTGGGCGCGATGGCGGCCGCGGCCAACTACGCCCGCGCCAACCGGCAGTTGCTGACGGATGCGGCCCGCAAGGTCTTCGCCCAGCAGACCGGCCGGAACCTGGACCTCGTCTACGACATCTCGCACAACCTGGCGAAGATCGAGAACCACGAGGTCGACGGGGCGCGGCGCAGCCTCTGCGTACACCGCAAGGGCGCGACCCGGGCGCTGCCGCCCGGCCACGAGGACCTTCCCACCGATCTGCGTGACGTCGGCCAGCCGGTGCTGATACCCGGTTCGATGGGCACCGGCTCGTACGTGCTGACCGGCGTTCCCGGCTCGCCGGCGTTCGCCTCCACCTGCCATGGCGCGGGCCGCGTGCAGAGCCGCAAACAGGCGGTCAAGGCCGAGCGGGGATCGGACCCGCGCCGGCAGTTGGAGGCGCAGGACATCGCCGTACGCGGCGCCTCCCGTCGCGGGTTGGCCGAGGAGATGCCGGCGGCGTACAAGGACATCACGGCCGTGATCGAGTCCGCCGAGGGCGCGGGGCTGTGCCGGAGGGTCGCGCGGCTGGTGCCGATCGGCGTGGTCAAGGGCTGAGCGCCTCGACGGTCACACGTCGAGGGTCACCGCGCAGGACCAGCGGCCGTCGTCGGGGCCGAACCGCAGCTCGTGCAGGGAGACCGCCTTCGGGACCGCGCCGATCAGCTCCACCGCGTCGGTGTCCGTCACCCGCCAGCGCACCCGCAGGCCACCGTGACCGTCGTCGGTCACCTCGGTGGTCAGCGGCAACTCGTCCGCCGTGTCCATCCGGAAGATGACCTCGTCGAGGACGTTCACCAGGAGGTCCTCGTCGTCCCCGGGTGGCGTCTGGTACTCGCGGGCGGGACCGGGCCGTGTCCCCGCGCTGTCGATGAAGGTCTCGACGAGCGCGGTGACCGCCTCGGCCACGCACTCCTCGCGGGTCGGCGCCCACGCCTCGATCCGGACGTCGGCGGTGTGCGGCACGCACCGGTGCCCGCGCTGCCCTGGCTGCCCCATGCTTCGATCATCCGCCACCCGCCGACCGCCGGCCGGTCGACCGCGCGACAGGTCCACCGGCGTGACGTATCGGGGTGTTCCATCGATCCGTTACGGTCACCGGATGCTGATCACCAAGTACACGCACTCCTGCGTGCGGCTGGAGCACGACGGCGCTGTGCTGGTCATCGACCCCGGGACGTGGAGCGAACCGCGCGCTCTGGCCGGTGCGGACGCCGTACTGGTCACCCATGAGCACACCGACCACGTCGACGTGCTCCGCCTGGCCGGCCTCGGCGTGCCGGTGTACGCCCCGGAGGGCGCCCACCTGCCCGACCTGGACCAGGTCACCCCGATCCGGGTCGGGCAGCGGTTCAACGTCGCCGGGTTCCCGGTGACCGCGGTCGGTGGCCGGCACGCGCTGATCCACGACGGGCAGCCGGACTGCGTCAACCTCGGCTACCTGGTTGGCGGCGACGTCTACCACCCGGGCGACTCGCTGCACGTGCCGGACGAGCCCGTGCGGACCCTGCTGATCCCGGGGCAGGGATCATGGCTGCGGCTGGGCGAGGCGATCGAGTTCGCGCGGGCAGTCGGCGCACGCCGGGCCTACACCATCCACGACGCACAGATCAACGAGCGGGGGCTGGCCAGCGTCACCGGATGGTTCGCCGAGACCGTCCCCGGCTACCGTCACCTCGCCCCGGGCGAGACCGCCTGACCCGGGCCGGGCCCGTCAGGCCCGGATCCCCGGGAAGCCCGCCTCCGGGCCGCTCGTCGGGTCATCGATCGGTGAGGACGAGCGAGACGCCGAGCGCGACGAACGTGCTGGCGACGGTACGGCGTAGCCAGGTGGGCAGCGACATCTTCGACGCCGTACGTACCGCGCCCGCGCGGATCGATCTGACCTGCGGGCGTACCCGACCTGGCCGCCTTCTCGCGTGCGGACTGGCTGCGTGCCGAGTGGACCGTGCTGCGCCGGCTCGCCGCGGCCGACTTCGGCTACGGCGACCCGTGCGGGGGCCTGGCGCTGCTCGGCGACGGGATCGACCGGATCGCGGTGGAGGGAGCTGGGGCGTCCGACATCGAGCGGGGGCGTCGCCACTGTCGCCGCCGCGCTGCGCCGAGCGCGTTCCTGATGAAGCCGCCGTGCACCGACGTGCAGGTAGGACGGTCGAAGCCTCCACTCACAACTCGTAATTTACGAATTAATATTGACACGCGCTCGTAACCGGATGCAGGATCCGTGGAAACACGGGCGTCACGGGCCGGCAGCCCATCGCGGGGGCGTGCCCCGAAGCCGGGCGGACGTGCGGGCGCGCCCCGGCACGGTCAGCCGTAAGGCGGAGGGAGGGCTGCGTGGTCTCGTCGTGACGTCCGGTGTCCCTGTTCCGGCACCCCCGGCAGCAAAGGAATCCAATGTGAAACGACAAGGCCTAGCGGCAGTGCTGGCCCTCGCGACCGGCCTGCTGGTCGTACCGGCACCCGCCCACGCCGCCCCGGCGCCCGGCGCCGCCCCCCAGCCGGCGTCCGAGGTGTTGAGCCCGACGCCGTACGCGGGCTGGAACACCTACTTCGGCCTCGGCGGCAACTTCTCGGAGCAGTCCGTACGCGAGGTCGCCGACGCTCTCGTCTCCCGCGGCCTGGCCGAGGCCGGCTACGACATCGTCTGGCTCGACGGTGGGTGGCAGGACCCGGAGCCGCGTACGGCCGCCGGTGACCTGCAGGCCGACCGGACCCGCTTCCCGAACGGGCTGAAGCCCCTGGTCGACTACATCCACGCCAAGGGCCTGAAGGCGGGCATCTACACCGACGCCGGGCCGTACATCCCGGGCAAGTGCGGGCTCGGTAGCGGCGGCGGCAACTACCAGCGCGACGCCGACCAGTTCGCCGCCTGGGAGTTCGACGCGGTCAAGGTGGACTTCCTCTGCGGCATCGCCGCCGACCTGGACCCGAAGACCGCCTACACCGAGTTCGCCCGGGCACTGCGCGACAACGCCAGCGGCCGGCAGATCATCTTCAACCTCTGCAACCCGGTGACCTCGCCCGACTGGGGCAACTACCCGGAGGAGCAGCAGTCGACGTACTCCTGGACGTACGCGCCGGAGATCGCGCAGTCCTGGCGCACGTACACCGACGTGGGCTTCGTCGGCGACATCAAGTTCAAGGACGTGCTGCGCAACTACGACGCGAACGCGCGGCACCCCGAGGCCGCCGGTCCGGGCCACTTCAACGACCCGGACTACCTCGCCCCCGAACTGGGGATGAGCGACGAGGAGTTCCGTTCCCAGATGTCGCTCTGGTCGATGGCCGCCGCGCCGCTGGTGATCGGAAGTGACATCCGGAAGCTCGGCCAGACCAGCGTCGACATCCTCACCGACGCCGACGCGCTGGCCATCAACCAGGACGCGGCCGTCGTCCAGGCCGTCCGCGTCGGCCCCGCCGGCACCACCGAGACGTGGGTGAAGCGCCTCGCCAACGGCGACCGGGCCGTGCTGCTGCTCAACCGCGGGGAGACCTCCAAGACCCTCACCGCGAACGCGTCCGCCGCTGGCCTGAGCGGGGACCGGTTCACGCTCAGCAACGCCTGGACCGACCAGGTCACCGAGAGCGCCGGCACCATCAGCGCGGCCGTTCCCGCCCACGGCGCGGCGCTGTTCCGCGTCGCGGAGGCGCACGGCCTGCCGGGCGTCCCGCACGTGACCGCCGGGCTTCCGCAGGTGACGCAGGTCGGCGGCGACCCGCTGCCGGAGGGCACCGCTGCGGTGCTGGCCGGCGGGGACGAGGCGAGGGTCGAGATCGCCGTACGCAACGACGGCGCGCAGCCGGTCTTCACCCCGCAGGTCGCGCTGACCACGCCGGACGGCTGGCGGGTCCAGCCGCTCAGCCGTGCGCCGAAGCTGCTGAGTCCCGGTGGCAGCGCCACGGTCACCTTCACCGTGACCCTGCCCGGCTCGGCGGCGCCCGGCGGCGCCACGCTGACCGCCACCACCTCGTACGACGTGCTCGGCCACGGCCGCCAGCAGCAGCGCACGGCGTCGACCCTGGTGGTCGCGCCGGTGCCGCCGGACGGCGAGGCCGCGCTGTCGCACCACACGTGGATCAGCGCCACCAGCGGCTGGATGAACCCGACCGTCGACCAGAGCGTCGGTGGCGGATCGCCGATCAAGATGCTCGGCCAGGTCTACCCGACCGGCATCGGGGTCGCTTCGCCGTCCACGGTCCGCTACTACGTCGGCGGCCAGTGCAGCCGGCTGGCCGCCGTCGTCGGTATCGACGACGCGGTCGACAACGTCGGCCCGGACGGTGGCACGTCCACCTTCCAGGTCGTCGGTGACGGTCGGGTGCTGTACGACAGCGGGGTGGTGACGCGGGAGGCCGTGCACCAGGTCGACGTCGACCTGACCGGCGTCCGGGTGCTCGACCTGGTGGTCGGTGACGCCGGCGACGGTGGCTACAACGACCGCGCCGACTGGGCCGGCCTGACCGCCACCTGCTGACGCGGAAACCGTCGCGCCCGGGTGACGGAGTCACCCGG
>NZ_JBEXFP010000006.1:138885-204030 GCF_040606825.1 Micromonospora sp. NPDC005367 | reverse complement strand
GAGCACGGCGAAGTCACGGCCGGACATCTGCTGCACACCCACCGGCCGGTCGTGCTCGAAGACCGCCAGTTGCACCGACGGGGGCGGTGCGCCCCCGTCGGGTGTCGGTACCGACACCCCACGTCAAGACTGGTCCTGTCCACTGCCGATCCACTCTCACATCGCTATCACCAGCCGGAGACCTTCTGTCAGCAGCGGGCTACGCTGCGATCGTTACGCCGGTTCGGACGGGAGCGGGAATGCGGTTCGGGATCCTGGGGCCCCTACGGGTCGGTGCCGGCGAGGCCACCGTCACCGCCGGGCGGGATCGGACCGTGCTCGCCATGCTGCTGCTGCGGCCCAACCGGATCGTGCCGGTGGAGGAACTCGTCGACGCGATCTGGGAGGAGCGGCCACCGGCCACCGCCCGCGCCCAGGTACAGACCTGCGTGTCCCGCCTACGCCGCCGGTTCGCCCAGCTCGGACTCCCCCCGGCGGCCATCCTCAGCGACCCCGTCGGCTATGCCATCAGCACCGAGCCCGGCGAGGTGGACGCCGACGTGTTCGCCCGGGGCGTGGAGGCCGCCCGGGCCGCCCTCGCCGCCGACCAGCTGGCCGAGGCGCGCTGCCACTTCCGGGACGCGCTCGCACTCTGGCGCGGGCCGGCGCTGAGCGGAATCACCAGCCGGAGCGTACGACGGCGAGCGCAGACCCTCGACGAGCAGGGACTCGCCGCGCTGGAAGAGTGCGTGGACGTCGAGCTGCGTCTCGGCGACGCGGCCGAGATCCTCGACGTGCTGACCGAGACCATGGCCCGCTACCCGCTCCGCGAGCGGCTGCGCGGCCAGGTCATGCTCGCCCTGTCCGCAGTCGGCCGGCAGGCGGACGCGCTCGCCGTCTACCGCGAGGGGCGCCGGCTCTACGCCGAGGAGCTGGGCATCGAGCCCGGCGTCGCACTGCAGGAACTCCACCAACGCGTGCTCGCCGGCGACCTGGCGCTGGCCCGGCCGCAGGAGCGCCGCAGCGTTCCGGTCCGCGTCCTGCCCCGGGCCATCAGCGACTTCACCGGCCGCCAGGAGACCTTGACGCGACTGATCAAGGAAATCGAGGAGGATCACACCCGGGTCCAGCTGATCGACGGGATGGCCGGCAGCGGTAAGACGACCCTGGCGGTCCACCTAGCCACCGCGCTGGCCGACCGCTACCCCGACGCACAGCTCTTCATCGACCTGCACGGCCACAGCGACCGGGAGCCGCTGCTACCGGTCGCGGCGCTCGCCGCTCTGCTGCGCCAGCTCGGCGTACCCGGGGATCGCATACCGGCCGACGTCGACGAGCGGGCCGCCCTCTGGCGCAGCGAGCTGGCCGACCGGCGGGCGGTGGTGGTGCTGGACAACGCGGCGTCGGCGGCCCAGGTGGCCCCGCTGCTGCCCAGCGGCCCGGGCACCCTGACGCTGATCACGAGCCGGCGCCGCCTGACCGGCCTGGACGAGGGACGGCCGTCGTCGCTCGGTGTCCTCGACCCCGACGAGGGGATCGAGTTGCTCGCGCGGGTGGCGGGCGTCGAGCGGGTGGCCGCCGAACCAGAGGCCGCCGCCGAGGTGGTCCGCCGGTGCGGATGTCTGCCGCTGGCGATCCGGCTCGCCGGGGCAAGGCTCGCGCACCGGCCCCGCTGGCGCATCGCCGACCTGGCCGCGCGACTCGCCGCCGGACCGGACGCGCTGAGCCAGCTGGTGGCCGGCGACCGCTCCGTCGGTCAGGCCTTCGCCCTGTCGTACGCGCAGGTCACCCCGACCGCCCAGCGGATGTTCCGGCTGCTCGGGTTGCACCCGGGAGCGCGGTTCGACGTCGTGATGGTCGCGGCGCTCGCCGACGTGTCGATGAGCGAGGCGCAGCACCTGCTCGACGAGTTGGTCGACGTGCACCTGGTCGACGAGCCGGAGCCGGGACTGTTCCGCTTCCACGACCTGGTACGCGACTACGCGCGACGGCTGATGGCCGAGCCGGCGCGCGCCGCCGAGCGTTCGGCGGCGGTGGAGCGGATGTTCAACGTCTGCCTGCACCTGGTCCTGCTGGCTTCCAGCCAGGTCGAGCGGTCGGCGAGCCGGGCGCCTTTCCGGCGGCCACCGATGCTCCGCCCCGATCTCGTGGAGACCGGTACGCCGCCGAACCTGGATTGGCTCGACGAGAACCGGGCCAGCGTGACCGCCATGATCCGGCTCGCCGAGGCGGAGGGCCGGTACGACTACTGCTGGCAGCTCGCCTTCGCGGGGTGGAGCTACTGGTACGCGTCCGGCCACCCGGACGAGTTGATCGAGGCGCACACGATCGGGCTGCGGGCTGCCGAGCGCCTCGGCGACGAGGCCGCGATCGCCACCATGCACAACTACCTCGCCTCCGGATACCACCGGGTGGGCCGCTACGCGGAGGCGCTGGCCTCGATGGAGCTCGCCCTCAGCCTGCGCGAGCGGCTGGGTGACCCGTTGGGACGGGCCGGCACGCACAAGAACGTGGCAGCGGTCCAGGCGATCCTCGGCAACGTGCCGGCCGCGTTGCAACACCTGACCGAGGCGCTGAACATCGTCCGGCGGGAGGGGCATGCCGCCGGCGTCGTGGCGGTCTTCAACAACCAGGCGTCCGTCCTGTTGAGTGCCGGGCGGTTGGACGAGGCGCTGGCGGTGTCCCGTCAACACCTGATGCTGGCGCGTACGGCCGGCACCCTCTACGACAGCGCCAACGCCCTGGGCCACATCGCGATGGCCCGGGCCCGGATGGGGCACGGCGAGCCCGCCCTCCGGCGGCTGCGCGCCGCACTCGCGATCAAGCGCCGGCTCGGCAACTGGTACGGCGTCGGCGAGCTGCTCAACGAGATCGGTGTGCTGGAACGGGTCAGCGGCCACCCGGAGGCGGCGATGAGCCTGCACCGGGAGGCGTTGCTGTCGATGACGGAGGCCGGTGACCGCAGCGGGCAGTGCGCCTCGCGGAACCTGCTCGCCCGGGCCCTACTGGACCAGGGTGATGCGGCCAGCGCGTTGGACCTGCACCGGCGGGTGCTGGCGGACGCCACCCGGCTCAACGCACGGTACGAGCAGGCCCGCGCGCTGGACGGGATCGCCCGCTGCCTGGTCGGCACCGACCCGGCCGCCGCGCGGGCGTACTGGGCCCGGGCGCAGGCGCTGTTCCGTGAGTTCGGGGCGCCGGAGCGGCACGAGGTGGAACGGCTGTTGGCCGATCCGGAGTGAGGCGCTCGTCGCGATCATCTGCACACCGCCGTAGGGCGCGGCAGGATGGTACGCGTGACGAATCCAGACGTGACGGGTTACCGGATCGAACGCGACTCGATGGGCGAGGTGGAGGTGCCCGCCGAGGCGCTGTGGCGGGCGCAGACGCAGCGTGCCGTGCAGAACTTCCCGATCTCCGGCCGAGGAATCGAGCCGGCACAGATCAAGGCCCTGGCACAGATCAAGGGCGCTGCGGCGCAAATCAACGGCGAGCTGGGGGTGATCGACGCGAACGTGGCGGCGGCCATCGAGGCGGCGGCGGCGCACGTCGCCGACGGTGGCTACGACGACCAGTTTCCGATCGACGTCTTCCAGACCGGCTCCGGCACGTCGTCCAACATGAACGCCAACGAGGTGATCGCCACACTGGCCGGCCGGGAGCTGGGCCGTGACGTGCACCCGAACGACGACGTGAACGCCTCCCAGTCCAGCAACGACGTCTTCCCGTCCTCGATCCACCTGGCCGCCACCCAGTTCGTGGTGGAGGACCTGATGCCCTCGCTCAGGCACCTGGCCGAGGCGCTGGAGGAGAAGTCGGCCGAGTTCGAGACCGTGGTGAAGGCGGGGCGTACCCATCTGATGGACGCCACCCCGGTCACTCTGGGGCAGGAGTTCGGCGGGTACGCGGCGCAGGTCCGGTACGGCCTCGAGCGGCTGGAGACGGTGCTGCCCCGGCTCGCCGAGCTGCCGTTGGGCGGCACCGCGGTGGGCACCGGTATCAACACCCCGCTCGGCTTCGCCGCCGCGGTGATCGGCAAGCTGCGCGAGTCGACCGGGCTGCCGCTGACCGAGGCGCGTAACCACTTCGAGGCGCAGGGCGCCCGGGACGCGCTGGTCGAGACGTCCGGCCAGCTCCGCACCATCGCGGTCGGGCTCTACAAGATCGCCAACGACATCCGCTGGATGGGCTCCGGGCCCCGCGCCGGTCTGCGCGAGCTGCGCATCCCCGACCTCCAGCCCGGCTCGTCGATCATGCCTGGCAAGGTGAACCCGGTCGTCGCCGAGGCGATGCGGCAGGTCTGCGCGCAGGTGATCGGCAACGACGCCGCCGTGGCGTTCGCCGGTAGTCAGGGCGACTTCGAGTTGAACGTGATGCTGCCGGTGATGGGCCGCAACCTGCTGGAGTCCATCAAGTTGCTGGCCGCGTCGAGCCGGCTCTTCGCCGACCGCCTGGTGGCCGGGCTGGTCGCGGACGCCGAGGTCGCACTGGCGTACGCCGAGGGCTCGCCGTCGATCGTCACCCCGCTCAACCGCCATCTGGGGTACGACGAGGCCGCCTCGATCGCCAAGGAGGCGCTCGCGAAGCAGATCTCGATTCGCGAGGTGGTGCTCTCCCGCGGGCACGTGGACTCGGGGAAGCTCACCGAGACCCAGCTCGATGAGGCGCTCGACCTGCTCCGGATGACCCACCCCTGAGCACCCCTGCCCCCGCCCGCCGGTCCGTCCCCGGGCCGGCGCGGCGCGGTCCGGGGTGGAGGCGCGGCCGAGCGCGTCCCGGTCAGCCGCGTGCGGCCGCCTTGCGGGCCCGGTACGCGGTGACGGCGGCGCGGTTGCCGCAGCCCGCCTCACAGAACCGCCGCGAGCGGTTGCGGGAGAGGTCGACGACCACGTTGTCGCAGTCGGGGTGGGCGCAGATGCGCAGCCGGTTCAACTCGCCGCTGCGGATCAGGTCCGCGACCGCCATGGCCGCCTCGACCGCCATCCGGGTCGCCAGCGGAGCGTTCCGGGGTACGGCGTGGAAGTGGTACGGCTCGTCGTCGTGCGTGATGAGCTGCGGCAGGGCGTCGTGCTCGCGGAGCAGTCCGTTGACGATGGTGACGACCTCGTGGACGTCCGCGTCCCAGAGCCGGCGGAGCCGGGGCCTGAGCTCGCGTACCGACGCCAGCTCTGCCTCGGTGTGCTCGTGCCGCCCGGTGTAGGCGTGCGCGACGTAGAACTCGTCCAGCGCGGCCACGTCGGGTAGCCCCTCGCCGGGACCGGCGGTGTTGACGAGGGCGGCGGCGGCAATCAACGAGCACTCGGTGTCATGGGCAAAAAGCAACTTGACTCCTGTCGAGCTGGCCGCCTAGCGTCATCGGCATAACCCTAGTTTGCCCATGACCAGCGGTACGTGCCAAGGAGCGCCTGATGCAGAAGCCATCTGCCGCCGGTTCCGGCCTCGGTCTCGCTCTGCTCTCCGCCGTCACGTTCGCCACCTCGGGCACCTTCGCACGGTCACTGATCGACGCCGGCTGGTCGGCCCCGTCCGCCGTCATCGCCCGGGTCGGGATCGCCGCGCTGGTGCTCGCCCTGCCCGCCGCGCTCTCGCTGCGCGGCCGGTGGCCCGTGCTGCGCCGCAACCTCGGCGTGGTCGGCCTCTTCGGGCTGCTCGGCGTCGCGCTCGCCCAGGTGTGCTTCTTCAACGCCGTCCGCTACCTGCCGGTCGGCGTCGCCCTGCTCCTGGAGTACCTGGGCATCATCCTGGTCGTGGCCTGGACGTGGCTGGTCCACAAGCAGCGCCCTCGTCGGCTGACCGTCGCCGGCGCGGTGGCGGCGCTGGCCGGGCTGGTCTTCGTGCTCGACCTCACCGGCGCCGCACGGCTCGACGTGCTCGGCGTGCTCTGGGGGCTCGGTGCCGCCGTGGGCCTGGCCGGCTACTACGTGCTCGCCGGCCGGGTCGACACCCAACTCCCCTCGGTGGTGCTCGCCAGCGGCGGCATGGGCGTCGGCGCCGCCGCACTCGCCGTCCTCGGACTCGTCGGAGTGCTGCCGCTGCACGCCGTCTTCGTCGAGGTTAGCTTTGGCGGCCGGCAGACCAGCTGGCTCGTGCCGGTCGCCGGCCTCTCCCTGGTGGCCGCCGTGGTCGCGTACCTGACGGGGATCGCCGGCGCGCGAATCCTCGGCCCTCGCCTGTCGTCGTTCGTCGGGCTGACCGAGGTCATGTTCGCCGTCCTCATCGCCTGGCTGGTTCTCGGAGAACTGCCGAAGGTGGTGCAACTGTTCGGCGGCGTGCTCATCGTGGCCGGTGTCGCGCTCGTCCGTCTCGACGAACTGCGCCGCACGCAGGTGGCGACCGACGCGCTCCCCGAACCGCTCCTCGCCGCCGACCGCTGACCGCCCGCCCCGTTCTCCCCGGCTCTGCCTGGCCTGCTTTCCCCGCCCCTGCCTGGCCTGCCCAGGTAGGCCTTGGCCCTGCCTGGCCCTGCCTGGCCCTGCCTGGCCCTGCCGGGCCTTGTCCTGCCCGGCCCGGCCCGGTCCTGCCCGGCCCTGCCCGGCCTGGTCGCGCCCGGTCCTGCCCGGCCCTGCCCGGCCTGGTCGCGCCCGGCCCGGTCCTGCCCGGCCTGGTCGCGCCCTGCCCTGCCCGGCCTGGTCGCGCCCGGCCCGGCCCGGTCGCGCCCGGCCTTGTCCTGCCCGGCCCGGTCCTGTTTGGCGCTGCCTGCCTGGATTCGCGCTTGATCATTCCCGAGTTCCATGAAGTCGGGGTGTCCTGCTCGCGCGGATACCCCGACTTCCTTGAAGACGAGTTGACCTAGGCGGGTCCGACGGTTCGGGCACAGCTCAAGCGGCCAGGGGACGATCGGATGGGCCGAACTGGGGTCGCGTACGACCGTCGATGATGTCACCCTCGTGATCGTGCTGACCACCATCGTTTTCGACGCCGACGAAACACTGATCGACCTTCGTCCGGCGGTGACCGGCGGGCTTGTGGCCGTACTCGAAGCGATGCGACGGCTGACTCCGGCGGCCGCCGACGTGTCGCTAGCCGACTTGGAGTCGGACTGGGCGGCGGTGTTCGGCGGATCAACGGCCGCGCCGGTCACGGAGATCCGCCGGGCGGCGCTGGCGCGTTCCCTGTCACGGGCTGGGCTCGACGCGCACCTCGATGACATCGCCGCTCTGTTCTTCGCCCGGCGATTCGCGCTCACTCGGCCCTTTCCGGACGTGCTGCCGGCGCTGGCCGTGCTGCGCCAGCGGTGGACGCTGGGGTTCGCCACCAACGGCAACAGCCGCGCTGAGCGTTGCGGCCTCGCCGGAGAGTTCGCGTTCGAGCTGTACGCGCACGAGAACGGACTGCCCAAGAAACCGGCACCCGAGTTCTACGCGGCGGTGGTCGAGGCGGCGGGTGTCTCGGCATCGCGGGTGCTGTACGTGGGGGACTCACTCGACCACGATGTGGTCGCCGCCCAACGGGCTGGGCTGCGCGCGGTGTGGCTCAACCGCTTGGGGTTGCCCTGCCCGGCCGATGTGTTCCCGGACGGGCAGGTGTCCACGGTGACGGAGCTGCCGGACCTGTTGGCCGACCTTGCCGACGTGGCCGACGAATTTTCGGCTGACCATTCCCGAGTTCCATAAAGTCGGGGTGTCCGGCCGGCGCGGATACCCCAACTTCCTTGAGGACGAGTTGACCAAGACGCGTCAGACAGGTCGGGTACGTCAGCGGGTGAGTCGATCTCGACGAGGGCTGGCCGATCATTCGACGTTGATCTCGGCGGGCGCTGGCGGATCATCGGACCCTGGTGGCTGGTGGCTGGTGGCTGGTGGCGAGTAGTGAATGGCGGGTCGCCGGAAGGCCGGTTGTTTGGACGGGCCAGTCGAGAGGGTTGACCGGCACCACCAGCCCCGCGCGGTCAGCGCCGCCGGTCCCGCGTGGTCAGTGCCGCTGATCCCGCGCGGTCAGCGCCGCCAGCCTCGGGCGATCAGCGCGGCCCGGACCTCGCGCAGCACGTTCGGGAAGTCGTTGTGCATACGGCGGCTCGTCACGTGGAGCACGAGCCAGCCGGCGGCGACCAACTGGTTGAGCCGCTTCCGGTCGGTGTGCAGCCGATCCGGATCGGAGTGCCAGTGGCCGTCGTACTCGATCGCCACCCGGAACCGCGGCCAGGCGAGGTCGGGGTGGAGGACCAGACCGGTGGGCAGGCGTACCGGATGTTGTGCCACTGGCCGGGGCAGACCGGCCAGCACCAGCCGGACGCGTAGGTGCGATTCCGGCGGCGACTGGGCGGCAGGATCGGCCAGGCCGAACACCCAACGCGCACGTTGCGCACCCGGCCGACCGACGTTCGCGTCGGCGATGGTGGCCAACGCCCCCTGGTCGGTGAGCCCACTGGCGAGCAGTGTGTCGACGATGCCCACCGCGCGGATCGGCTCCAGCCAGACCGCGGTCTCCCAGGCTGCCTGGGCGGAGCTGGTACGCGGCAGGACGGTCGGGGAGGGCCTGGTGCCGGCCGAGCGGTGGCGGCCCGAGGGGAGGCCTGACCCGGTGTCCGGCGTCCGTCGATCGATCGTCGCCGTGGCTGCCGGCCCGGATCGCCCGATCGCGTCGAGTGCGAGGGGTCTCCGTTCCGGGGCCGCGCTCCTGGGTGCCGGTGCCAGGTCGGCGCCGCCGACGTGCAGGCGGAGACCCTGCTGGGCACCGATCCGCATCTGCGGTGGCACCAGCACGTGAACGTCGTCGGTGAAGGTCGCGGCGTGGTCGACGCCGTGCAGGTAGGCGGCTGACGGGCCGGCGATCAAGACTCCGGGAGGCAGGCGGAGCAGCGCCGCCCGGCAGGTGAGGGCATGGTCCCGGTCGAGCCGCGCGTCGGCGTACACGTCGTGGCGCAGCCGGATCCAGGCCCCGCTGCGGAGCTGATGCTCGGTGAGCAACCCCTGTCGGATCGCGGTGGAGCCGCGAAAGACCTGCCAGGTGAGGGCGTCGGGTCGATGCGGTTGAGGTGGCATGTCGACGAGCGTGCCGCCCGTCCACCGGCCACCGGCACCCCTGTGGACAACAGCGACCGGCCGGCCAGGAGCTACCTGTGGACAACCTCCCAACGGCCCGGCACATGTGGTACCGGCACCGGGTTGCCGGGCTGCCTGGCCTGATCGACTCGGGATTCATGAAGTCGGGGTGTTGACCCGAGCCGGACACCCCGACTTCCTTGAACCCGAGTCGATCACCTCGGGGCGGGGTGGCTCGCCCTTCAGCCGAGGGCCGTGGCGATCGCGGCGGCAGCAGTGCGTACCTGGCTGCCGACCGCCTCGACATCCAGCGGGGCGAGCGCGACCACGCCGACGCTCGCCTCCAGACCGGGCACGCCGAGCACCGGCGCGGCCACCCCGTACGCCCCGGCCTGCAACTCCCCGCTGCTGCTCACCGGGTCGGCGGAACCCGCCCGGCCGGCCAGGATCGCCCGGCCGGCGGCACCCCGCTCCAGTGGATGCCGCGCCCCCGTCCGGTACGCGACATGGAACGACGTCCAGCTCGGCTCGACCACCGCGAGGGCCACGCCCTCCCCGCCCTCGACGACGGTCAGGTGCGCGGTGGCACCGGCCTGTTCGGCGAGCCGACGCAGAGCGGGGAGCGCGCCCTCCGCCAGCAGCGGCTGCGCCCGCCGGGCCAGGTGCAGGACGCCCGCGCCCAGCCGCAGCCGGCCGGCCTCGTCGCGGCGCAGCATGCCGTGCCCGGTCAGCGGGCCGGCGAGCCGGTACACCGCGGCCCGGCCGATGCCCAGCCGGTTGGCGGCCTCGGTCACGGTCAACCCGTTCGGTGCCTCCGCCACCAGGTGCAGCAGGCGCAATCCCCGGTCCAGGGTCTGCGCCGACTCGCCGGCGCGCACCGTCGTCTCGCCCGCCATCGCCCCGGCGACCGGTCCCGGGTCGCGTGGGCTCGCGGTCGGGCGGGTGGGGGATTCGGTGCGGCGGGTGCCGTGGGCGGGAGACGTGCTGTCGTTGACCGGCCGCGGGTGGCGTGGGCTCGTGGCTTGGCTGGTGGGGGTTTCGGTGCGGCGGGTGCCATGGGCGGGAGGCGTGCCGTCGTTCACCGGCTGCGGGTCGCGTGGGCTCGCGGTTGGGCGGGTGGGGGGTTCGGTGCGGCGGGCGATGCCGGCCGGAGACGCCCCGTCGTCCGGTTCGCCGCCGGTCGGGGCCCTGCTGGCGATGGCCGCCGGGCCCGGGTCGCGCTGGCGTCCGGCCCGGCCGCTTGGCCGGATCACCGGGTCGTCGCCCCGCGTCGATGCCGCTCCGGACGGGTTCGCGGCATGGCCCGCTGCGCCGCCGCCGAGCCGTGCCGCCGTGTCCATGACAGCGAGCGTACGACGAGCCACCGGGCGGCCCGGAGATACGCGGACGGCTACCCTTGTACGGTGACGCTGCGCTTGTACGACACCGCCACCCGATCGGTCCGGGAGTTCGTTCCCCGCGAAGCCGGCAAGGTGGCCGTCTACCTGTGTGGTCTCACCCTCCAGGCGCCGCCACACATCGGTCACCTTCGCTCCGGAGTGAACTACGACATCCTGCGCCGTTGGATGACCGCCGAGGGCTACCAGGTCACGTTCGTCCGCAACCTGACCGACATCGACGACAAGATCCTGGTCAAGGCGCAGGAGCAGGGGCGGCCGTTCTGGTCGATCGCGTACGCCAACGAGCAGATCCTGGCTGATGCGTACCGGCAGCTCAACGTGTTGCCGCCGACGTACGAGCCGCGGGCGACCGGGCACATCCCGGAGATGCACGAGCTGATCGGCAAGCTGATCGCCGACGGGCACGCCTACCCGGCGCTCGACGGCTCCGGCGACGTCTACTTCGATGTCAGGTCCTGGCCGGAGTACGGGTCGTTGTCCAACCAGTCGCCCGACGACATGCAGTCGGCCGGCGACGCCCCCGACCGGGGCAAGCGCGACCCGCGTGACTTCGCCCTGTGGAAGGGCGCCAAGCCTGACGAGCCGGCGGACGCGTACTGGCCGTCGCCGTGGGGCCGGGGTCGTCCGGGCTGGCACATCGAGTGCTCGGCGATGTGCTGGCGCTATCTGGGGGCGGAGTTCGACATCCACGGCGGCGGGCTCGACCTGACCTTCCCGCACCACGAGAACGAGCTGGCCCAGTCGAGGTCCGCCGGCCTGCCCTTCGCCCGCTACTGGGTGCACCACGGCCTGCTCAGCATCGGCGGAGCGAAGATGGGCAAGTCGCTCGGCAACACCCTCGACCTGGCGTACGTCCGGTCGCTCGGCGTACGGCCGGTGGAGCTGCGCTACTACTACGCGGCGGCGCACTACCGCTCCCGGATCGACTACTCGGAGGAGGCCCTCCGCGAGGCGGCCACCGCGTACCGGCGGATCGAGGGGTTCGTGCAGCGGGCCGCCGAGCGGGTCGGTCCCGGTCTGCTCGGCGAGTTGCCGGCCCCGTTCGTCGAGGCGATGGACGACGACCTGAACACCTCCGCCGCGCTGGCCGTATTGCACGAGGTTGTCCGGGACGGCAACTCCGCGTTGACGGGCGGTGACGATGTGACCGTCCGCACGGCGCTGGCCGCCACCCGCGCGATGCTGGATATCCTCGGCATCGACCCCCTCGACCCGGCGTGGAGCGCCGGCGGCCAGGCGGACGACCTGCGTGATGTGGTGGATTCCCTCGTGGCTCTGGCCTTGGAGCAGCGCGCGCAGGCCCGCGCCCGTAAGGACTGGGCCGCTGCGGACGCCGTACGTGACCAGCTCAAGCAGGCCGGTGTGGTGGTCGAGGACACCCCGCAGGGCCCCCGTTGGACTATTGGAGAGCAGAAGATCTGATGGCTGGCAATTCCCAGCGTCGCGGTCGGCGGTTGACGCCCAAGGCGCGCGCCCCGAAGGGCTCCGGCGGTAAGAACCGGGACTCCCTCGCCGGCCGGGGGCGTACCCTGCCGGCCGACGAGCGGCCCTGGCACAAGGCGTACTCGGGCACCGAGAAGCTGCCCCAGCGCACCGCCTGGAAGCAGGAGAAGGAGCGTCGGGCCGCAGCCGATGAGGGGCGGGCCCCCAAGATCGGTCAGCCCGGCAGCAAGGACACCACCTGGGGCAAGGGTGGCGGCCGGGGCGTTCCGGCGGGCGGCGGTCGCGGTGCGGCCGGCCGCGGTGGCAAGCCGACCGGTCGGACCGGCCCGCGGGTCGCCCCCGGGCGCAAGTCCAACCCGTCCCGGGACGCGCCCGAGCTGCTGGTGGGCCGCAACCCGGTGGTGGAGTCGCTGCGTGCCGGCGTGCCGGCGACCGCGCTCTACACCGCCCAGGGTATCGACATCGACGACCGGATCAACGAGATCGTCCGGACGGCCGCCGACCGGGGTATCGCGATCCTCGAGGTGAGCCGGGCCGAGCTGGACCGGATGACCGGCGGTGTGCTGCACCAGGGGGTCGGCCTCCAGGTGCCGCCCTTCGCCTACCAGCCGTTCGAGGACATGTTGGCGGCTTCCGTGGAGCAGCCGGCGCCGCTGCTCGTCGCGCTGGACGGAGTCACCGACCCGCGCAACCTCGGCGCGGTGCTCCGTTCCGCCGCGGCGTTCGGCGCGCAGGGTGTCTTCGTACCCGAGCGGCGGGCCGCCGGCATCACCGCGACCGCCTGGCGGACCAGCGCCGGTGCGGCGGCGCGCGTCCCGGTCGCCCAGGTGACCAACCTGACCCGGTCGCTGAAGGCGTGCCAGAGCGCGGGGTTCATGGTGGTGGGCCTGGACGCGGACGGCGAGACCGACCTGTACGACCTGGAAGCCGCCGTCGGGCCGGTCGTCGTGGTGGTGGGCTCGGAGGGGCGCGGGTTGTCCCGGCTCGTCGGGGAGACCTGTGACCTGACCGTGCGTATCCCGATGGTCTCGGACGTGGAGTCGCTGAACGCGAGCGTCGCGGCCGCGGTCACCCTCGCCGAGGTGGCCCGGCGCCGTTCGGCCGCCGAGTGAGGTAGTTCCGAAGCCAGACGACGAAAGGGGCGGTCCGCCGATGGCGGGCCGCCCCTTTTCTGGTCGTACGTCAGATCCGCTTGCCGGTGGCGGCGTTGAAGACGTGCGTACGGTCGGCGTTCGGCTTGACGAACACGGTGTCACCCATGTTCGGCATGTTGCGCCGGTCGGTCCGCAGGACGAAACGCTCCGAGTTGCCGCCCAGCGCGGCGTGGCCGTAGATGTTGGCGTCGGAGCCCAGGTCCTCGACGAGCTCGACCACGATCGGCATGCCGCCCTCGGTCGGGCTGACCAGGTCGACGTCCTCCGGACGGAAGCCGACGGTCACCTTGCCGTCGCCGCCCTCGGCCTTGGCCGCCTCGGCCTGCTCGCGGGTCAGCGGCACCAACAGCTCGGCGAACTCGGCGCCCTTCTCGGTCAGCGGCACCGTCTTGATGTTCATGGCCGGGGAGCCCATGAAGCCGGCGACGAAGACGTTGGCCGGGGTGTCGTAGAGCGCCCGCGGGGTGTCCACCTGCTGAAGCTCACCGTCGAGCAGCACCGCGACCCGGTGGCCCATGGTCATGGCCTCGACCTGGTCGTGGGTGACGTAGACGGTGGTGACGCCGAGCTTGGCCTGCAGCGACGCGATCTGGGTACGGGTCTGCACCCGCAGCTTCGCGTCGAGGTTCGACAGCGGCTCGTCCATCAGGAAGACCTGCGGCTCACGCACGATCGCGCGGCCCATGGCGACACGCTGGCGCTGGCCGCCGGAGAGCGCCTTCGGCTTGCGGCCCAGGTACTCCTCCAGCTGGAGCAGACCGGCCGCCTCCTTGACCCGCCGGTCGATCTCCGACTTCGGGGTCTTGCGGAGCTTCAGCGCGAACGCCATGTTCTCGTACACCGTCATGTGCGGGTAGAGGGCGTAGTTCTGGAAGACCATCGCGATGTCGCGGGCCTTCGGGGGGAGGTGCGTGACGTCGCGCTGGTCGATGTAGATCGCACCCTGGTCGACGTCCTCGAGGCCGGCGAGCATGCGCAGGCTGGTGGACTTACCGCAACCGGAGGGGCCGACGAGGACGAGGAACTCGCCGTCGCCGATCTCGAGGTCGAGCTGGTTGACGGCGGGACGCTCGGTGCCCGGGTAGATCCGGGACGCCTTGGCGTAGGTGACCGTAGCCATGGTTGTGCGCTTCCTTTCACCGGCAGGAACGTGCCGGACGATCCGAGTGAAGGAGCGACCGGCGCGTGTCGCGCCGGCCAAACGGGGGCAGGGAACCGGTCGAGGGCGGCCGATTATGACGTCCGTGTCATTGAACCGTAAACGCCTTTGCGGACGCTGCCAAGCGGCGAGCGATCTTCGGCACCCCGTCCGGTACGCATTCCGGTCAAGCGGGCACGGGCGGACATCAATCGCCGCCCCTTGGTGCCCCGGTCGCTCGGATCGACGTCGGGATGTTGACGTTTCCCGTGCTGGGAGGGCCTGCCGAGCGGGAAATCCGGACGTCACTCGCTATGCTGGCCACGAAACCCAGCGCCCCTGTAGCTCAGCTGGCCAGAGCACTCGCCTTGTAAGCGAGATGTCGCCGGTTCGATCCCGGCCGGGGGCTCCAAATCCACCAGGCGTTTTCGGCCGATGGTCGCCGTGAGACGACGAGTTGACAGCAACGCTGACAGCAACGCGGTTCATGACAGCCGTCCGTCGAGCTTGCCGAGCGCCTGACGCATCGCGTCAAGGTTGGCGTGAGCGTAGACCCTGAGCGTGATCTTCACATCGGCGTGTCGGGCGATGGCCTGGACGACATACGGCGGAACGCCCAGCTCCATCAGCAGGGACACGACTGTGTGACGCTGGCCGGCTGCCAGCGGTGTCGGGTCTCAGGACCCGCGTGACAGGTCGGTTTCAGGACCTGCGTGACGCAACCGGCTGGGTGAGCTACGGCCAGTCGTTGGTTCTTTTGGCGTGCCTTTTCGTGCGCCGCGACGCGAGAGGGGGATTCCCGACAAGCCTGATATCGCGACGGAGGTCAGGCCAAGGGTGGCTGCGGCTGGGATTGCTCGCGTGGCGCCGTACCCCGCACCGGCCGCGATGACTCCAGCGACGATCGCCGCCGTGGACACCTGGGTCAACGTGAGCATCGGGAACACTCGTTCTGCCGAGCGAGTGAGCGGGCCGCTAACCACCATGGCGGCTAAGGCGACAAAGCCGGGCCAGATCATCCAACGAGCGTCGCTCGACCTGCCGGTGTCTACCGCGAACCAACCACACAGCAGTACGACCGCGACCGGGAAGGCCGCAAGGTTTGCCGCGACCGCCACGGTGCGGCGCCGGATCCCCCGATACCCCCTGAGCGCGCCCCTCGCTGCGGCGCTGCCTGGATTCACGATGAGCGCTCGTTGGATGAGCTCTTTGAACCGTGCCGTGTCGCGACCGACCGCGAGGACATTCAAGGCGAGCAGGCTCAGCGCCTCGTGATCATCGGGTGCAAGCTCCACTGCGCGCTTCGAGTCGGCATACGACTCCCGGTACCTGCTGAGCAGCTGATTAGCCAGCGCGCGGTAGCGGTAGGCCACCGCATCCTCGGAATCGACCTCGATTGCTCGGCTGGCCGCATCGACCGCGGCAGCTTCCTCGTCGAGCCCAATCAACGCGCCGGCGAGGCGGCGCCAGCCAACACCGTCGTCCGGATGCGCAGTCAGATGTTCGCGCAGCAGTGCGACGGCGGGCTCGAACTGCTTGGCCAGAACTAGCTCCCGCGCCTGTGCGACGGCATCGTCGCCGTTTCCGGACTCCGGCTGCATGCGGCTGCTCCTTGTCGCCCTCGATCAGCGGGCAAGGAAGTATCACCCACGACCGCGATGTCGGTGGATGCGGGAGTGTCGCGCAGGTCCTGATACCGATTTGTCATGCAGTGATCTATGACATCGGCGGTACGCAGCCGAGGGCGGCCCATGGTCGAGCTGGGCCGGCAGCCCACCCGGCTACGAGCCGAACTGGAGCGTCCCGGAACGCCGTCGGTAACCGGGCATCTTCTTCCTGCCGTCACGCACCTCCAGCGCGGAAGTCGGGACGTGAGGATGGGCGGTCAGGCCGGCCGCTTGGTCGGCCTGACCGCCGGTCGAAGTTCAGATCAATCGGCAGGGCCGGTACCACCACCGCCGGCCGAGACAGCGGTGACGGGCTGGGGCTGTCGGCCGTGATCGTGGCCCGGCAGGGCGGCCCGGGTGGTGGTCACCGTGCCCGCGAGGAGACCCACCGGGCTGCGGCGATCGTGGCGAACGCGGGCCGCGATGCCGAGCAGCAGCATGACCGCCGCGACGACGTTGGTGTGCTCGACGCCGATGAGGACGGCCGCCGGCAACCACCAGCCGACGAATCGCCGTACCACGTTGGCGGGACCGGCTACGGCGAGCGACCCGCCGGCGGCGGCCGCCCGCGCCGGGGCCAACGCGAAGATCACCTGGCCGACGGTTGCCCGGTCCCGGCGGAGCAGGGGTACGACGAGCGTGGTGGCCAGGGCGACGGCCACGATGGCGACCAGGTCGACGAGCGTCCGGTAGTGGTGCGCTGGCGGCTCGGCGAGCAGGGTCAGCGCGCCCCCAACGGCGGAGCCCGCGATTGCGGCGAGTGCCAGGTCGCTGATCATCGCCAGGCCGCGCCGCAGCAGTCGCGGGCCGGCGAGGTCCTCGACGTGATCGGGTACGGCGCTCGGGAGGACCCGGCCGACCGCCACCGCGATCAGCCAACCGGCCACGGCACCGAGCGTGTTGGTCATCAGGTCGTCCACATCGGCGACCCGGTAGGGGCACGGGTAGAGGCCGAACACCGCGGTGCCCTGGGTGAGTTCGATCAGCAGGGATCCGCCGAGTCCGAGCAGGGCCGTGACCGGCAGGCCGCGCCGGAACCGGTAGCGGACCAGGAACCCCAGCGGGACGAAGAGCACCACGTTCAGCGCGACCTGTGCGAATTCGGTGCTGGTGACCGAGGTCACGAGGTCACCGTGGCCGGCGCGCAGCACGTCAGCCACCGACGCGAGCGGCCGCAGCTGGTGGTGGTCCCCGACGCACGCAGCGGCGGTCCTCGGTGGCAGCGGGAACAGGGTGAACGCCAGCACCCCGCACAGATACAGCGCGGCCGCGCCGGCGATCATCGCCGACCAGCCGCGCAGTCGCCCGTAGTGGGCGTAGTGCCAGCCGATCCACGGGAGGATCGCGACCGGCGCCAGCAGCGCGAACAGGACGAGCGTGATCACTGACTCGGTGATGTGCATGAGGAGCTACTTCCGGCGATGACGTCTGGCCTCGCCAGGCGGAACCCGTCGGGTGCGACGAGGCAGCGGCGGGGTCCGAGCGGGGCGCGTGCGCGGTCCACGGTAATTCCGAGGATCGGACGCCCGGTTCCGGCCAGAGCGGCGCGGGGGTCGGGCCGCCGCCGCAGCCCGACCTGCGCGTGCCGGTGTCAGTCCGCGCTCGACCGGGCCCAGAGGTTGATGCCGGACTCGGTCGCGTACTGGTCGATCTCGGCCAGCTCCTCGGCGGTGAACGTGGCGTTCTCCAGCGCCGCCACGTTCGCCTCCAGCTGGGCGACGCTGCTCGCGCCGAGCACCGTGGAGGTCATCCGCGGGTCGCGCAGCGTCCAGGCGATCGCCAGCTGTGCGAGGCTCTGCCCGCGCCGGGCGGCGATGTCGTTCAGCGCCCGGATCTTGCCCAGATTCTCCTCGGTGAGCCACTCCGGGAACAGCGACGTCTGCGCGTTGGCCCGGGAATCCGCGGGCACCCCGTTCAGGTAGCGGTCGGTCAGCATGCCCTGGGCCAGCGGCGAGAAGCCGATGCAGCCAACCCCGTCGCGCTCCAGCACGTCGAGCAGCTCGTCCTCGATCCACCGGTTCAACATCGAGTACGACGGCTGGTGGATGAGCAGGGGAGTTCCGAGGTCGCGGAGGATCGCGGCGGCCTCGGCCGTGCGGGCCGGCGAGTACGAGGAGATGCCGACGTAGAGCGCCTTGCCGGCGCGTACCGCCGCGTCCAGCGCGCCCATGGTCTCTTCCAGCGGGGTGTCCGGGTCGAAGCGGTGCGAGTAGAAGATGTCGACGTAGTCGAGCCCCATCCGCCGGAGCGACTGGTCCAGCGACGCGGTCAGGTACTTGCGGGAACCCCATTCGCCGTACGGGCCGGGCCACATGTCGTAGCCGGCCTTCGTCGAGATGATCAGCTCGTCCCGGTACGGCCGGAAGTCGCCGGCCAGGATGCGACCGAAGTTCTCCTCGGCCGACCCGTACGGCGGGCCGTAGTTGTTGGCGAGGTCGAAGTGGGTGATGCCCAGGTCGAAGGCGCGGCGCAGGATGGCCCGCTGGGTCTCCAGCGGGCGGTTGTCGCCGAAGTTGTGCCACAGGCCGAGCGAGACGGCGGGCAGCTTGAGGCCACTGCGACCGGTCCGGCGGTACTCCATGGCGTCGTACCGATCGGGTTCGGCGACGTAGCTGGTGTTCACGGCACTCCTGTGGTTCATTGACGGGCGGTGGTGGCAGTTCCCACTGCCCGATCTCGTTGGTCAGGTCGGGCCGCTCAAGCCTTCAGCGCCATCGCCCCACCGTCCAACAGCAGAAAGCGCTCAGATTCAGCACCTAGACTGCTCAATCATGGAGTTGCGGCACCTGGAGTACTTCGTGGCGGTCGCTGAGGAACGCCACTTCACCCGGGCGGCGGAGCGGATGCGCGTGGCGCAATCCGGATTATCCGCCTCGATCCGGGCGCTGGAGCGGGATCTGGATGCCGAACTCTTCGTCCGAAGTACCCGTCGGGTCGAGTTGACGGATGCCGGGCGGGCCCTGCTCGCCGAGGCACACCGGACCCTGGCCAGCGCCGCGGCGGCGCGTAACGCCGTGGCCGCCGTACGTGGACTGCTGCGGGGCAGCCTAACCGTCGGCACCGAACAGTGCCTCGGCGTGATCGACCTGCCGCCGCTGCTGGCGTCGTTCCGCCGGGCACACCCCGGTGTGGAGATCCGGCTGCGCTACGCCGGCTCCGGACACGTCGCCGAACAGATCCGGCTCGGACGGCTCGACGTTGGCTTCGTGGCCCTCCCCGGCCCGGCGCCGGACGGCGTACGCCTGTTGCCGCTCGCCGCCGAGGAGATGGTCCTGCTCTGTCACCCTGCGCACCCGCTCGCCGAGCGGGAGAGCGTCGACGTGGCGGCGCTGCTCGACGAGGACTTCGTCGACTTCAGCGCCGACTGGGGTGCGCGGCGGGTCAACGACCAGACGTTCGCCCGGGCGCGCGCCGAGCGGCGGATCTCGGTCGAGGTCAACGACGTGCACACCCTGCTCGACTTCGTACACCAGGGTCTCGGTGTGGCGCTGGTGCCGGCGCCGGTGACCCGCAAACCGCACGCCAAGGGACTCCACGTGGCCGCGCTCGCCGCGGCGGACGCCCCGACCTGGCAGGTGTCGGTCGCGGTCCCGGCGTCCGCGCCGCCAGGCCCGGCCAGCGCCGAACTGCTCCGGATGGCGCTGCCGGAACGGGCCGTGGGCACGCCGGCCCCGGTGTGCTGAGCAGTGCCTGGACGGCCGTTTCGGCCCGACCGGGCGGCCGTCGAGGCCCGGTCACCGCGTCGATAACCTGGCCGTGAGCGGAAGAGGAGAGCGGTGAGCCGAGCGGCCGAGGAGTCGAACCGGGCGATGCTGCGCGCCCGGGACGCGATGGACCGGTCGTACGCCGATCCGCTGGACATCCCGGCGCTGGCCCGGATAGCCCACGTGTCCGAGGCGCACTTCGTCCGCACGTTCCGCGCCACGTTCGGCGAGACCCCGCACCGTTACCTGCAGCGGCGGCGGATCGAGCGGGCCATGTACCTGCTGGTGCAGACCGGCCAGGACATCACCGACATCTGCCTCGCCGTGGGCTTCAGCAGCCTCGGCACCTTCAGCCGCACCTTCCGCCAGATCGTCGGGGAGCCGCCGACCGAGTACCGCAGGCACAAGGCGCCGGTGGACGTGCCGACCTGCTTCGCCAAGGCTTGGACCAGACCCAGCAGTTTTGGATAAGCAGCAGGTCAGGGCGGTCCTCTAGCGTCATTGGCATGACGATGAACGCGCTGACCCGCTCCCAGATCTACGTCCTCGACCAGGACGAGGCGCTCGACTTCTACGTCGGCAAGCTCGGCCTCGAGGTGAACACCGACGTCGACCTCGGCTTCATGCGCTGGCTCACGGTCAACGTCCCCGGCGACAAGAACCGGGAGATCCTGCTGGAGAAGCCCGGCCCGCCGGCGCTCGACCCGGCGACCGCCGGGCAGGTTCGCGAGCTGCTGACCAAGGGCGCCATGGGAGGTTGGCTCTCCATCACCACAGACGACGCGCACAAGACGTACGAGACGCTCGTCGCCAAGGGCGTCGACATCACGGACGAGCCGACCGAGAAGCCGTACGGGATCGACTTCGGCATCCGCGACCCGTTCGGCAACAAGATCCGCATCGGCCAGATGCGCCAGCAGGGCTGAGGGGGCGGGACCGGTGACCATGGTCGGCTTCGGGCTCGCCGTGACCGTCGGCTTGGCCTGGGTGACGGTGGTCCTCGCCCGGGCCGCGCCGGCCGGCCGGAGCTGACCCGGGCCCGGACGGATGGTCGCCCGGCAGGCATCCCTCGTGGTGGCTGCCGGGCGACCGCCGTTAAGGTCTCTCGCACCAGGCGGCGAGGGAGGATGACGGTGGCGGACGCGGAACTCGTCGTCGAGGTGGCCGGGCCGGTGGCGACAGTGATCATCCACAATCCGGCCCGGCGCAACGCGATGACGCCGGACATGTGGCGGCAACTCCCGCCGATCCTCGACCGGCTGGAGGCCGACCCCGCCGTCCGCGCGTTGGTGCTCACCGGCGCCGGTGACGCCTTCTGCGCCGGTGCCGACCTGGGCGACCTGGACGAACTGCTGGCGGCCGGCGACGGAAGTATCGCGGTGGCCGCCGAGGAGCGGCTCGCGGACTTCGGCAAACCGACCATCGCGGCGGTACGGGGTGCGTGCGTCGGTGGGGGCTGCCAGCTCGCGGTCGCCTGTGACCTGCGGATCGCCGCGGACGACGCCCGGTTCGGCGTACCGCCGGCCCGGCTCGGTCTGGTCTACCCGGCACCCACCACGCGGCGCCTCACCCGCCTGGTCGGCCCGTCCGCCGCCAAGTTCCTGCTCTTCACCGCCGAGCTGATCGACGCTGAGCGGGCCCTGCGGATCGGCCTGGCCGACGAGGTGTTGCCCGCAACGGCGCTCGACGCCCGGGTGGACGAGATCACCACGGCAATCGCCGAGCGCTCGCCGATCAGCGTCGCCGCGGCGAAGGAGATCGTCGACGATCGCGCCGGGCCGGCCCGGATCGCCTGGTGGCACCGGAAGGTCGCGGAGAGCGGCGAGGCCCGGGAGGGGATCGCAGCCGTTCGCGAGCGCCGTACGCCCCGCTTCGCCTGGACGCCGCCCGACTGAACTCGACGCCTCGCGGGTCGGGTTGCCCGTTGAGGCGAGGGGCCGGCGGGTGCCACGCCGGAGGTGTCCCTCCGGCGCGGCCCCCCGTTCCCGCCGGCCGGTCCGCTCACCGCCCGGCCAGCGCCGCCCAACCCGGGACGAGCGCCTCCCGGCGCAGCGGCATGCCCGCCTCGGCCGGCGTACGGTCGCCCTTGCGCTGGTTGCACGCGTAGCAGGCGGCGGTCGTGTTCCGCCAGGTGTTCCGGCCGCCGCGCGAGCGGGGCAGGATGTGGTCGACGGTGTCGGCCGGCCCGCCGCAGTAGCCGCAGCAGCGGCCGTCGCGTCGTAACACCCCCGCCCGTGACCAGGCCGGTCCGCCGGTGAACCGCCAACGGGTCACCACGTACCGGACCAGTCGGACCACCCGGGGCATCGGGAAGACCCCGATCACCTGGTCCGGATCGGACTCGTGGATCTCGGCAACCCGGCGGCAGAGCATCCGGATGGCGTGCTGGATGGTGACCCGGTGCAGCGGGCCGAGGTCGGCGTTGACGACGAGGACGGCATTCACCGGAATCTCCCTCCACGATGACGGACGAACAGGGGCCGGACAGCGAACGAGCCGCCCGGTCCGGAGGTGGGACGGGCGGCTCGACGGGTGCGGGTGCGCGTCAGTCGGGCCGGTCGTCTCCGGGACCTTCGGCTCGGCAACCGTCGCTGAGCAGCCACGACGGCACGGTGGTGACGTGCGACATCGACATGGACGGCTCCCGGAGCGGCGGTTGACCTTGCGCGCTCACGGTAGGTCCGCGCGGTCGACCGGGGCAACGGATTTCGATCGGACGGCGGCGGTCACCGGGCGGGGCGGGCCGGGTTCAGGTTCGCCTGGCGAGCAGACCGCGCGGTCGGACGGAGTAGACCGGTTCGGCCGCTGCGCGCTCCGCGCGCAGGATGTGGTTGGCCGCGATGATGCCCGTCGCCGCCGCACGTTCCATCAACGCGCTGGGGAACTCCGTGGCGATGCCGTCGCCGGCGAGGTAGACGCCGTCGGCGTCGGTGCGTACCCCTGGCCGCTGGGCGTGACTGCCGGGGGTGAAGGCCGGCGCCCGCGCCTGCACCCGGGCGCGCAGCTCGCGGGTCGACAGTTCGGCGACCTCCGGCCAGAGCGCAGCCAGCTCGCCGCGCATCCGTTCGGCCAGTACCGTGGCGGGCACGTCCGGCTCGCAGGCGTACGCGTGCAGCTCGAGCACGCTGCCGCCGGTGCGCTCGGCCCAGCGCCGGGACTCCCGCTCCAGCCGGTGGTAGAGCGTCACCGAATCCAGAGTGGACTGACGGGAGACGCCGTTGAAGATCGCCCGGTCGGGCCGTACGTCCCCGTCGAACCAGTAGCGGGCCACCGCGTAGGGCGGACCGGGCACACCGAACCGGAGCATGGCGGCCACCAGCCGTGGCGCGTGCGCCGCCAGTGCGGGGGAGGCGCGGACCAGCTCGGCGAGCGCGGGCGGATCGACGGCGAGTACGACGTGCGCTGCCTCGTGCCCGATGCCGCCGTCGGTCAGCACCCGCCAGCCCGCACCGGTGGGGTGCAGCGCGGTGGCCGCCGCACCGGTCAGCACCCGCCCGCCGTGCCGTTCCAGGTGCCGGGCCAACGGCGTCCAGATCGCCGCCGTGTAGTCCTCGTCCGGCGCGTCGAACGCCAGCCCCTCCCCGTTGCCCAACAGGTAGAAGTGGAACTGGGCGACCAGCTCGGCGGCCGACATCTCCGACTCGTGGTTGAAGAAGGAGTGTGCGAAGACCTCGAAGAGCATCGCGCGGGCCCGGTCCGGCAGCCGCAGCGAGTCCAGCAGTTCGTCAGCGCTGGTGTCGTCCAGTTCGGCGTACGTGCGCACCGGGTGGTAGCTGAGCAGCGGCAGCGCGGCGTCCCGGTCCATCCGCCGCAGGTCGGGCAGGCGGATGCTGGGACTGCGGGCCAGCAGGGCGAGCAGGTTCAGCGGTGGTACGGCAGGCAGGTCGCCGAACTCCTCGGTCGGCCACCGGTCGGCGAGGATCGGGTAACCGGGCACCGGCCGCAGGAAGCCCAGCGCCGGATCGATCCGGCGCAGGATCGAGCGCCAGTTGTAGTACTGCCGGAAGAACGCGTGGAACCCGTGCTCCACCTGCTGCACACCGTCGGCGAGCTGCTCCGGCCAGGCCGCCAACCGGCCGCCGAGAGTCGCCGAGGACTCCAGCACGGTCACCCGTACCCCGCGCTCGGCGAGCACCACCGCCGCCGACATGCCGGCGATCCCGCCCCCCACCACGACCGCGGCCACCGGGTGCGGCACCCGGGGCGCACCGTCGCCGCCGGGGTCGACGACGTGCCGCCGTACGCCGAGGAGCCGGCCGGTCAGCCGCGACAGCACCATCAGGCCATCTCCTCTGGTTCGCCGGACGAGACCGTCGTGCGTCAGGAGGGGAGGTCTCCCTGTCCTTCGGCGGTGCGGCAGCGTCGCTCCCGGTCCGAGTCGGGCCAGACGTACTCGAGGTCGGGCGGGACGTCGCCGAAGAGCGGGCGGTAGTGCTCCGGGTCCTTGCGTACGAGCGACGAACGGTGACTCAGGTGCAGTTCCTCCCGGCCCAGCCAGGGCGGCAGCTCACCGGCGGCGGCCAACTCCGCCTGGCCGCGGACGATCCCGATACCGCAGGCGGCGGCGAGATCCCGGGCCATCGTCACGGCACAGGTGTCGGCCCGTCCCGGCTCGACCCAGACCGCGCACATGTCCAGCCCGTACCGGGTCAGCGCCTCCTCGTACCCCGCCCACATCTTCACCGCGGGGTGGTTGCGCCAGCCGTACGTCGGCCAGGTCAGCCCGCGCAGCACCTGGATCGTCTCCACCCGCTGCTTCCCCAGCCGCTTCTGGTCCAGCGTCCGGGCGCTGGCCAGGAAGTCCGGGTACGGGAGGAAGGTCTGCATGCCGCTGCTCTACCCGCCGGCTCGGGGCCCCATGCCTGGCCGGGGCGAACCGGAAGGTCTCGCCCAGCGTGGTCGTCCTTACTACGATTCCGGCATGGGGGAGCCGTGGCGGGACCGGGCACGTCGGGCGGTCGAGTGGAACTGGCGGCTTCGCCCAGCCGGTGATCCCCGCCCGCACTACGTCATCTGCGGGCGCGACTCGCTGGCCTACTACGTGGCCGAGGCCCTGCTGCAGAGTGACCTGCCCGCCGGCGGCGCGCGGGTGACCGTGGTCGTGCCGGAGCGGCACCGGTCCAACGGGGCCGACGTGGCGACGCTGCGGGGCGTGCGGGTGGTCCGTTCCGACCGGCTCGATGAGGCGACCTTCCGGGCCGCCAACCTGCCCGGGGCGGCCGGCGTCGCCCTGCTGGACCAGGACGACGTGGGCAACCTGCACGCCGCGCTCTGCGCCCAGGCGGTCGACAAGAACGTCCGGCAGGTGCTGCGGATGTTCAACGGCACCCTCGCCGACGGTGTCCGTACCCTGCTCAAGGCCCCGGTCGAGGTGCTCTCCGACGCCGAGATGGCCGCGCCGGCGTTCGTCGCGGCGGCGCTCGGCGAGGTCGACCCGACGCACTTCCAGCACCGGGGCCGGACGCTGCGGGTGGCCCGCCGAGCCGACGTGCGGGAGCAGGACGTGGTTTGCGCGCTGGCCGACCTGCGCGACCCGCAGCGGGTGGTGTTGCTGCCGGCCGACCAGTCCGCCGCCGATCTGGTGCTCGCCGAGGCGACCGGGCAGCCACCCGGCACCGAGGTCGCCGCCCGACGGCTGGTCCGGGCCCGGCGCCGGCCGGTCGCGGTGTTCATGCGGGCGGTAAGCGGCTTCGCCACCCGCAAGATCGGCATCGCGATGATGCTCGTGCTCGCGGTCGTCGCCATCCTCGGCGCGCTGATCGCCCAGACCGAGGACCACATCTCGCCCGCGGAGGCGCTGTACGTCACCCTGGTGACCACGCTCAGCGGCGCCGACCCGGACCCCGACAAATCGGGGGGCGCCCAGGTGATGCAGGTCGTGCTGAACCTCGCCGGGCTGGCGCTGATCCCGCTGCTCACCGCCGTCGTGGTGGACGGGATCGTCAACGCCCGGCTGGCCCTGCACACCGGCCGGCTCCAGCCACACCGCGCCGGTCACGTGGTGGTGGTCGGCCTCGGCAACGTCGGCACCCGGGTGATGGCCCAACTACGTGAGTACGACGTCGAGGTCGTCGCCATCGACAAGGATCCGGAGCCACGCGGCGGCGGCCTCGCCCGCCAGTTGGGGGTGTCGCTGATCGTCGGCGATGCGGCTCGGCCGGAGACGCTGGAAGCCGCCTCGGTCGCCGCCTGCCAGGCGCTGGTGATCGTGTCGACCGACGACGTGGCCAACCTGGAGGCGGCGCTCGTCGCGCGTGACACGCGGGCCGATCTGCGGGTGGTGCTGCGGTTGTTCGAGAACGACTTCGCCGAGCGAGTCGAGGAGGCGTTCGGCCTGGGGGTCTCCCGGTCGGTCTCCTACCTGGCCGCACCCGCGTTCACCGGTGCGCTGACCGAGCGGGCGGTCATCGCCACCATTCCGGTCGGGCGGCACGCGCTGCCCGTCGCCGAGGTGCCCGTCGCCGCCGGTTCGGAGCTGGACGGGCGACCGCTCGGCGGGGTCTTCCGGGAGGGGCAGGTGCGGGTGATCGCGCGTACCCCGGTCGGTGGCGGGCGGACGATCTGGTGGAAGGACCTGGACCCCCGCCAGGTGATCTTCGCGGGCGACCGGTTGACCGTGGTCGCCCGCCGCGCCGGGCTGGAGTGGCTCACCCGCCAGAGCGCCCCGCCGGCACCGCCGGACGTACCCGTCTCCCGGTCCGGCACCCCGCTCCGCGGCACTCCATCGCCGTCCGGCGGATCCGGCGTCCCGCCGACCTTCGGGGCGGCCGCCCTGCCGGAACAGGCGACCGGCGAACATCCCACGCCTCCGGGCGGCGGCAACGGCGGACCCCCGACCGGGCCCACTCGGGACGACGACGCCCCCGGCCCGCACCCGGCCGCCCACCCCAACTGAACCCGCCCTGACCCGGTCAGCCGGAGTCGCCAACGGCGACCTCCCGATCAACGTGCCGGTAGGAAGCGGCGGAGCGCGTACCAGGCGGCACCGACGGCGAGGACGCCGAAGCCGGCGACGACGCTGGTCAGCGGCAGGTTGACGGCGAGCAGCAGGCAACCGGCCAGCCCCAGCAGGGCGAGCGCCTGGACCGGCAGCTTGCGGCCCGGGTCGCGGCCGAGCGTGAGCGCCGCCGCATTGGTGATCGCGTAGTAGACCAGCACCGTGCAGCTGGAGAAGCCGATCGCCTGGCGGACGTCGCCGAGCAGCACCACCACGATCACCACCGCGGCGACCGCCAGCTCGGCCCGGTGCGGCACCCGGTACCGGGGGTGTACGGCCGCCAACGCACCCGGCACGTCCCGGCGGCGGGCCATCGCCAGCAGGGTCCGGCCCACCCCGGCGAGCAGGGAGAGCAGCACGCCGGTGACCGCTACGGTTGCCCCGGCCCGGACCACCCAGGCGAGCCCGGGCAGGCCGGCCGCCGTCACCACGTCGGCCAGGGGCGCGACGGAACCGGCCAGCCGGTCGGCGCCGAGCACGCCGAGCGCGACGACGGCGAGCACCAGGTAGGTCGCCAGCACCACGCCGAGCGCCAGCGGCACGGCCCGGGGGATGGTCCGCTCCGGGTCGCGGACCTCCTCGCCGAGCGTGGCGATCCGGGCGTACCCGGCGAAGGCGAAGAAGAGCAGGCCGGCAGCGGTGAGCACGCCCCGACCGGAACCCCCGGGTCCGGCCAGCCGAGCAAGCTCGACCGGCCCGCCGATGACGCCGGTGACCGCGACCAGCGCCAGCACCGCCAGCACCAGCGCGACCAGTGCCTTGGTCACGGCCGCGGTCTTGCCGATGCCGCGCAGGTTCACCGCGGTCACCGCGAGCACCGCGGCGACCGCGACCAGCCGGGCCTGCCCCGGCCAGAGGTACGCCCCGATGGTCAGCGCCATCGCCGCGCAGCTCGCGGTCTTGCCGACCACGAAGCCCCAGCCGGCGAGGAACCCGGCGAACGTCCCGAGCCGCTCCCGGCCGTAGACGTACGTGCCGCCGGACTCCGGGTAGCGGGCGGCCAGCCGGGCGGAGCTGGTCGCGTTGCAGAAGGCGATGAAACCGGCCAGCACCACGGCGGGCAGCAGTCCGGCGCCACCGGCCGCCGCCGCTGCCGGAGCGAAGACCACGAAGACACCCGCGCCGAGCATCGACCCCAGGCCGATGAGCACCGCGTCGGGGACGCCCAGCCGGCGTTCCAGTCCAGTCACGGCGGGCCAGGGTACGGACCGGAGGTGAACAACCGGGTGCGGCCCGACCAGGGCACCCGGGCGGGCAGCGGTACGTCGTCCCACGGCACCCGGTGCATCAGCCGGTCCAGGAACAGCCCGAGCAGCAGCCCGGCCACCGAGTCGGTGAGCCAGTGAAAGCCCAGGTAGGTGGTGGTGCAGAGCACGATCAACGGCGGGAGGATCCGGATCGCGAGGACGAGCCGGGGCGGGACGGTGCGCCCGTAGGTGCGCAGCAGCGGGGCGAGCAGCAGCGCGAGCACGCCGTACCAGACGATCGCGTTGGCCACGTGCCCCGACGGGTACGACTGGGCGAAGCGCAGCGGCAGGTTCTCCTGGAACAGCGGCAGGGTCTGCTCGGGCGACAGGAAGGGCTCCTTGATGCTGGCGCTCGGCGCCGGCCGGGCCGTCCAGACCTTCAACGGCCCGATGGTGAAGGTGGTGAGCACAAATCCGAGGACCGGCGGCAGGATCGGCCGGATCGAGCGGACCCGGATCGCGACCAGCACCCCGAGTCCGGCCGCGATCAGGGTCAGGGGGGTGCCCTGACCGAGCAGGTTCAGGGTCCGGGCCAGCCAGTACGCCACGGTCGGGCGGTGCGTGTCCGCCCAGTCCGCCACCGCCTTGTCGAGGCCGAAGAGGTGGTGGGTGGTGAGCGCCACAGTAAGGCCGACCAGGGCGGCGAGCAGCAGTGCGTCGTACCACCAGCCGGCGGGTCGCACCGGCCGCAGCCGCACCGGTTCGCGTACCCCTACGGTGTTGCGCATCCGACCAAGCTACCGGGCGGCGCTGTGGGCCCAGCCACGATGGGGAGCGTTGTGCGGGTGGACGGGTCACACTTGTGCCCGTGCGGATCACCTCTGCTCTCGTGGACCCGGCGTTGCTCGACCTTCCGTGGTCGACCCCGCTGGAGGAGTGGCCTGCCGAGCATCTGGTGGCGCTGCCGCAGGGCATCTCCCGGCACATCGTCCGCTTTGTCCGGCTGGGCGACTACGTCTACGCCTTCAAGGAGACCCGCGAGCGGATCGCCGAACGGGAGTACGACCTGCTCCGGGCCCTGGAGCGGATCGACTTTCCGGCGGTCGAGGCGGTGGCGGTCGTCGCGGACCGGCAGACCGACGACGGCGAACCCTCGAGTCGGTGCTGATCACCCGGCACCTGCAGTTCTCGCTGCCGTATCGGGCGCTCTTCTCGCACACGCTGCGCCCGGAGACGATGGGCCGGCTGCTCGACGCCCTCGCCGCGCTGCTGGTCCGGATGCACCTGACCGGGTTCTTCTGGGGCGACTGCTCGCTGTCGAACACCCTGTTCCGTCGGGACGCCGGGGCGTTCGCGGCGTACCTCGTCGACGCGGAGACCGGGGCGCTGCGCCCCTCGCTCTCCAACGGCCAGCGGAACGAGGACCTGGAGATCGCGCGGGTCAACATCTTCGGTGAAGCGCTGGACCTCCAGGCCGCCGGGTTGCTGCACGAGTCGATCGACCCGGAGGTGGTCTCCGAGGAGGTCGTGCAGCGTTACGAGCGGCTCTGGCACGAGATCACCTACGAGCAGCAGGTCGAGCGGGAGGCCCGACACGACATCGAGAGCCGGATCCGCCGCCTCAACGAGCTGGGCTTCGACGTCGCGGAGGTGGCCATGTCGACCATCGCCGACGGGCGTTACCTGGTCCGCCCGAAGGTCGTCGACGCGGGCTACCACACCCGCCGGCTGCTGCGGCTCACCGGCCTGGACGCCGAGGAGAACCAGGCCCGCAAGCTCCTGAACGACCTGGACGCCTACCGGGCCGAGAGCGACCTCAGCGATGAGCAGCAGGCCGCGCACCGCTGGCTGACCGAGGTCTTCGAGCCGGTGGTACGGGCGGTGCCGGCCCACCTGCGGCGCAAACTGGAGCCGCAGGAGCTGTTCACGCAGATCATCGAGCACAAGTGGCTGATCTCCGAGCGGGCCGGCCGGGACGTCGGGATGCGCCACGCGGTGCAGTCGTACCTGTCGGACGTGCTCGTGCACCGTCCCGACGAGCAGGCCGTGCTCGGTGTGGAGCTCCCCACCGTCACCGGCTGACGGACTGTGGCGGGCCCGCTGCCTGTTGTTCGCTGCCCGTTGTTCGCTGCTCGCGGGCAGGGCTGCCGGGGCGGGGATTGCTGGTTCGGGTGCTTTAGATCTGATGACGCAAACGAATCAAGCCCTCGGAGCGCCCGGACCGGTGCCCGGACGGGGTGCCAGGGTGCAGTGGATCGGTGCCCGGACGTGTCTGGGCATGCTGCCCGGACGCAGTCCGAAGGGGCGCCGGTGATGACGCGGATGACTCAGTTCTAAAGGGAGTGCGGGGTGGTCGCGGTGCCGGGCTCGACAAGGCCGCAGAGGTGAACGTCTGTCGCGGTGCCGGGTTCGACAAGGCCGCAGGGGTGAACGTCTGTCGCGGTGCCTCAGGGCCGGGGTGACGGGAGTGGGTTACTCCTGCCAGGCGCCCGCCCGCAGTACCCGGACCACGTTGAGGTCGTCGTCGAGGATCACCAGATCGGCGCGCAGCCCCACCTGGAGAGCGCCGAGCTGGTCGCCGAGGCCGATGGCGCGGGCCGGAGTGGTCGCGGCCATCCGGGCGGCGTCCGCCATGGGGATGCCGGCGGCGACGGCGTGCCGCAGCGCGGCGTCCATGGTCAGCGTGCTGCCGGCGATCGCGCCGTCGCGGGCGAGCCGGGCCACCCCGTCGGCCACGGTGACCGCCTGGCCACCCAGCTCGTACTCGCCGTCGGGCATGCCGGCGGCGGCCATCGCGTCGGTGATCAGCGCGGACCGCTCGGGGCCGGCCACCGACGAGGAGAACGTGAGCATCCCGTCGTGCAGGTGCACACCGTCGGCGACCAGCTCGCAGACCACGTTCGGGGCGTCCAGCAGAGCCGTCACCGGGCCGGGCTCGCGGTGATGTACCGGCCGCATCCCGTTGAACAGGTGGGTGCCGACGCTCGCGCCGGCGGCGATCGCCGAGCGGGTCTCGTCGTACGTGGCGTCGGTGTGGCCCACCGCGGCGACCACCCGGTGCGCGGTGAGCAGCTTCACGGCCTCCAGCGCGCCGTCCCGCTCGGGGGCGAGGGTCACCATCCGGAGGGCGGACCCGGCCAGTTCGATCAGCTCGGCCAGCTCGTCGGTGGACGGGTCGCGGAGGTACTCCGGGTTCTGCGCGCCGCACCGGGCCGCCGAGAGGTACGGCCCCTCGAAGTGGATGCCGGCGAGCACGCCTTCGCTCACCAGCGGGCGGAACGCGGCGGTGGCCGACCGCATCAGCTCGAACGGGGAACTGACCAGGCTGGCCAGCAGCGTCGTGGTGCCGTGACGCAGGTGGAACGCGGCGGCCTGCCGGGCCTGCTCGGGATCTCCGGTGGTGAAGGTGTGCCCGCCGCCGCCGTGGGTGTGCATGTCCACGAAGCCGGGCAGGATCCAGTGTCCGTCGTGGACCGACGGGTACTCGGCCACCGCCGTGATCCGCTCGCCGTCCCACTCGACACAGCCCTGCCGGATGACGCCCGCCGGGGTCACCACCTTGCCGCTGACCCGCTGGGTCATCGCGCCTCCCTGGTTGTCGAGACGCCACCGTGGGCGTCGAGAGCTAGCAGAGCGGCGCCGAGGCACCCGGCCTCGTCGCCGAGGGCCGCCGCGACCAGGCGCGGCTCCCGGTGAAAGGTCACCCGCTCGTGCAGCGCCGCCCGGAGCGGGTCGAGCAGTCGCGCGCCGGCCTGTGCCAGCCCGCCGCCGACCACGACCGTGGCCACGTCGTAGAGCGCCTGTGCGGTGGCGAGCCCGTCGGCCAGCGCCTCGACGGCCTCCTGCCAGACCCGTACCGCGACGGGCTCACCCGCGGTCGCCCGCTCGGCGACCTCGGCCGCGGTGCCCGGTGTGCCGGCGAGTTCCTGGTACCGGCGGCCGATGGCCGCGGCCGAGGCGACGGCCTCCAGGCAGCCGGGTCGGCCGCAGCCGCAGCGCGGCCCACCCGGCCGGACCAGGATGTGCCCGAACTCGCCGGCCGCGCCGTGCGCGCCGATGTTCGCCGTCCCGTCGACGACGTGCGCGGCCGCGATGCCCGTGCCGATCGCGACGAAGAGGACGTGGCCGGCCCCGCGACCGGCGCCCAGCCGGGCCTCGGCGATCCCGCCGGCCCGCACGTCGTGGCCGAGCGTCGCGGGCAGGCCGAGCCGCGCCACCGCCAGGTCCCGCAGTGGTACGTCCCGGAAGCCGACGTTCGCCGACCAGACCGCCACGCCGCGCGTCTCGTCGACCACACCCGGTACGGCGATGCCGAGTGCGACGGGGGTGAGACCGTCGGCGCGCGCCTTGTCGGTCAGCCCCTCGGCGACGTCGAGGATCGTGTCGACCACTGCCGCCGGGCCGCGTGCCGCCTCCGTCGGGTGTCGTTCAGTGTGTACGGCGACGCCGTCCGGGCGGACCAGGCCGCACTTCATGCCGGTGCCGCCGACGTCGAGCGCGACGACGACGTCGCTGTCGGCCGCGTTGCCGTGCTGGATGGTTCGGTCGTGCTGCTCGCTCACGCAAGCACCACGGACCGGGTGAGGTGCCGGGGCGCGTCCGGGTCGAGGCCGCGGCTCGTGGCGAGGGCGACCGCGAACCGCTGGGCCAGGATCAGATCCGCCATCGGGTCGACCGGCTTGCGTCCCGCCGCCCAGTTGCCGAGCACGGTGCGGCAGCCGTGGGTGCGGCTGTGCACGAACGCCGCGCCGGTCGCGGCGACATCCTCCGGCAGCCCGTCGGGGAGGGCGCCGAACGCCCAGACGAGCCGGCCGGGGGCGGCGATCGAGATCGGGCCGTGCCGGTAGTCCATCGCCGGGTACGCCTCGGCCCAGAAGCTGGCCGCCTCGCGGCACTTCAGCGCGGCTTCCTGGGCCAGGCCGACCGTCCAACCCCGACCGAGGAAGGTGACCTGCTCGATCGACGTGGGGTCGATCGGTAGCGGGGCTCGGACGGCCACCTCGGCGTCGGCGGAGAGCGCGTCGAGGTTCTCGCCCAGGTGGGTGCGGAGCAGGGCCAGGGCCGTGGTCGCGAAGCGGGTCTGCACCACCGATCGCTCGTCGGCGAAGGGCATGAGGACCGCGGCGTCGGCCAGCTGGGCCGCCGGCGAGTCGGGGTCGCCGACGAGGACGGTGGTGGGCGTCTGCCCGCGCAGGGCGTCGAGCAGCTCCACCACCTCGGTGGTGGTGCCGGAGCGGGTGATGCCGATCAGCCGGTCGTAGCGGCGGCCGGTCGGGAACTCCGAGGCCTGGAACGCGTCCGTCTCGCCCTGGCCGGCCTGCTCGCGCAGTGTCGCGTACGCCATGGCCATGAACCACGACGTGCCGCAGCCGACTACGGCGACCCGTTCGCCGGGCGCCGGCAGGTCGGCACGTACGTCGGCGGCCAGCTCGGCGGCCCTTCGCCAGCAGTCGGGCTGGCTCGCGATCTCCGCGTGGACGTACGCCATGAGAACTCCTCGGAGGAGGCAGCCGTGCGCAATAGGGCTCGATACACCCGTCTTTCGAGCGCCATTCTGCGCGAAATCGGGTGGCCGTGGCAACCGGCTGAAGGATCGAGCAGGTCAATGTTTTGCGCCAGCGTAGTTTCGCGCACTACTGTGCACGCAATCAATCACCGATTGTGCAGCAGCTGGGAGGGCATCCGCGGTGGACCGGTACGCCAGATGGAATGCCCTGCTCGAGATGCTGACCGAGGACGGTCGGGTCAGCGTCGAGGAGGCGGCCGAGCGACTGGACGTCTCCCAGGCGACCATCCGGCGCGACTTCGACCAGCTCGCCCAGCAGCAGATGATCACGCGTACCCGTGGTGGAGCGGTGGCCAACGGGGTCTCGTACGACCTGCCGCTGCGCTACAAGACCGCCAAGCACTCGGCGGAGAAGCAGCGGATCGGCACTGCCGCCGCCGCGCTGGTCACGCCCGGCACGGTGGTCGGTCTCAACGGCGGCACCACCAGCACCGAGGTGGCCCGGGCCCTGGCCGTACGGCCGGACCTGAACACCAACACCGACGGTGCGCAGCTGACCGTGGTGACCAACGCGTTGAACATCGCCAACGAGTTGCTTGTGCGTTCCCGGATGAAGGTCGTCGTGGCCGGCGGCGTGGTCCGGCCGAAGTCCTTCGAGCTGGTCGGGCCGCTGGGCGGGGCGTTGCTGCGCGAGGTCACCCTCGACATCGCCCTGCTCGGCGTGGACGCGATCGACCCGCAGCTCGGCGCCGCCGCCCACCACGAGGGTGAGGCGGCGATGAACAGCCTCATGGTGGCCCGGGCCAAGCGGGTGGTGATCATCGCCGACTCGTCCAAGCTGGGGGGTCACGCGTTCGCCCGGATCTGCTCGCTGGAACGGGTGGAGACCCTCGTCACCGACTCCGGTGCGAACGTCGATCTGGTCGAGGCGTTCCGCGCCGCGGGTGTGCACGTCGTCTGCGCCTGACCTGCACGGACAGGCCCCCCACAGTGGTGCTTGACCCCATCTGGCTTCCCGGTCGGCGCGTCGGTGCATACCGAGTATTACCGCGCAATGCATACCGCGTATGGTGAGCGCTGTCACGCCCACCATCGGGGGAGGTGCAGCTTGCCAGCTGTCCTGGAGATCGAAGCTCTACGGAAGACCTACAAGAGCCGTCGGCGCGGCACCCGCAACGCGCTGGACGGTTTCAACATGCGAGTCGAAGCTGGGCAGGTGCACGGCTTTCTCGGCCCGAACGGGTCGGGCAAGACCACGACCCTGCGTACGCTGCTGGGCCTGATCCGGCCCGACGGCGGGCGGATGACCATCCTCGGCCACGAGGTACCCGCCGCGCTGCCGGACGTCGCCGGACAGGTCGGCGCCATCGTGGAGAGTCCGCAGTTCTTCCCGCACTTCACCGCCCGGGACACGCTGTCCCTGCTGGCGTCGGCCGGCGACGTGCCGTCGAACCGGGTCGACGAGGTGCTGGAGCTGGTCGGGCTCCGGGAGCGGGCCGGCGAACGGGTCAAGACCTACTCGCTCGGCATGAAGCAGCGGCTCGCCGTCGCCTCCGCCCTGCTCAAGAACCCGAAACTGCTGATCCTGGACGAGCCGGCCAACGGTCTCGACCCGGGCGGCATCCGGGAGATGCGCACGCTCACCCGCAATCTCGCCGAGTCCGGCATGACCGTGGTGCTGTCCAGCCACATCCTCGGTGAGATCCAACTGATCTGCGACTCGGTCACCATCATCTCGCTGGGTCGCCGGGTCGCGTTCGGCCCGGTCGACGACGTGCTGGCGCAGCACTCCTCCGGAGCGGTGCGGGTACGCCTGGAGGCCGTGGCCGACCTGCCGGCCGCCGCCGACGCGCTCACCCGCTCGGGGATCCTGGTCACCGGGCACGCCGACCACCTGATGCTCGCCGGCGTCGACAAGCCGGCGGCGGTGACCCGGCTCCTCGCCGAGCAGGGCCTGTACGTCAGCGAGCTGGCGCCGGTCACCGTCGACCTGGAGAGCGTCTTCCTCGAACTGACCGCCACCGCGCCCGTACCGGGCCAGCACCGGCAGGTCGACCAGTCCTTGAAGGTCGGTGGCGCGGAGCAGTCCGGCGCCACCGGAGGGGGGTGGGGGGCGTGAGCCTCTACCGTACGGAGCTGCGCCGGCTGACCAAGCGGCGGTTCACCCGCTACATGACGTTGCTCGGTCTGCTGGTGCTCCTCGCCGTGGTGGTCGGCACGTTCTTCACCAACCAGAAGCTCGACGCCGACGCGCTGGCCGGCGCCGAGCGGCAGGCCGACCAGCAGTACGCGCAGCAGGTCCGCTGGAGTGAGCAGGAGCGCACGGCCTGCGAAGCGGCCAAGGCGGCCGGTACGCCGAACGACGGCCGTTATCCCGACGACTGCTCGGTGATCAGCGCTCCGCCGCGTGAGGACATCCAGGCCTCGTGGTTCCTGCCGTCGACGTTCGACTTCCGCGAGACGTTCCCGGGGACCCTGATTCCGTTCGCGGCGATCCTGGCCCTGGTCGGCTTCGTGATCGGCGCGTCCTTCGTCGGCGCGGAATGGAGCAGCGGCGGGATGATGAACCTCCTGCTGTGTCGGCCCAAGCGGCTGAACGTACTGCTGACCAAGCTCGCGGCACTGCTCACCGGGATGCTCGCGGTGACCCTGCCCGCCGCGGTGGCCTGGTTCGCCGGGTTCTGGCTGGTCGCCACGTTCCGGGGCACCACCGAGAAGGTGACCTCCGGGGTGTGGCAGTCCGCTGCGCTGACCGGGCTGCGCGCCGTGGTGCTGGTACTGGTCGTCACCGCGGTCGGCTTCGCCCTGGCCTCGCTGGGACGGCACACCGCGATGGCCCTCGGCGGCGTGGTCGCGGTGGCGGTGGTCGGCCAGTTCGGGCTCGGCATCCTGCTGGACATGGCCGGCGTCCGGTTCCCGGAGGCGTGGCTGCTGCCGACCTACGCGCTGGCCTGGATTCAGAAGACCGTCACCCTCTACGACTACGAATCCTGCAACGCCACGGTCTTCGGGCAGTGCAATCCCGCGACGTTCGACGTCACCTGGCAGCACTCGTCGGTGTTGCTGGCGGTGGGCGCCGCGGTGATCCTCGGGGCGGCGCTCTGGGCGATGCGCCGCCGCGACATCTCCTGACTTCGGCCCGCGGTTCCGACGTCGATCGCTGACGTCGTCGCGCCGGGACGGCGGAGCCGTCCATCGGGGAGCACCCGGTGGGCGGCCCGCCGTCATCCGCGCTCTTCCGGGCGCCTTCGCCCCGGTGGCGCCTCGGGCGAGGCCCAGACCTCGTTGTCGGGTCTGCGCCGGTGTTCACGCAGGGCGCGGCAGCGGCGGATGCGGCAGGCGTCCGCCCTGGTTAGGCTGGTGTCCCCGGTCGGTGTTGCCGTGCCGGCCCGTCCGACCGAGGAGCGACATGCAGCCCGCCGACGCCGCCCCGGCCGCCGCCGAGCCGCCCGCCGACGCCCCTGCGGATTCCGCCGGCGCGGCCTCGCGGGCACCCGCTCCCCGCGCCGCTGAGCAGACTGCCGACCGGCCGGACGACGGAAGCCCGAGGGTGATGGCCCGGCCGGTTCCACCGCCCCGTTCCGCGCCGGCCGTGGAGGCCGTCCCCGGTGACGACATGGTCGAGCCGGCCACGCCCGACGATCCCGCCGAGACGCACCCTGATGCCGGCGGCGGGTCGGCGGCGGACGCGGCGCGCCCGGGACTCACCGAGCGGGAAGTCGCCGTCCTCGCCTTCGAACAGCGGTGGTGGCGGCACGCCGGGGCGAAGGAGCAGGCGATCCGGGACACCTTCGGGGTTACCGCGACCCGCTACTACCAACTGCTCAACGGGCTGCTCGACAACCCGGCGGCACTCGCCGCCGAACCCGTGCTCATCGGCCGGCTGCGCCGGCTGCGATCCTCCCGCGCCCGTAATCGCCGCCGTTGACCGGATCCGGGCCAGGTCGCGGCGACCTGCACGGGTCGCCCCGGGAACGGCCCGCTGCGGCCGGCGTCCCGGCTCGCCGTGCCGGACGGATCCGCCCGGCTAGGTAACTGTGGTCGCACCCGTCGGAGATGACGCCGACCGTCCGGTCGCGACCACCGAGCGCCCGGCACGGCGAGCCTGCATGACCTGGCCGGATCCCCGCCCCCGGGACGTCGCGACCGGTCGGCGACGAACGAATGTCGCCGGACCCGACGGGTAGGCGGTAGACGTCCCGGGTCCCACCGTGGCTCGGGGCAGATGAAGGGAGCGTGTGATGACGGCGATCAACCAGAGCAGACCGCCGGACAGCACCACCGGACAGGCCCGTCAGCAGGCCTCCCGGGTCGGTCATCAGACCGCGCAGGCCGGTGGCCAGGTCGGCCACACCATGGCCGAACAGGGCCGGGAAGTGACCGCGCAGGCGCGGCAGCAGGTGCGGAACCTGGGCGGCGAGGCCACCACGCAGTTGCGTGACCAGGCCATGTCGCAGAAACACCGGGCCGCCGAGGGGTTGCGCGGGTTGGGGCACGACCTCGACTCGATGGCGGAGGGCAGCCAATCCCAGCTTGCCGGTGAGGCCGTCCGCCGGGCGGCGGACATGGCACAGCGGGCCGCGGGGTGGATCGACGAGAACGAGCCCGCCGATCTGCTGCACGAGGTTCGCGGGTACGCCCGCCGGCATCCCGGCGCGTTCCTGGCCGGGACGGCCGTGGCCGGACTGCTGTTCGGCCGGCTCGCCCGGAACCTGACCTCGTCGGGCAACGGGCGGGGTTCGGGCGGCCAGGCCGGGCAGATGGGCCAGCCGATGGAGGCCGGTTCGCAGCCGCACGAGCGGCCGGTCGACCCGGCGTACAGCGCCGGAGGACCCTACGCCGGAGCGGCGCGGGCGCAGAACATCTCGCCCGACGGCCGGCGCCAGGATCCCGGGATTCCCGGCGGGGTGGCACCGTGAGCGCCCCGTTCAAGGAACGCACCCAGTCGGTAGGCGAGCTGCTGGGTGACGTGACCCGCGACATGTCCACCCTGGTCCGCCAGGAGGTACAGCTCGCCAAGGTGGAACTGCGCGAGGAGGCCACGCAGGCCGGTAAGGCCGGTGCCATGTTCGGCGTCGCGGCGCTGGCCGGCTTCCTCGTGGTGCTGTTCCTCTCGTACGCGGCCTGGTGGGGTTTGTCCAACGTGATGGACCAGGGCTGGGCCGCACTGATCGTGGCGGGCTTCTGGGCGGTCGTCACCGCCGTCACGCTCGTCATGGGGCGGTCGAAGATGCGCCAGATCGGTGGGGTGCTACCCCGGACGCAACAGACCGCACGGCAGGTGCCGGACGCGTTGCGCGGCCGATGACCGGCCGGGAGGGAGCAGGTTATGTCGACCGATCCTGATCGGATCCGACAGGAGATCGAGTACACCCGGCGAGATCTGAGCAGTAGCGTCGACGCGTTGGCCGACAAGGTCAGCCCGCGTCGGATCGCCGGTGACCGCGTCGGGGAGGCGCGTGGCGCGCTCACCCGGATGAAGGAGAAGGTGATGGGTACCTCGGCACACATGGGCGATGTGGCTGGACAGCGCATGTCGTCCGCCAGAGGCACGGCACAACACCTGGGCCAGCAGGCCGGCCAGAGCGCGTCGTCCGCCGCTGGCTCGGTCCAGCAGATGGGTCAGCAGGCCGGCCAGACCGCGTCGTCCGCCGCCGGCTCGGTCCAGCAGATGGGTCAGCAGGCCGGCCAGCGGATGTCCTCCGCCGCCGACTCGGTGCGGGACGAGGCCCGATCGGTCGGGCAGCAGTCCCGGGAGCAGATGCACGGCAACCCGATGGCGGCCGGTCTGATCGCCTTCGGCGCGGGCCTGCTGGTGTCCGCCCTGCTCCCGCCGAGCCGTCGCGAACGGCAGCTCGCCGGGCAGGCCAAGGGGATGGTCAGCCAGCAGGTCGGCCAGCACTCGGGTGAACTGCGGGAGCAGGCCAGCCAGTTCGGTCACCGGCTCCGCGACAACATGCGGCAGCCGACGTCGCAGGCGGCTCGGTCCGTCGGGTCCACCGCCATCAAGGGCGCGGCCGAGATACGCGAGCAGGGCCGGTCGGCCGCCCACCAGATGCGTGGGCAGACGCAAGAGGCCGTCGGTGAGTTCCGACGTTGAGCCGGTGCGGGCGGTGGGGCGGGCTCCGCTGATGCGGGTCCGCTCCGCCTCCGCGGCGGCGCCGGGCCGGGACGTGAACGAGGACGTCGTGTTCCGGTTCGGTTCGCTGGTCGGGGTCCTCGACGGCGCCACCGTCCCCGAGGGCTTCGACACCGGCTGCGTACACGGGCCGGAGTGGTACGTCCGGCACCTGGCCGCCCGGATCGGGCTGGCCGAGGCGGCGCGCCCCACCGCGTCGCTGATGAGCAACCTCGCCGCGGCCATCCTCGCGGTACGCGCGGACCACGACGGCAAATGCGACCTCGACCATCCGGGCACCCCGTCCAGCACCGTCTGCCTGCTTCGTGAGGGCGGTGACCAGGTGGACTACCTGGTGCTGTGTGACAGCCCCCTGGTGTTGGACACCGGCGGCCGGGTCAGTGTTGTCTCCGACGACCGGCTGGACCGGGCGATGGCCGAACTGCGCGAGACCGTCGCCATGGTGCCGGCGGGCGCGGCGGCGGACCGGGCGACCCGGTTCCGGCATGCGGTCGGCCTGCAACGCGAACGCATGAACCGGACGCACGGCTACTGGGTGGCCGCCGCCGATCCGGACGCGGCATACCACGCGGTGACCGGCACCGTGCCGCTGCGCGGGCCGGGCGCCTTGCGGCGGGCGGCGCTGCTCAGTGACGGTGCGTCCAGCGCGGTGGAGCAGTTCCGCCTCTTCGACTGGCCGGCTCTGCTCGATCTGGTGGCCACCGAGGGGCCGGGCGCGTTGATCGACCAGGTCCGGGCCGCCGAGCGGGACCTCTCCGACCGGCTCCGCCGGCACAAGCGCGCCGACGACGCCTCTGTGATGCTCTGCGAGTTCGGTCCCGATTGATAGCGGAGCGTGAGGCGCATCCGGTGCCGTCCGACCGGCCGATCCCTCTCGACGGACCGTCAGTAGCGGCTCAACGGGGTGGACTTATGCCGGTGGGGACGGCAAACTGCGCGACGTGACGGGTGCGGTCCGGTTGGAGCCGGTGAACGAGCGGAATCTCGAGCCGTTGCTCTCCGTAGCGGCGGCCGAGGCGGAACCGGGCGAGGTGATGCCGCCGGTGGAGGCACCGGCCGGCTGGTCGCACGCCCGCCGGGAAGCCTTCCGCGAGTTCCACCGCGCCAGCTTCGCCGGGCTGACCGGTCCGACCGCCACCCAGATGTACGCGATCCTGGCCGGCGGCGAGGTGGTCGGGATGGTCCGGATGACCCGCTGTGACGAGGCCGGCACGGTCGAGACCGGCATGTGGCTGGGCCGGTCGGCGCGCGGTCAGGGACTCGGTGTGGCCGCCCTGCGGGAGTTGCTCAACGAGGCCGCCGCGGCGGGCATGCGTACCGTGGTCGCGGAAACGACTTCGGAGAACACCGAGGCACTGAAGGTGCTCGCAAAAAGCGGTGCGAAATTGCGCGAGGACAGCGGCAAGGTGCATGCCGAAATCTGCCTCGATTCGACACCACCAGTTCTCTGATCCCGTTCTTACGGTAGCTCCGTCAGTGGTCGCTCCGCGCCCCTGGGCTGCCTGTCTGCGCCTCAGTGCCCGTTTTGACGGGTTGCTGCGCCACTTTTCGGAATTCGTTTCCCGAGTACCCGCCGAAATTGCCTGTGCGGTTTCGCGATCTGGCCGTGGGGTACTGCCCGCCGGGTCCGCCAAAACGGGACGCCTGATGAGAGGTCCCGCTCACGTCGATCAGCGGGCCCCTTTCGGCCCCGAAGGCAGCAGGCGTCCGAACAGCGGGGAGCGAAGGAGAATTGATGAACAGCGGAGCACGAATCGGACTCGCGGTGGGTCTGGGCTACCTGATCGGTCGCCGCCGCAAACTGCGTACCGCACTCGCCCTCGCCGCGGCCGTCGCGGCCGGCCGAGCGACGATGCATCCTGGCGGGCTGATGAAGCGCGGCGCGGACCTGTTGAGCTCCTCCCCTCACCTGGGCAACCTCGGCCGCCTCGGCGGCCCGTTCGCCATGGCCGGGAAGGCGGCGGCCACCGCCGCGGCCGGCAGCGGCGTCGACGCACTCAGCGACAAGCTGCACAGCTCGGCCGATGCGTTGCGCCGCCGTACCGCATCGGTCACAGGTGCCTCGGGTGGCGGCGAGCGGAAGTCGGAGCGTGACATCGAGCCGTCGCCGGACGAGGCCGAGCCCGCCGGCCAGCGGCGGGGGCGGTGAGCATGGCACCGAACCCGAGCAGCGGCGGACTGGGCGGCAAGGTCCGCGGCGAACTCGCCGACGAGGTGCGGAACCTGGCCGAAGCGCTCGGTGAGCGGGCCGCGTCCGTGGTGACCGAGAAGGTCGCCGGCGCGACGCATCGGCTCAGCGAGTACGCCAAGCAGGGCGGCGGTCCGGGCCTGATCGCCGCCGCTACCGGGGCGCAGCGGATGGCCGCGGGGGACTCCCCGATGAAGGCGATGATCCACGCCGGGATGGCCGGCGGTAAGGAGAAGGTGATGTCGGCGCTCGGCCGGCGTAAGGAGCGCGCGGGCGGCGGGAGCCGCAAGATCAAGGTGACGAACATCGTTGAGACGGTCGACGTCGGCGTGCCGGTGCGGGTCGCGTACGACCAGTGGACCCAGTTCGGCGACTTCCCGAGCTTCATCAAGAAGGTCGAGAACGTCGACACCGAGTCCGACGAGAAGCTCATGTGGAAGGCGCAGGTCTTCTGGTCGCACCGGACGTGGGAGTCCACCATCGTCCGGCAGATCCCGGACCGGCTCATCCACTGGCGCTCGAAGGGTGAGAAGGGCTCGGTCGACGGGACGGTCAGCTTCCACGAGCTGACTCCCGACCTGACCCGCATCCTGGTCGTGCTCGAGTACCACCCGCAGGGGCTCTTCGAACACACCGGGAACCTGTGGCGCGCCCAGGGACGCCGCGTGCGGCTGGAGTTGAAGCACTTCGTCCGGCACGTGATGACGCGGACCGTGCTCGACCCGGACTCGGTGACGGGCTGGCGCGGCGAGATCCGGGACTCCCAGGTGGTCAAGGACCACGACACGGCCGTCCGCGAGGAGCAGGAACACGAACAGCGCGACGAGGAGGGCCAGGAGCAGGCGGAAGAGGGACGCCCCGAGCAGCGGCCACGCCGGGCCCGCCCCGAGGTGGGGGCACGCCGCCGGCCGGCGCGGCGCCGTCCGGCTGATGACGAGTACGAGTACGAGGACGAATACGACGAGGACCACGAGGAGTACGAGGACGAACCGGAGGAGTCGGAGGATCCGCGACCGGTGCGCCGGCGCGCGCCGCAACGAGCCCGCCGGACGCGTCCGCCGGAGGAGCCGGAGCCCGGTACGGAGCCACGCCCCCGCCGTGCGCCCACGCCTCCCCGCCGCCCCGCGGTCCGTCGTCGACGGGAGGTGTCGGACGAATGACTGTCGCGACGACTGACGGCCAGTCCGGAAGCGCGTTACAGCGGAGCGGATCGTCGTCGAGCCTGGCCGACGTCGTGGAGACCGTGCTCGACAAGGGAGTGGTGATCGACGCCCAGGTCTCCGTCGCCGTGGTCGGCATCCAACTGCTGGAGATCAACGCCCGGGTGGTGGTGGCGAGCGTCGAGACGTACCTGCGGTTCGCGCAGGCGGTGGACCGGCTCGACATCACTCCACGCAACCAGAAGGGGCTGCCCGACCTGGTCGAGGGGGCCTCCGGCGCGGTCGGCGCCGGAACCACGGCGGCCGGACTGAGCAGGACCGTCGGGAAGATCGGCGGTGCGGTCCGCGATGCGGTCGGCGAACTGGGCGCCGACCGCGATCGGGACCACGAACGTGGGCGGCCCCGGCGTCGCCGCCGCGACGAGGAGTACGACGATGAGTGATCAGCCCGGACTGTTCATCTACGGCATCGTGCCGTCCGACGTGGAGCCGTCGCCGGACGTGCCGGGCGTCGGCGACCCGCCGGGCTCGGTGACCGTGGTGCGGCACGGCCCGGTCGCCGCGCTGGTGAGCGAGGTGGCACCGGACGCGGCGCTCGGCCGACCGGCGGACCTCACGACGTACCAGATGCTGCTGGACGGGACGGCCGCGGTGGCCCCGGTGCTGCCGGTCCGCTTCGGCACGGTGGTCAGCGGACCCGACGCGGCCGTCGAACTGCTCGACGCGCACGCCGACCGGTTCGCCGCGGTCCTCGACGAGTTCGAGGGGCGGACCCAGTACGTCGTGCACGGCCGCTACGAGGAATCGGCGCTGATCCGGCGGGTGCTGGACGACGATCCGGCCGCCGCGGATCTGGCCGACCAGGTGCGCGGGCGACCGGAGGAGGTGACCCGGGAGCAGCGGATCCGGCTCGGTGAGTTCATCGGCAGGGCGGTGGAGCAGCGGCGGGAGGCGGAGAGCCGCCACCTGATCGACCTGCTCGCAACGCTGGCGGTGTCCACCGTCAACCGGCCGCCGAGCCACGAGCTGGACGCGCTGAACGTGGCGTTCCTCGTCGACGCCGACCGGGAGGACGAATTCGTCGACGCCGTCGAGGCGTTCGCCGAGCGGCGGCGGGAGCTGATCCGGATGCGGTTGCTCGGGCCGCTCGCCCCGTACGACTTCGCGAGCGCCCACCAGGTGACGGGGTGAGGCGTGGACATCCTCTGGACGCTGCTGACCCTGCCGTACGCACCGATGCGTGGCCTGACCGCGGTGGTGAAGGTGATCGCCCGGGAGGCGGAGGCACAGCGGTACGACCCGGCCAACATCCGGCGGGAACTGGAGGAACTGGATGCGGCCGTCGCCGCCGGTGAGCTGACCCCGGCCGAACGGGACGTGCGTCAGCAGCAGGTCCTGGAGCGGCTCACCGGCCGAGGGCTCGGGACGTCCCCCGCCGACCGGCGCGAATCCGCGCAGGCCGGGCGGGTGGGCGCGTCCCGGCGCGACGCGCCAGTCGTACGGCGGAGCGGGTCGCGGCGCGGCGGGCCTCGGCCGGTCACGGACCGGGCGCGGCGGACGGACGCGGAGTGGCGGCGAGACGGCGGAGGAGGTGTACGCGATGGAGCGGATCCGCGGCGACGGCGGCCGAACCCGCCGGCGTGAACCGGAACCGGAGGACGAGTGGGTCGGCGACGAGGAGTACGTCGAACCGCTGTCGGCCGCCGAGGCCGCCCGAGAGGGGCTGCGGCAGGTCGTGGAGCTGACCGGCCGGGAACCGGTGGGGACCACGTCGCTGAAGGCGGTGCGGGACGGCTGGCTGGTCGGGGTGGAGGTGATCGAGGATCGCCGCATCCCGGCGTCGACGGACCTGCTCGGCCTCTACGAGGTGGAGCTCGACATCGACGGCACCCTGCTCGGCTACCGGCGGGTGCGGCGCTACCAGCGGGGGAAGGGCGAGGTGGGCTGAGATGACCAGTACGCCATCGGTGGTGCAGAACTCCGGCCAGGTCCTGCCGGCCGGGCACGAGCCGGCCAACCTCGGCGACATCCTGGAGCGGGTCCTCGACCGGGGCATCGTGATCGCCGGCGACATCCGGGTGAGCCTGCTCGACATCGAGTTGCTGACGCTGAAGCTGCGGCTGGTCATCGCCTCGGTCGACACCGCGCGCCAGATCGGCATCGACTGGTGGGAACACGACCCGTGGCTCAGCTCGCGGGCCCGCCCACCGGTCGAGCCGGGCCCACGTGATCCCGAAGAGGTGGAGGCCGAACGCCGGCCCCGGGCCGCGGCCCGGGCCCGGCGGCGGGAGGTCCGACAGGAGGAGTGGGATGAGGTCGACGGCTGACTCCCGATCCGGTGCCGAGGGCGCCGGCCGCTGGTTGCACGGCGTCGTCCGGCAGGCGGATCTGGGGCTGCTGAGCACGGTGCCGGGGATGACGGGCGAACCGGTCCGCCCGGTCCGCGCCGACGGTCTGGTGGCGGTGGTGAGCACCGTGCCGCTGACCGACTACGGCGAGGAGGCGCTGCGCCGCAACCTGGAGGACCTGGGCTGGCTGGAACGGGCCGCCCGGGCGCACCACCGGGTGGTCGACGCGCTGGCCGGAGCCGGAGCGGTCGTACCGGCCCGGCTGGCGACAGTGCACCGCGACGACGACGCGGTCACCGCGTCGCTCACCGGCCGGCGCAGCGAACTGGTCGCCCTGCTCGACGGCCTCACCGGCCGCGGCGAGTGGGGCGTCAAGGGGTACGTGGTGTCGGGCGTCGCACCCCGGGCCGCGGAGACCGCCGGCCCGGAAGGGGTCGGTACGGCGTACCTGCGGCGGCGGCGGGCTCAGCTCGCTGCCCGGGAGGACGCGCAGCGGGACGCCGCACACGTCGCCGCGACCGTGCACGAGGCGCTCGTGCGGCACGCGGTGGTGGCCCGCCGGCATCCACCGCAGGACCGCCGGCTCTCCGGTGTGGCGGCCACGATGGCGCTCAACGGCGCGTACCTCGTCGACGCCGGGGCGCAGGCCGGTTTCGCGCGGCTGGTGGAGACGCTCGCCGAGCGCCATCCGGAGCTGCGGCTGGAACTCACCGGCCCGTGGCCGCCGTACTCCTTCGTGACGGACCGGCCGGCGGCGGCTGGCGACGATGCGCCGGCCGGTGGTCCGGACGGTGAGGTGGACGCGCCCGCCCTGCCCGGCGACACGGCACCGTCGGGCGGATCTCCGTCGGCGCGGCCGGCGACGTCGGGTCTCGACGTGGCGGTGGTTCGGGGGTCGGCGTGGTGACCACCTCGCTCGCCCCGAGCAGTGCCGACCACCCCCTGGCGTATCGGCCGGTCGCCCTGGTCGATCTGCTGGACCGGGTACTGGCCACCGGCGTGGTGGTGAGTGGTGACATCACCCTCGCCATCGCCGACGTGGATCTGGTCCGGATCTCGTTGCGTGCCCTGATCGCCTCGGTCGGCGCGCTCGCCCCGCCCGAGCCGGCCGCGTGGCCAACCGCCGAAGCGGGGACCGGAATCGCCGCCACCGGTGGCAGCGATGCGTTCGGGGCCGGGGAATGACCGGGCGCGACGAGGCGGCCGAACTCGCCGCCGCACTGGACGCGCCACAGTGGCGACCGCCCCGGGTGACCCCGCTCGACCGGCGGCTCGCCGTGGACCGGGACTCCGTCGAACGGGGACTGGCCAGCCTCGTGCTCACCGTGATCGAGCTGCTCCGCCAGCTGATGGAGCGGCAGGCGCTGCGCCGGGTGGAGCTGGGCGATCTCAGCGACGAGCAGATCGAGCGGATCGGGGTGACGCTGATGGCGCTGGAGGAGCAGATGGTCGGACTGCGCGAACACTTCGGCCTGGCCCCCGAGGACCTGAACCTCGACCTGGGCCCCCTCGGCCCCCTCCTTCCCACCGACTGACCCACCCCACCCCCCCATCCACCCAGCTCACCCCCACCTCAGCCCCGGTGATCATGAAGTTATTGCTCGTCGCGTCGGCGTGTCGCCGCAATAACTTCATGATCAACCCGGGTGTGGGAGGGGGCTGGGTTAGCGGTGGGTGGTGGCGTAGGTGGAGAGGTGGGCGACCTGGGCCGGGTCCAGGGACGGACGTACCCGCTCACGGGCGGCCGCGACGTGCGCGGCGGTGACCGTGGAGGCGCTCAGCGACTCCCGCATCGCGGCCAGTGCCGCCTCGCGTACCAGCGCCGCGCAGTCCGCCGCCGAGAACCCGTCCAACTCGTCGCCGAGCGCGGCGAGGTCCACGTCCGGTGCGAGGGGGACGTTGCGGGCGGCGGCCAGCAGGATCTCCTTCCGGGCCGGCCCGTCCGGCGGTGGCACGTAGACCAGTCGTTCCAGCCGGCCGGGGCGCAGCAGCGCCGGGTCGATCAGATCGGGCCGGTTGGTCGCGCCCACCACCACCACGTTGCGCAGCGTCTCCACCCCGTCCAGCTCGGTGAGTAGGGCGGCCACCACCCGGTCGGTCGTACCGCCGTCGCTGGACTGGCCGCGTACCGGGGCGAGCGCGTCCACCTCGTCGAGGAAGATCAGGGTCGGCGCGGCCTCGCGGGCCCGGCGGAACAGTTCGCGGACCGCGCGTTCGCTCTCGCCGACCCATTTGGAGAGCAGCTCGCCGCCCTTCACCGAGAGCACGTTCGCCCGGCCCGATCCGGCCAGCGCGGTCACCAGGTACGTCTTGCCGCAGCCCGGCGGACCGTAGAGCAGCACGCCGCGTGGCGGCTGCACCCCGAGCCGGGCGAACGTGTCCGGGTACGTCAGCGGCCAGAGCACCGACTCGGTGAGTGTCTGCTTCACCTCGACCAGGTCGCCCACGTCGTCGAGCGTCACGGTGGCCAGCTCCAGGGTGGACGCGGCCATCGTGGTCGGCCGGACCACCTCCAACGCGGCGACGAAGTCCGCCATCGCCACCGTCGGCGTCTGGGCCGACTTCTGCCGTAGCGCCGCCCGCACGCCGGCCTCGCGGACCAGCGCGGCCAGGTCGGCGGCGACGAACCCGGGGGTACGGCCGGCGATCTCGTCCAGCCGGACGTCGTCGGCGAGGGGCACCTGGCGGGTGAGCACGGTGAGTTGCTCCCGGCGCAACGCCGGGTCGGGCAGGGCGATGCCGATCCGCAGGGAGAGCAGGTCCGGGGCGCGCAGCGCCGGGTCGACCGCCTCCGGGCGGCCGGTGGTGCAGACGACCGCCGCCCCGGCCCGTACCGTCTCCGCGAGCACCTGGCGGAACACGGTGGCCACCGGGCCCGGTTCGTCGGCCGAGGCGAGCGCCTCCACGTCGGTGACCAGCAGCACGGCCGGCCCGTCGGCCCGGACCGCGGCTCCGGCGGCGCGCAGCCGCTCGGCGGCGGCCTGGTTGTTCAGGGCGGCGACCTCGGGTGCCCAGAGCGGGAAGACCCGCGCCCCGACCTGCGCCGCCACCGCGTGGACCAGCGCCGATTTGCCCGAGCCGGCCGGGCCGCTGATCAGGACACCGAGCGACACGTTGGTGCCCAGCCGGTTCAGCACCTCCCGATGGTGGAAGCCCAGGTCGAGCAGCTCGGTCAGCTCCTCCGCCTGTGCGCGCAGCCCGGGCAGCTCGTCGACCGTCGGCGCGTCCGCCGGTGCCACCGCCTCGACCCGGCGGGCGCCGCCGACCAGTTCACCCCCGGCCGGTACGTCGACCCCGCGGGTCGTCGACACGCCACCCGTGGCCGCCCGGTGGGGCGGCGCTCCGGCGGCGGTGGGGCCGTGGGTGACCGGACCGTGTTCCCAGCCGACCAGGGTCTCCATGGTCACCAGCGCGCTGTCGGCCGGCTCGGTGCCGACCACGGTGAGCAGCGTGCTGGTCCACGCGTAGCCGACGGTGTTGGCCAGGCTGTGCCGGGCCGCGGCGACCAGGCTGCGGACCGAGGCGTCCGGCAGCACGTCCTGGGGCAGCAGCGACACGTCGTCCCCGGCGGTGACCATCTTGCCGAGCAGCGCCAAGCGGAGCATCTCGGGGCTCACCGCGGCGACGATCTCCACCGGGGCGGCCAGGGTGACCCGGCTCGCGGCGGTCACCGGGAGCGGGGTCACCGACACCTGGCTGCCGTCGCGGATCCCGAGGTTTCCCAGCATCAGGTCATCGGCGTAGAGCAAGGCCCTGCTCGCGTCCGCGTCCGCCGCCGCCGCGATCCCCGCCGTGATCCGCCGACCGGCGAGCCGGACCGGGGAGCCCGGGCGCAGGCCCAGTGCCGCCAGGATCTCCGGGTGCAGCCGTACGATGCCGCGCCGCGCGTCCAGCGCCGCCGGGCGCAGACTCGCGGTCAGGATCAGGTCAGGTTGCGCCATCGCCCGACCCTAGCCGCCGTGGGTCGGCGGCGTCGGCTGCGACGGGGTACGGAGATCTCAGCCAACCCTCAGGGATCGGCCCGTACCGTGTGCCGCATGACATCGCGGTTGTCGATCCCTCGGATCCGGCGTGCCCTTCCCACCGGCCGACGGGCGGTCGTCGCGGCGGTGGTCGCCGTGCTGCTGGCCGCCGCCGTCGGCTGGGCGGTCCGGCCGCGCGAGCCCGACCTGCGTACCGAGGCGGCCATGCTGACCGTGCGCTCCGGACCCGACGGGCAGCAGCAGGTCGACCTGGACACCACGTTCTACCTGCCCGAGGACGCCTCAGCGCGGCACAAGGTGCCCGCGGTGCTGCTGGCGCACGGCTTCGGCGGCACCAAGGAGTCGGTACGCGACGACGCCGAGGCGTTCGCCGAGCGTGGGTACGCCGTACTCACCTGGACGGCGCGTGGCTTCGGTCGCAGCGGCGGCGAGATCCACCTGGACAGCCCCGACTACGAGGTACGCGACGCGCAGCGGCTGCTGGACTGGCTCGCCGCCCGTCCGGAGGTCCGCACCGACGCGGCCGGGGATCCCCGGATCGGCGTGGTCGGCGGCTCGTACGGCGGAGCACTCGCCCTGCTGCTCGCCGCGCAGGACCGGCGGGTGGACGCGATCGTCCCGATGATCACCTGGAACGACCTGGCTCGGAGCCTCCTGCCGGACAGCGCGGGCGGACCCGCCACGGCAGGCGTGTTCAAGAAAGGTTGGGCGGGCCTCTTCTTCGGTGGTGGCGGCAGCGTCGGCTCCGGGCCGGCCGGGTTCTCCGGCAACATCGCGGCCCAGCCGCAGGGGGCGCCGGCGTCGGCCGGGCCGCCCAGCCCCGACCCGGGTGCGGGTCCGGGCAGCGGTCCGGGGCACGCCCCGGGTGCCCCGGCCGACCCGTCCTGCGGGCGGTTCGCGGCCGACGTCTGCGCCGCGTACCTGCGGATGGCCACCTCCGGCCGGGCCGACCAGGCGGCGGTGGACCTGCTGCACCGGTCCAGCCCGGCCGGGGTGCTGGACCGGATCACCGCACCTGCCCTGCTCGTGCAGGGCGAAGCGGACAGCCTCTTCCCGCTCGCCGAGGCGGACGCCAACGCCCGGGGCCTCGCGGCCAACGGCATCCCCGTCCGGGTGGCCTGGTTCACCGGTGGGCACGACGGCGGTGACGGGCCGAAGACGGACTCCGACCGGGTGCGTTTCCTGACCGTCCAGTGGCTGGACCACTACGTGCGCGGTGCGGGCGAGGCGCCCGGGAACGACTTCACCTGGTCGCGGATCGCCGGCTTCGACGCGCTGGACCGTGGTCTGGTCGCCACCGGCTACCACACCACCGACTACCCCGGCACGGGCGGGCAGCGTCGTACCGAGGTGGCGCTCACCGGCCCTGAGCAGCGGATCGCCAACCCGCCGAACGGCAATCCGGCCGCCATCTCCTCGGTGCCCTTCGCGGGCGGTCTCTCCGCACTGCTGGACGGGGTGGCCGGGGACGTGCCGGGTCAGCACGCCCGGTTCGAGTCGGCGCCGCTGGCCGAGGCGATTGACGTGGTGGGCGCTCCGACGGTGTCGATCCGGGCCGCGTCCCCGACCGGCGAGGCGGTGCTCTTCGTGAAGCTCTACGACGTGGACCCGAACGGCGCGGCCACGCTGCCCAACGGGTTGATCGCCCCGATCCGGCTCACCGGCCTGCCGGAGCGGGTCGCCGACGCCCGCCCGGTCACCGTGACCCTGCCGGCGATCGTCCGCCGGTTCGAGGCGGGGCACCGGCTGCGGGTGGTGGTCGCGACGTCCGACCAGGCGTACGCGAGCCCGGCGGAGCCGAACGTCTACACCGTCGCGGCGGGTGACGCGCCGCTCGACCTTCCCGACGTCGCGGGCGACCCGATCCCGACGGCGGCGACCATCTGGCGCTGGGTGCTGGTCGGGCTGCTCGCCGCGATCGTGGTCGGGCTCGTCGTGGTCGTCGCCCTGGTCCGTCGCCGGCAGCGCCGTCACGACAGCTCGGTGCATCCGGAGTACGCGCAGGTGCCGCTCGCGGTACGCCAACTGCGCAAGGAGTACGCGGACGGCTTCGTTGCCGTGTCGAACGTGGACTTCGAGGTGCGCCCCGGCCAGGTGGTCGGCCTGCTCGGGCCGAACGGCGCCGGCAAGACCACCACCCTGCGGGTGCTGATGGGGCTCACCCAGCCCACGGCGGGCGAGATCTACGTGTTCGGCCACCGGCTGGTGCCCGGTTCTCCGGTGCTCTCGCGGATCGGCGCGCTGGTCGAGGGGCCCGGTTTCCTGCCGCACCTGTCCGGCCTGGAGAACCTGCGGGCGTACTGGCGGGCGACCGGGCGTCCGGAGTCGGACGCGCACTTCGACCAGGCGCTGGAGATCGCCGGCCTGGGCGACTCCGTGCACCGCAAGATCAAGACGTACAGCCACGGGATGCGGCAGCGGCTGGCAATCGCGCAGGCCATGCTCGGCCTACCGGAGCTGCTGGTTCTCGACGAGCCGACCGACGGGCTGGACCCGCCGCAGATCGCCGAGATGCGCCGGGTGCTCCAGCGCTACGCCACGGACGGCCGGGCGGTGCTGGTCTCCAGCCACCTGCTCGCCGAGGTCGAGCAGACCTGCACACACGCCGTGGTGGTCAACAAGGGCCGGATCGTGGCGTCCGGGCCGGTCGAGGAGATCGTCGGCGAGTCACCCAGCGTGCTGTTCGACGTGACCGATCCGGCCGCGGCGCGGGCCGTCCTGGACCGCCTCGACGGGGTCCGGGTACTGCCCGAGAGTGACGGGCAGCTCGTGGTGGACACCAACGGCACCGCGCGCAGCGACGTGGTGGCGGAGCTGGTCCGGGCCGGCATCGGAGTGGACCGGGTGGTGCCTCGGCGCCGCCTGGAGGACGCGTTCCTCGCCCTCGTGGGGGAGAGTTCGCGGGGAAGCGGGGACCGCTGATGAGTACGTCCACGGTGGGCGCCGCCCCCGGTTACCGGCCGTCGGCCACCCTGCCGTTCGTCGCGGAGTTCCGCCGCCAGGCGGCCCGACGGCGTACCCAGTTGGCGCTCGGGTTCATGGTGCTGCTGCCGCTGATCATCCTGATCGCGTTCCAGTTCGACGCCGGTGACGACGACAACGGTGGGGGCGAGTTCGCCAGCCTGATCTCGTTCGCCACCTCGGGCGGGCTGAACTTCACGCTGTTCACCATCTTCGTCTCGGCGTCGTTCCTGCTGGTCGTGGTGGTGGCGCTCTTCTTCGGCGACACGGTGGCCAGCGAGGCGAGCTGGGGAAGCCTGCGGTACCTGCTCGCCGTGCCGGTGCCGCGCGCCCGGCTGCTCACGGTGAAGCTGCTGGTCGCGGCCGCCTACTCGGCGTCGGCGCTGCTGCTGCTCGCCGGCACCGCCCTGGTGGCCGGCACGCTCCGCTACGGCTGGTCGCCGCTGCGCAGCATGGTCGCGGCGGAACTGCCGCCGGGGCAGGGACTGCTCCGGCTGCTGGCGGTGCTCGGCTACCTGGCCGTCGTACTGCTGGTGGTGGCCGGCCTGGCGTTCCTGCTGTCGGTGAGCACGGACGCCGCGCTCGGTGCGGTCGGCGGCGCGGTGCTGCTCTGGATCCTCTCCAGCATCCTGGACCAGATCACCGCGCTCGGCGGGCTGCGTGCCTTCCTGCCGACCCACTTCAGCACGGCGTGGCTCGGGTTGCTCTCCACACCGGTGCAGACCGACGACGTGGTACGCGGCGCCATCTCGTCGATCAGCTACGCGACGTTGTTCTGGGCGCTGGCGTACTGGCGTTTCACCCGCAAGGACGTCACCTCGTAGCGGCACTCACAGCCGGCTGTCCGGGGCTGATCGTCGCCGACGACGCCCTCCGCTCGGCTGTGCCCGGTGCGGCGCTCACGCCGATCCGGGTCCTGCCGGTGGCCGGCGCGGCGTCCCTGTACGAACGGTAACCGGGAGACGTCCTGCACATGTCACTGCGATGGCCGCAAGAGACTGAGCGATCTTCTTCGACAGCCGTCGTGGCCTCACCGCAAATCGTTCTAAAGCCGCAAGTCTCCGCGTTGGGTTGGGCCTTTCGGTCGAGCCCAGACCCGCCGATCCGGCATGACGGCGCGCGGAGGCTGCGTGTTATCAGATTGTGACCTTAACCATGAGTGATCACCCGCGAGCTCGCTCCTTGGAAGTTCTATGTGATCGTGCTGCGAATCGATTGCGCTGAGTCACGCAGGAGGGCGATCGCCGCGAGGGTGTCGATTGTGGACGCGGCCGGGACCCGCGCGGACCCGGCGAACGGGTACTGTTTCGCCCTGACCGTCAGGTCGACCGCTTGCCCGGGCTGGTTCGTTGGTTTGCCTACCACACAAAGTGGTGGTCACGGCGCTGCAACGCCATGACCACCCAGCTCTCACCGCACCAGTCCGAGGAGTACAGATGAGAACCCCAAACATGATACGTCTGCTCGGCCGCACGGCACCCCGCGCTGCCGCGGTTGCCGGGTTGAGTCTCGCCTGCGTGGCCGTATCCCCGATGCCTGCGATGGCGCTCGACCAAGGTGCCAACACCGCGGCGTGCACCACCACCGAGATCTGCTTCAGCGAGTATTCATCGGACTGGAACCGCTCGCACAAGGACTTCTGGTACGACGCCAACCATCACTCGAACAACGCGCATGTGGCGTATGCGTTCAACGCGGGAACGAACTTCACTCGGCACGACGTGATGGACCATGCGGCCGGGATCTGGAACCGCGACAGCGAGTGCAGCGTCTACGTATGGGACGTCAACGCGCAGGGAACGTGGTACGTGATCTCGGCCTACGGCAACTATGCCAGCGGATGGACGAGCCTGTCTCCCGTCGCGAACCGGAACAATGGCCATTCTCGGTGCAGTAGCACCGCAAACCCGGTAAACAAGTAACTGTTTGCGGGAGCGGCCCTCCTTGGCCGCTCCCGCATATTCCTTGTAAGGATGGCATCCATATGATCGGCCGGCGGCGCTTGGTGGCCCTGTCGATAGCCCTTGTGGCTCCGGTTCTCGTATCGAGTATTGCCGCCTGTGGCAGCAACGAAAGTGCGACGAAGCAGCCGGAGATGAGTGGGCTGAAAAATTCGGAGTTCGCATTCGATAACTACCGTGGCCTCGACATGGAGGTGATCGGGTATGCACTCCAAATCCAGCGGGACAAATGCCTGGCGGAAGCGGGGTATCCGCAGAACCTCCAGGTCGACGAAGGTCGGCCCTACCCCACGACCTCCGTATTTGTTACCGATGAATCACAGTTCGGGCTCCTGAGTGAGGAGCAGGCCAGGGTTAAGGGGTTCGGCCGCGATCCGGGGTGGCAGCCACCAAAGATCGCGTCGTTCGACAAGAACTACGACCAGGTGTCGGAGAAGTGCCGAGAAGCGGGTTGGCGCGACCTGGGTGCAGGTTCAGCGGAGCTCGTGCAGAAGTACCAGGATCTTGGTAACGAACTCTTGCCGTACCGCCAGGAAGTGGACCGCCGGCTCCCCAAGGACCTGGCTGCCAAGATGCTGGCGTGCATGAAAGGTAAGGGCTACCGGGTCGCGGACGAGCAGAAGTTCCTGCAGACACCTCAGCCGCAGCTGCTCGGGGTGGAGTTCGGCGGCGTAGAGGGCGGGTCCCAGGAATGGACCCCGGAACCAAAGCCCGGCACCATCCAGGTCGATAACGCTTTCATGCCGGGGAAATACGTCCCGAGCCCGGAGGAGTCGAAGCTGGCCGTCTCCTGGTACCGGTGCCAACAGGAGACCGGAACCACGAAGGCCAATCGTGAGACAATGGCTCTGGTTCAGCGCGAGTACGTCGAACGGCATGCCGAAGTGCTGATCGAGTTGAATCCGAAGATCGAGGCACTCGCGAAGACTGCGGCACGTTTGGTTGGCAAGGGTTGAGCGAGGAAGTTCCGTCAGGCGACGGACCATCCGGTGTTCGACCTTCGGCCAGGGTTCGTCGGCCGCGCAAACGCCTGGTAATCGTCTCGATCGCCGTCGTGCTCGGTGTCGCCGTCGTTGGCGGAATCTCCGCCCTTGAGCACGTCCTGCGCACGCCGGGGCAGGCGGCGGCAGATGCCGCGCCGCCGGATGCGTCTCTGGTCACTGCCCTCGTCGAGCGGCGCGTCCTCGGTGAACCGATCCTGGTTCGAGGAAACATCACCCCGGGTCCGAGCACCAAACTGCTTCCGCCGATCGGCGCGACCGGTCCGGAAGCTGTGGTGACACGTGTTCGGGTACGTACCGGGCAGACCCTGGTGGAGGGCGCCCCGATCCTTGATGTCGCCGGACAGCCGCTCATTCCGCTGGATCTGCCGTTTCCGCTGTACCGAGACCTTGCGCTGGGTCTGGCGGGGCCGGACGTAGAGGCGGTGCAAGTGGCGCTGCGCCGTCTCGGCTACCACCCGACGAAGGATGGCAAGGTCGGCACCACCACCGCGCGAGAAATCCGCAGGTTCCTCGCCGACAGGGGGTATTCGTCACCGTCGGCGGAGGCCGGTACCAAGCCACTGGTCACCCCGTCCGCCGACCCGCAGGGTGCCACGTCCGCCGGCCTCGGCTCAGCCGAGAGCGCGGTGGTGTTGCCGCGCTCTCTGGTGCTGCGCGTGACCAAGCAGAAGTCCAAGGTCACTGCCGTCCGGGCAAAGGTCGGCGCGGTGCTGTCGGCCCCTGACACAGTATTGCTTGAGCTTGACGGAACGGGTCCGTTCATAGCGCTTTCCCTCACCGTTGATAAGGCCACCCGACTGCGTGTCGGCCAGCCCGCCTTCGCGCTCGACGAGGAATCCGGAAAACGTGCCCAAGTGCAGGTGAAGGCGATTGGTACGAAGGTCGGCGTCGACAGCGTCACAGGCTCTTCCGGCGTGCCCGTGACGCTCAGCTTCAAAGGCGCGCCGATGGCTGCGAACGACCGTTCCCTGCTCGTGGAAATTCCATCCGAACAAGACGGCGATCCGGTTCTCGCGGTTCCCGTGAGCGCCGTCTACTCGAAACCCGACGGGTCCTCCTTCGTGACAGTGGTTATGGCAGACGGAGGCACCGAGGATGTTGCCATATCCGCGGACCAAGCCATCGGCGGATGGGTCAAGATCCAAGGTGACGCGTCCGATGCCTTGAGTGAGGGAAGCAGAGTCGTGGTCGGGCTGCAATGATGCTCGAGCTCGACGGCGTACAACGAGTTTTCCGGGACGGGCATCCAATCCATGCCCTGCGTGAGACGAACCTTGGTGTCGCGCAGGGTGACTACGTCACGATTACCGGAGCATCGGGTTCCGGAAAATCGACCCTGCTGAACGTCCTGGGCCTGCTCGACACTCCGACGTCCGGTTCCTACAAGGTACTCGGCCACGAGACGACCGACATGGACGAGAAGTGGCGCGGGGCGCTGCGGGGGCAGTTGTTCGGATTTGTATTTCAGGCGTTCCACCTGCTTCCGGGGCGGAGTGCCCTGGAGAACGTGGAACTGGGGATGATCTACGGAGCGGTTCACCGCAAACGACGACGAGATCTGGCGATGACCGCCCTGGACCGAATGGGACTCTCAGCCCGCGCTGCGTCGGATCCGCGGACCATGTCGGGTGGTGAACGACAGCGGGTGGCGATTGCGCGAGCGATCGCCGGTGGGCCGAGCGTCCTGTTCTGCGACGAACCTACCGGGAGTCTGGACAGCGCCAACACCGGTGTGGTGCTGGACGTCCTCGAGGGCATACACCAAGAAGGCATGACTGTCGTCGTCGTGACCCACGATCCCGTTGTTGCCGGACGAGGACTCCGACGATTCGAGGTGCTGGACGGCCGCGTCTCCGAGTCGCTCACCAATATCCAGAGGTAGCAGGCTCGACATGAAATGGCGATTGCGCGCAAAGTCCCTGCACCCGGCGTTGGGGGTGCGGCTCGCTCGACTCAAGCTGGCCGATTTTCTATTCGAGTCGACATTCTCGATAATTCGTTTCCCGGGTCGTTCCCTCGTAACGACCGTCGGCACCATCCTCGGCGCGTCGGCCTTCGTTGCGACGCTCGGCGCCGGCTCCACCATGGAGAAACAGGTGTCCTCGTCTTTCGACGTACGTCGAGCGACGGAGGTTCGCGTCGTGCCGCAGGTCGAAGGTCTCGACTCGTCCTGGCAAGATCCGTCGAAGCTGTTCACCGTGCGATCGTTGAACGGGGTTGTCGCCGCGGGCGGACGTACGATGCTCTCGGACCAGTCCGTACGGCGAACGATCGGGTCTCCCGCTACAGCCGTCCAAGTTGTAGGCGCCGATCCCGGGGCGATGGCTGTGGTAGGCCCACAGATCCGCTTGGGCCGTGCGTTCGGAGAGTTTCACGACGAGCACCAGGTGCCGGTGGTGATGCTGGCCGCGCCGGTTGCGGAGAAGTTGGGCGTCAGCAGGATTGGCGTCGCGGTGTTCATCAACGACCAGGCGTTCACTGTCATCGGTATTTACGATGACGTTGTGCGACACGGCGAGATGATGTCCGCCGCCGTGGTTCCGACAAGCGTCGCCGCGAAGATGGTGACATCAGGGCAGCCGCCGGAGCGTGACGTCATCATCGAGACCCGGCCCGGTGCCGCTCAGGTCATCGGCGCGCAAGCTGCCCTCGCCATGCGTCCGCAGGCTCCTTACGAATTGCGAACGATCGCGCCGCCTGATCCCAAGACTCTACGGCTCGAGATCGAGGGGAACATCAAATCGTCCAGCCTCATGCTGAGTGGCATCTCCCTTGTCATAGGCGCTGTATCGATCGCTACCGCCGCCGCCGCATCGATCAACTCACGTACCTCGGAGATCGGGTTGCGGCGTGCGATGGGGGCCCGGCCGGTACACATTCTGGCGCAACTTCTCGGCGAGACCACCGCGCTGGGTGCGCTCGGAGGCATGGTCGGAGTGGTCGTCGGGTCGGTGACGGTCTGCGTTATTGGGTGGCTCAACAGCTGGGTGCCTGTGCTCGATGTTCGCTCGGCGCTGCTGGCGACGGCCTGCAGCGGTGCGGTCGGGCTCATCGCAGGACTCCTGCCCGGCTTGCGAGCGATGCGCATTCAGCCCGTCGCCGCTCTACAGCGGTGAGGGACCAGTTCCATCCGGCCCGGTAGCGGTGGGTGGGTGAATGGTGGGGGCGTCACCTCGTCGAGCGTTCACACGCGGCCGTCCGGGGTGACCGCCACCGAGGGCGCCCCGCTCGGCTGTGACGGGGCCGGTGGTGCGCCGGGAGTCGTCGGCTCCGCCGCCTTCCAGGCGCTGACGCCGATCCGGCCGGTGTTGCCCAGATCGATCGGGCCGTCCGGGTCGACTGCCTGGGCGGCCCGACCGGCGTCCGGGGCGACGTCCAGGTACGCCCCCGTGGCCGCCTCGACCGTCGCCTCGGTGACCGTGTTGCGCCAGAGCACGGCGGCCGTGGCCCGATCGCCGCGGCGCAGCGTGATCGGCACGGGCGGTGCGTCGAACCCGCTGGTGATCTCCTTGGCACCGTTGATCACCGTGACCCGGATCTGCTGGTGCTGGTCGTCCTGCACGGTGAGCGCTGGGTAGCCGTTGAGCCGGTACGGGTTGGCGCCGCAGTTGATCAGCTCCAGGCCGAGCGCGCGCAGGCCCATGGCGGCGTCCGAACCGGTCGACCGGATGAGCACGCCCGACGCCGGGCAGGCGGCGTCCGTCGGATCGTTGCCGGGTGCGGTGGACCCCGCCCCGGGCCTCTCGCCTGTCAGGGGCCCGTCCCCGCCGGTACCGGCGTGGTCTGCGGTGCAGGCGCCGAGCAGCAGAGCGCCGGCGAGCGGCAAACCGGCGAGCAGGAGCTGACGGCGGGCCGGTCGAGGTGTCATCGCGGCATCCTCTCATCGGGTCCGGCTCGGCTCCGTCTCACTCACTCCGTGGGAACCCCGCTGGGGCCGGCCGCGGTCGGCGCATAGACTCGGCGGCACAACTGAATACCTCATCCAGAGGGGCTTAGGGATACGGCCCGATGACGCCCCGGCAACCACCCAACGCGCTCACCGTCGAGCGCCGGCGGGCAGGTGCCAATTCCGTCCCCGCCGCAGAGTGCGATGCGGGGGAAGATGAGAGGAATCTCGACATGACGTCGACGATCGCCGCATCCGGCATCGACACCACCGCCAGCCCCGCCCGCGCCCTCGTCTGCCGTGCCTGCCAGGCCCGCTACCCGCTCGCCGCGCAGCACGCCTGCTACGAGTGTTTCGGACCGCTCGAGGTCGACTACGACGCCGCCGCGCTGGCCGCCGTGACCCGGGAGCAGATCGAGGCCGGCCCGCGAAACCTCTGGCGGTACGCGGCGCTGCTTCCCGCCGGTCAGGACCCGGCCACCCGGGTCACCCTCGACCCCGGCCTCACCCCGTTGGTCGCCGCCCCGAACCTCGCCGCGGAGCTGGGCATCACGGCCCCACTCTGGGTCAAGGACGACAGCGCCAACCCGACCCACTCGTTCAAGGACCGGGTCGTCTCGGTGGCGCTGACCGCCGCCCGGGCGCTCGGCTTCACCCGGTTCGCCTGCGCGTCGACCGGCAACCTCGCGAACTCGGTCGCCGCCCACGCCGCCCGGGCGGGCGCGCCGTCGGTGGTGTTCATCCCGAGCGACCTGGAACAGGGCAAGGTCGTCACCACCGCCGTCTACGGCGGTGAGCTCGTCGCCATCGACGGCTCGTACGACGACGTGAACCGGCTCTGCGGCGAGCTGGTGGAGACCGACGAGTTCGAGGACACCGCGTTCGTCAACGTCAACGTCCGTCCGTACTACGCCGAGGGGTCGAAGACGCTCGGTTACGAGGTGGCGGAGCAGCTCGGCTGGCGGATCCCGGCTCAGGTGGTGATCCCGATGGCCTCCGGCGAACTGCTCACGAAGATCGACAAGGCGTTCACCGAGCTGATCGAGATCGGACTGGTGGAGGCGCCGGCCGGCGGTTGGAAGGTCTTCGGCGCGCAGTCGGCCGGCTGCAATCCGATCGCCACCGCGCTGCACGGCGGCAGCGACGAGATCGTCCCGGTCAAGCCGACCGGCATCGCCAAGTCGCTGAACATCGGCGACCCGGCAGCCGGCCTCTACGCCCTGGAGGCGGTCCGCCGTACCGGCGGCTGGATGGAGTACGCCGACGACGACGAGATCCGCGCCGCCATCCGCCTGCTGGCCCGCACCACCGGCGTCTTCGCCGAGACCGCCGGTGGCGTCACCGTGGCGGTGCTGCGCAAGCTCGTCGAGTCCGGCAAGCTCGACCCGGCCGCCGAGACGGTCGTGTTCAACACCGGCGAGGGGTTGAAGACGATCGACGCCGTCGCCGGCCAGGTGGGACCCACCCATCACATCCGTCCGTCGCTGCGCGCCGCGCGCGACGCCGGTCTCCTCGGCTGACCGGTCGCGATCGTCCGACTGCGGGCGGCGTCCACCGCGGCGCACGGCCCGGAGTTCGGGAAGTCGGATGGATCATGGGCGGATCGCCCGATCGGGGGATCAGGCCGATCCGCCGGGTAACCGGCTTTTCGCTCTGGGTGCGAGAAACCCGCCCCTAAGGACTTGACGGCAGGAACCGGACGGCGCAAGATGCTCCGTGCGGGAGGGCGTATCGCCGAAGACTTTCAGTTCTTTCGACCCAACGCCGGAGGCGTTGCGCGATCGTCCCTCCCGACCAACGTCCGAACGGGCCAGCGATTAAATCGCTGGCCCGTTCGTCATACGGCGGGCACGCTCGCCGGCATGACAATCACGATCGCGTCGTTCGACGCCACCGATACCGCCGCGATCGAGGCGGCGTACCACGTCGGGGCCGCGGCCAACGACGCGGACGTGCCCGGCTATCCCCCGTTCTGCCGTCGCCGTTTCGAGGCGAAACTGCGCCACCCCTTCCCGGGCATCGTCACGCTCTGGGCGTTGGCCCGGCTGGACGGCGTACCCGCCGGTTACCTGGCGCTGGACCTGCCGCAGCTCGACAACACCGACAACGCCACCGTCGAACTCGCCGTCGATCCGGCGTACCGGCGCCAAGGTGTCGGCCGGGCGTTGCACGAGCACTGCCTGCGGCTGCTGCGTGAACAGGGCCGAAAGCGGGTCATCGGGATGGCCGTCTCGGCGCTGCCGGACGGGCCGGCGCGATCCGGGGCAGGCGGCGCGTTCGCCGCCGCGATGGGCGCCCGGCCGGCCCTCGCCGAGGTCCGCCGCCGGCTCGACCCCACCGGAGTCGACCAGATCGCGCTGGAGGCGCTGCTGACCGGCGCCCGCGCCCACGCGGAGGGCTACCGCACGGTCCGGTGGCACGGTCTCGTGCCCGAGGAGTACGTCGCCGACGTCGCCTACCTCGACGGCCGGTTGAGCACCGACGCACCCATGGGCGACCTGGAGTGGGAGGCGGAGAAGGTCGACGTCGAGCGGATCCGGAACACCGAGCGGGCGCTGGCCGCGCGGGGACGGCGGCAGTACCACGTCGCGGCCCAGCACCTGGCGTCCGGACGGCTGGTCGCGTGGACGCTGCTCGACATCGGCCCGTCGGCCGACTGGCACGCGTTCCAGCAGATCACCCTCGTCGACCCGGAGCACCGCGGGCACCGGCTGGGCCTGCTCGTCAAGGGCGAGAACCTGCATCACCTGCTCGCCCACGAGCCGTCCGTACGCGCGATCGACACCTTCAACGCCGCCACCAACAGCCACATGATCGCGATCAACGAGCAGCTCGGCTTCCGTCCGGTGGACGGCTGGACGGACTGGCAGTTGACGATTTGAGTTGTGACACAGGTCTACTGATCGCGACCCCTTCTGTTGCATCATGACGGGCATGACGGACACCCCGCACCCCCTCTACGACCGGCACGTCGACACTCTCACCCGTGCGCTGACCGCGATCACTGAGCGCGGATACTGGTCCGCCTACCCGGAATCGCCCAGCCCCCGCGTGTACGGCGAGACCGCCGCCTCCGACGGCAAGGCCGCCTTCGAGGCGTACCTGAACGGCGACTTCCCGATCGACCAGCCGGGCGCCGGCGACCGGGTCGCCACCGAGACGAGCCCGTTCGGCGTGGAGCTGGGTGTGCGCTACCCGCACCCCGGGGTCGACGAGTTGGTCGCAGCGGCGAGCGCCGCCCTGCCCGCCTGGCGTGACGCCGGCCCGCAGGCGCGGATCGGCGTCTGCCTGGAGATCCTCGACCGGCTGCACAAGAACGTCTTCGAACTGGCCAACGCGGTGCAGTTCACCACCGGCCAGGCCTTCGTGATGGCCTTCCAGGCCGGCGGGACGCACGCGCTGGACCGCGCGCTGGAGTCGCTCGCCTACGCGTACGCCGAGATGACCCGGCACCCGGGGCAGGCCGGTTGGGAGAAGGCGGCGGGCAAGGGTGACCCGCTGCGGATGACCAAGACGTTCCACGTGGTGCCGCGTGGCGTGGCCCTGGTCGTCGGCTGCAACACCTTCCCGACGTGGAACTCGTACCCGGGGCTCTTCGCCTCGCTGGCCACTGGCAACCCGGTGATCGTCAAGCCGCACCCCCGTGCGGTCCTGCCCCTGGCCATCACCGTCAAGTACGCCCGTGAGGTCCTGGCCGAGGCCGGGTTCGACCCGAACCTGCTGCTGCTCGCCACCGAGGCGCCGGGCGAGAAGCTCGCCTCCTCGCTGGCCCTGCACCCGGCCGTGAAGATCGTCGACTTCACCGGCTCCACGGAGTACGGCGACTGGCTGGAGGCCAACGCCCGGCAGGCGTCCGTCTACACCGAGAAGGCCGGCCTCAACACGGTGGTCATCGACTCCACCGACGACTTCGCCGGCATGTGCCGCAACCTGGGCTTCACGCTCACGCTCTACAGCGGGCAGATGTGCACCACCTCGCAGAACATCCTGATCCCCGCGGACGGCATCGAGACCGACCAGGGGCACAAGAGCTTCGACGAGGTGGCCGGCGGGATCGCCGCGGCGGTCGCCAAGCTCACCGCCGAGGCGGCCCGCGGGGTCGAACTCACCGGGGCGATCGTCAACGACGGCGTGCTGGAGCGGCTCGACGAGGTCACCAAGGTCGGTGAGCCGGTGCTGGAGTCGCGTACGGTCGAGCACCCGTCCTTCCCGGGCGCGGTGGTCCGTACGCCGACGGTGGTCAAGGTTGCCGCGAACGACACCGCGACCTACGGCCGGGAGTGGTTCGGGCCGATCTCGTTCGTCATCCCCACCGAGTCCACTTCGCACAGCCTGGAGATCATGCGCAGCACGGTGGGTGAGAAGGGCGCGCTGACGGCGGGCGTCTACTCGACCGACGAGGCGGTGCTCGACGCGGCCGAGGCGGTGGCGATCGAGGTCGGGGTGCACCTGTCCTGCAACCTGACCGGCGGGGTGTTCGTGAACCAGTCGGCGGCCTTCTCCGACTTCCACGGCAGCGGCGCGAACGCGGCCGCCAACGCCGCGCTCACCGACGGGGCGTACGTCGCCAACCGCTTCCGCGTCGTCCAGTCCCGCCGTCACGTCTGAGCTGCGGGAGGGCCCCGGTCGATCGTTGCGGTCGGCCGGGGCCCTGCCGCCGACGCCGGGGCGCGGTACGGCGCTCAGGCGGCGCGGCGCATCTGGAGTTCGGTCATCGCCGGGATGGTCGGATGGGGTACGCGGACGCCGGTGTCCGCGAAGCCGAGCCGCTGGTACGCCCGGTAGGCGCGGTCGTTGCCGACCACGACCTCCATCATCAACTCGGGTCGTCCGCACGCCCGCGACCAGGCCGCCACCGCCTCGACAAGGTCGGCGAGCAACCCGGTGCCCCGCCAGAGCGGGGTGATGTAGACGGCGTAGACGACGGTCAGCCCGGGCTCGGACGGGGTCACCGTGCCGCCGGCGTGCCCGACCAGCCGGCCGCCGGGGTCGGCGACGAACTGCGCGGTCTGCGGCCCGGTGGAGGTGGCGGCGACCCGGAAGGCGTACTCGGCGTGTGGTCGGGCCGCCGCGTCGGCGACGGTCTCCAGGAAGGCCAGTGGCGCGTCGGCGAGCATCTCCAGCCGTAGCGCTCGCATCCGGGCCGCGTCTCCTGGCCGGACCCGGTGGACCTCCGGCCGGCTGCGTCCGACGTCGTCCGGAGCGCTCGTCACACCCGCATACCTACCACAGCGACAGCCAACGATGACTCCCGGCATTCATCGGCGAATTATGTCCCGTTTTGTGGTCGTGCACCGCCGTCACGCCTCGTGTAGCGTGCGATTTCGGTCACCGTTTTCCCGTCCGTCGCCGATAGCGGAAACGGTGGTTTCCGAGCGCCCGGCCGTGCCCGGGCACTCGGGTAGGGAACGCCGGGCAGAGTGAGGAAGTACACCGTGGCACAGGGCACCGTGAAGTGGTTCAACGCCGAGAAGGGCTACGGCTTCATTGCCGTCGACGGCGGTCAGGACGTGTTCGTCCACTTCTCCGCGATCGAGATGGACGGCTACAAGGCGCTGGACGACGGCCAACGGGTGGAGTTCGAGATCGCCCAGGGGCAGAAGGGTCCGCAGGCGGAGCGGGTGCGCGTCGTCGGCTGAGCCGTCCGTCCCGCGCGCGCTCCGGGTGTTATTCGGGCCGGGTTTGCGCCGCGTCGTCGGCGGCCGGGGAGCCTGTCCCGCGCGCGCTCCGGGTGTTATTCGGGCCGGGTTTGCGCCGCATCACCTGGTCCGGGCCTCGGTCTGCGAGCGAGCGTGGTGGTGCGCGTCGGAGGCGTGACCCTGTCCGCGGCCTGAGCGTGAATGATCGACTCGTCGTCATTGATGTCGGGCTGTCGCGGATCGGGTGACCCCCCGACATCAAGGAACCCGAGTCGATCAAGCGTCTTCCGGGCGGTTGATTCCGGGTCGGGCATCCGCCTGGGCGGGGCTGCGCCAGGGGCACACCAGCAAGGAAGATCATGAGCCGGTCCAGCTGTTGCTAGGAGGGTTCATGTCCGACCTGCCGCCCCCGGCCACCCCACCCCCGGGCCAGCCCGGCCCCGAGCCCGGCTATCCCGGTTCGCAGCCCGGCTATCCCGGTTCGCAGGCTGGTCAGCTCGGTTATCCCGGTCCGCAGCCCGGCTATCCCGGCTATCCCGGCCAGCCCGGCTACCCCGGTCCGCAGCCCGGTTATCCCGGTTCGCAGCCCGGTTATCCCGGTCCGCAGGCCGGCCAGCCCGGCTATCCCGGTCCGCAGGCCGGCCAGCCCGGCTATCCCGGTCCGCAGGCCGGCCAGCCCGGCTATCCCGGTCCGCAGGCCGGCCAGCCCGGCTATCCACG
>NZ_JBEXFP010000006.1:0-138788 GCF_040606825.1 Micromonospora sp. NPDC005367 | reverse complement strand
CGGTTCGCAGCCCGGCCAGCCCGGTTCGCAGCCCGGCCAACCTGGTCCGCAGCCTGGTTACCCGGGCGCGCAGCCCGGCTGGGATCCGGCGGGTACGGGCGTCCGGCCCGGCTGGGATCCGAATTCGCCGACGCCCTGGAGTCCTTCTGGCGGCTACCCGCCTGCTCTGCCGGCTGGCGGCTACTCGCCTGTTCCGCCGGCCGGTGGCTATCCGCCCGCCGCGGCGCCCTACCCCGGTCAGACCTGGTACGGGTTGCCGGTATCCGGTTGGTACCCACCCGGCATCGACCCGAACGACCCGCTGGTGACGCCGCCCGGGGTCGGCCTCGGCGGCTGGTGGGAACGCTGCCTCGGCGCGGTGCGACGCGGTTGGCGCGTACTGCTGCCGCTCCTGCTGCTGACCCAGGTCCTGCCGGCGGTGGTGCTGTCGGTGATCAGTTTCGGGGTGGACCCGAGCGCGCGGTGGGAGGCCGCGGCCGCTCAGGATCCCACGAGGTTGCCGGACACCTTCGTGGGCGACGTGACCACCCTGCTCCTGGTGACGGTCGCCGGAAGCGTGCTGGTCGGGCTGGTGCAGTGCCTCGGTTGGGCGGCCGGTACGTGGGTGATCGCCCGCCAGGCGGCCGGTGAGCCGGCCGACCTGGGTAACGCCCTGCGCCACGGCGCGCGCCGGATGCTCGGGCTCTGGGGCTGGACGCTGCTGGCCGGTCTGGTCATCGCCGTGGGCCTCTGTTTCTGTGTCCTGCCCGGGATCTATCTCGCCGCCGCGCTGAGCCTCTTCGGTCCGGTCTACCTCTTCGAACGGGAGAACCCGCTGGGTCGCGCGTGGGGGATGTTCCACAAGCGGCTCGGCATGGTGCTCGGGCGGGTGCTGCTGGTGGTGGGGCTGGTGCTCGTCGTCAGCGTCGTCGCGGGTGGCGTGCAGACGGCGGCCAGCGCGCCGTTCGGCCTTGATCCGTTCAATTCCGCCGGTACGGCGATCGGTGTGATCTTGGTGCTGGCGGTCACCGGGCTGCTGACCCTGCCCGCGCAGCTCGTGCAACTGGTGGGGCTGGTGGTGACGTACGCCGAACAGCGCGCCCAGGAAGGCCCGGTGAACAGCGCGAGGCTGGCTGCGGAACTCGGCTGACGGGCTGGTGCTGCTTGCACTCGGCATGGGAGAGTGCTAAACAAGTTATTGGCACTCGCACACTGTGAGTGCCAAAGGTCGGGACGGTGGGGCTGCGGCCACATCGGCGGAACAAGCCGCTGGTGGGGACGTGGCCGGTCGTCGCGGGCTATCCGGCCCGGCCGAGGAGACGTCGTCGTCGCATGGTGGCGACGTTCCAAGGTGCGTACACCAGGCGGCCCATCCGGGACACACACTCGGGTGGCCCGTGAGTGTCCAGGAGGACAACGCCGTATGGCCAAGATGATCGCGTTCGACGAAGAGGCGCGCCGCGGCCTCGAGCGGGGCATGAACCAGCTCGCCGACGCCGTTAAGGTGACCCTCGGCCCCAAGGGCCGCAACGTTGTGCTCGAGAAGAAGTGGGGTGCCCCCACCATCACCAACGATGGTGTGAGCATCGCCAAGGAGATCGAGCTCGAGGACCCGTACGAGAAGATCGGCGCCGAGCTGGTCAAGGAGGTCGCGAAGAAGACCGACGACGTTGCCGGTGACGGCACGACGACGGCGACCGTCCTGGCCCAGGCCCTGGTCCGTGAGGGCCTGCGCAACGTGGCCGCCGGTGCCAACCCGATGGCCCTGAAGCGGGGCATCGAGGCCGCCGTGGCCAGCGTCTCGGAGGAGCTGCTGAAGCTCGCCAAGGACGTGGAGACCAAGGAGCAGATCGCCTCCACCGCCTCCATCTCGGCTGCTGACACCAGCGTCGGCGAGATCATTGCCGAGTCGATGGACAAGGTCGGCAAGGAAGGCGTCATCACCGTCGAGGAGAGCAACACCTTCGGCCTGGAGCTGGAGCTCACCGAGGGTATGCGCTTCGACAAGGGCTACATCTCCGCGTACTTCATGACCGACCCGGAGCGTATGGAGGCCGTCTTCGACGACCCGTACATCCTGATCGCCAACAGCAAGATCTCGTCGGTGAAGGACCTGCTCCCGATCCTCGAGAAGGTCATGCAGGGCGGCAAGCCGCTGCTGATCATCGCCGAGGACCTGGAGGGCGAGGCCCTCGCCACCCTGGTGGTTAACAAGGTCCGCGGCACCTTCAAGTCGGTCGCCGTCAAGGCGCCGGGCTTCGGTGACCGTCGCAAGGCCATGCTGACCGACATCGCCATCCTCACCGGTGGCCAGGTCATCAGCGAGGAGGTCGGCCTCAAGCTCGACGCCGCCCACCTCGACATGCTGGGCCGCGCCCGCAAGGTCGTGGTGACCAAGGACGAGACCACCATCGTCGACGGTGCCGGTGACCCCGAGCAGATCCAGGGCCGGGTGAACCAGATCCGGGCCGAGATCGAGAAGAGCGACTCCGACTACGACCGCGAGAAGCTGCAGGAGCGCCTGGCCAAGCTGGCCGGCGGTGTTGCGGTGATCAAGGTCGGCGCGGCCACCGAGGTCGAGCTGAAGGAGCGCAAGCACCGCATCGAGGACGCCGTTCGCAACGCGAAGGCCGCCGTCGAGGAGGGTGTCGTCCCGGGTGGTGGCGTCGCGCTGGTGCAGGCCGGCAAGACCGCCTTCGACAAGCTGGACCTGACCGGCGACGAGGCGACCGGCGCGCAGATCGTCAAGATCGCGCTGGACGCCCCGCTGCGGCAGATCGCCGTGAACGCCGGCCTCGAGGGTGGCGTGGTCGTCGAGCGCGTCCGCAACCTGGAGCCGGGCCACGGCCTCAACGCCGCCACCGGCGAGTACGTGGACCTGCTGGCCGCGGGCATCATCGACCCGGCCAAGGTGACCCGTTCGGCGCTGCAGAACGCGTCGTCGATCGCGGCGCTCTTCCTCACCACCGAGGCTGTCGTGGCGGACAAGCCGGAGAAGACCCCGGCCGCCCCGGCTGGCCCGGGTGGCGGGGAGATGGACTTCTAAGTCCTGAAGTTCCAGTCGGAAACGGGGCGGGTCGCGTCAGCGGCCCGCCCCGCTTCGTCGCCGGTTGGCCCTTCTCGACCTCCCCGCCTGCCGTCGGACCGCGAGTTCGGACGCGGTGGCGCTCACCGCGGTTCAGCTCGAAGAGGGCTCGGTGGCCCGGGCGCCGTCAGGTCGGCAGCGGTCGTTGGTTGCGCCGCTTGTGCACCCGGTCGTACGGAGCGCGCACCTTGATCGGCGCGTCCACCATCTCCAGCGGCTCGTCGGTCACCGGTTCGCCGGTGTCGGTCATCTCCGCGAGCTGCTCGGCGTCGCCGTAGTCCAGCCGGTCGATCGGGAGATGGCCGGGGAGATCGCCGACCGGCGTCCAGGTGACGGGCGCGATGTCGTCGCTCTCTTCGTCCGTGGTCATGGCTGCCTCCTCTACCGAAACGGTAGGGGGCGGCGCTGGTCGGTGAGGGCGAATGGCATTATCTGGGTCTATATCCCATTCGCCCTTTTATCAATTCTCGATCTGCTTCCGGTACAGGAAGAAGACGCGCTCAATCCGGGCGCCCGCGCTGCGCGAATAGAACGGTACGGGCCCGACCCAGCCGATCTGCGCCGAATCGTGCCCCGCCGCCCGCTGGTCGCGCAGGCACCGCCGCAGCAGCACCCCACCGATCCCCGAGCCCTCGGCCGCCGGAGTGGTACCCATCGGGCCGAACCAACTCGGCCGGGACGAGCCGTAAGCCGCGAAGGCGATCACCTCACCATCCCGTTCGGCCAGGTGGCAGCCGGCGCCGGAGCGGCCCACCGAGCCGGTCAGCTCGGCGTCCCAGGTCCCACCGAAGGTGGTGCGGGCGAGCTCGGTCAACGCCGGCAGGTCCGCCGGCTCCGCCTCGCGTACCGTCACGCCCTGACCGGCGAGGCGGCGCTCCGCGGCATCCGTGGACCGCGGCGCCGGCGAGTCGTCGTACGACAGGTCGGCCGTCATGTTCCACGCCGTCCGGTCCTGCTGGTAGCCGAGCGCGAGCGCGGCGCAGACCGCCGGGGTGTACCGGACGTCGATGCCCGGCCAGGCGTAGTACGGCGGGTTGCCGGCGAGCAGCACTTCCGCCGCGCCCAGCCCGGCGAGGCGCCGTTCCGCGCCGGCCAGCAGCGCCCGGGTGGCACCCCGGCGGCGGTGCTCCGGCGCGACCGCGACCAGGTCGACGTGCCCGAGCCGCTGGTCGGCCGCCGACATCGAGCCGATCAGCACCCCGACCAGGCCCGTCCCGCGGTACGCCCCCAGCGCGAACACAAGCCGGTCGGCCGCCGCCCGGGGCCAGAGCGCGTCCACGACGACGGCCGCCTCGGCCGCGTCCTCCGGCAGGTCCAGTGCTCCTTCGCAGAGCCGTACGACAGCCGGTGCCAGCTCGGGGGTCAGCTCGACGACGGTGATCTCTGCGTCCATGGTGGCCGACCCTAGATCACCGGGTACGGGTCAGCGCAAGAGCGCCGGCCCTTCGAATAAGAAGCGCTCAGCGGGCCGCACGCACGGCGGCGTACGCGTCGACCAGCCCGGCGCCGGTGATGTTGGCGTCCCCGCCGCACGCGTCCGACGGGTTGCGGGACCGGTAGGTCGGCCGCGCCGGTGCGGCGGTGTCCCGCAGCAGTTGCCGGGTCCGGGCCACGTCACCGATCAGCGCCGGGTTCGCCGACCACATCAACGCCACCACGCCGGCCACCTGCGGGGTCGCCATCGAGGTGCCGTCGAGGGTGGCGTACCCGCCGCCGGGCATCGCCGAACGCACCCCGACGCCCGGTGCCACCACGTCGGGCTTCGCGGCGCCGCCGGGTGCCGGTCCGCGCGAGGAAAACTCCGCGACCCGGTCCCGGTCGTCCACCGCCCCCACCGTCAGCACGTCCGGGTACGGCGCGGGCGGGTCGTCGACCGAGCCGCACCACGGTCCGGTGTTGCCGGCCGCGACGACCACGAAGATGCCGGCGGCGTCGAGTGCGGCGGTCGCCGGCCGGAGAACGCCCAGGTCGCAGCCTTCGATGCCGGGGCAGCCCCACGAGTTGGTGAGGATGTCCGGGGCCCGTTCGGGACGCCCGGCGGTGAACGGGTCACCACCGGCCGGGAACGGGGCGAGCATGAACTGGAGGCAGTCCAGGTAGTGAGCGGGGCTGCCCAGGTTGCGGGCCAGATTCACGCACCCCACCCACTGCGCGCCCGGAGCCACCCCGATGCCGCCGCGGCCGACGGCGCTGCCGAGCGTGTGCGTGCCGTGCCCGCCGGAGTCGGTGGGGGAGCGGGTGCCGTCCCACGGGTCGAACCAGGAGTCGTCGCCGCCCCGGAAGCCCTCGGCCAGGGCCGGGTGACGACCGTCCACGCCGGAGTCCGAACTGCCGACGACCACGCCGGCGCCGGTCACCCCGAGCTGCGTCCAGACCCGGTCGGCGCCGATCCGCCGGATGTTCCACTCCGGGCCGCTCGGGGTGGGGTCGGTTCCCCGGGCGGCGCGGGGCGGCGCGGGCAACGGACGCAGTCGCTGGCTCACCAGCACCCGGTCCACCTCGGGCCGGCCGGACAGCCACGCCCGCACCGCCGGTCCGCCGTCGACCTCGATCGCGTTCACCAGGTAGTACGACTTCGGGTGCACGTTCCGGCGGGTCAGCTCCCGGCGCAGGCCCGCCTGGGACCGGTCGGCCGTGTCGACCAGCCGCCGGTACACCTCGCGAGCCCGGGCGTCCCGGCCGGCCCGGCCCGGTGCGGCGGCGGGAAGGTTGCTCAGGTCGGCCTGCTGGCGCAGCACCACGAGCAGGCGTTCGCCGTACAGCCCGGGCTGCCCCGGGCCGAGGTCCACCGCGACGAGCGCCACCAGCAGCGCCACGGCGGTGATCGCGGCGGTCCGCCGGCTCGGGGTACGCCCGCTACGGCGGGCGAGCAGCACCCCGTACCCGGCGGCGAGGAGCAGCGCCACGGCGAGCCCGGCACCGGCGATGACCGCCACCCAGTACGGCACATCCCGGCTGCCGACCAGCAGCAGGCTGATCTCCTCCGGGTCGGCGAAGGCCAGCGGCCCGAACGCGGCGAGCCCGACGAGCCACCGGGTCGGAGCGGCGGACGCCACGCCGGCGGGCCCCCGGCGGCGGCCGGCGGCATGCAGGGCAGCCAACGCGAAACCGGTCGGGGGGAGGGTGAGCAGGGCCGGCAGTTGTGCGCCCGACTGGCCGGCCCCGGCGGCGAGCAGCAGCAGTGCCACGCCGGCGACCAAGCCGCCGACCAGCACCAGGCGGGCCGGCCGGGGCGGCTCGCCGACCGCGAACCGGGACCAGAAACCGGCGTCGAGGAGCGCCCCGGCCACCGCGCCGAGCGCCGCGGCCGCCAGCGCGGCGAGCACCGTCTCCAGCAGCCCGCCGAGCGCACCCAGCCACGCCCAGGGCAGCAGCAACGCGAGTCCGCCGGCGATCGCGAGCATCGTGACCGGCGCGGGCCGCAGCCCCCCGAGCGTCCTGCGGCGCGGCGCGGCGCCACCCGGGTCGACCCCAGCCGCAGGTACGGCCTCCGCCCGGCGGCGAGCGAGCCGGCCCAGGATCAGCGCGGCCAGCGCGGCGGTCACGGCGAACCCGGCGAGGTACGCCTCGTGATGCACCGGTGGGATCGCCCGCAGCAGCGTGAACGAGCCGAGCACGACCACGCCGGCCAGCCAGACCCGGCCGATGGCGCGCACCACACCCGAGCGGGGCAGCAGGGCGAGCAGCAGCGCGGGCGTACCGACCAGCAGCACGGTCAGCAGGCCCGCCACCGGCCAGAGCCAGCCGACCCGGTCCCGCCCGAAGCCGAGCAGCACCTGGTCGACCAGCCAGCCGCCGATCTGGGTCGGCGCGGTCACCGCGACGGTCCAGCAGCCGACCAGGACGGCCCCGACCACCGGCCAGGGCGAGGAACCGTTCGACGCGCGGGCGTCGGCCCACTGCGGGGGATGGGGCATTGAGAAACAGTACGACGGGCCGCCGCCCGCGGACCGGTACGGCTGCGGGTGACCCCCGGGCGCGCACCGGTCGGGCCGGCGGGGCGAGCCCCTGCGACGTGCCGCCGGATGTTCTCGGCGGTTACGGTGGACGGGTGCGCGACCCCAACGTCTCCCGATCCCTCGCCGGCCGGCTGTCGCCCGACCGTCGCAGCAGCGACCTGCGCAAACTTCGGGCGGAGCGGTTCGATGTGCTGGTGATCGGCGGTGGGGTGACCGGGGCGGGCGCTGCCCTGGACGCGGCCTCCCGAGGGCTGAAGGTGGCCCTGGTCGAGGCGCGCGATCTCGCCGCCGGCACCTCCAGCCGCTCCAGCAAGCTGATCCACGGCGGGCTGCGCTACCTGGAGCAGTTGGAGTTCCACCTGGTCCACGAGGCGCTCACCGAGCGTGGGCTGCTGGCCACCCGGCTGGCGCCGCACCTGGTCCGGCCGGTGCCGTTCCTGGTGCCGCTCCCCGCCGGTCGAGGCGTGCGGGACCTGCCGGGTCGGGTCTTCCGCCGCTCCTACTACGGCACCGGGGTGGCGACGTACGACGCGTTCGCCGGGATCTTCGGCACCGGTCGCGGCATGCCGCTGCACCGGCACCTGACCCGGGAGGGGGCCCGCCGGATCTTCCCGAGTCTGCGCGCCGACGTGCTCGCCGGGGCGATCCGCTACTACGACGGCCAGGTGGACGACGCCCGGCTGGTGGTGACCCTGGCCCGCACCGCGGCCAGCCTCGGTGCCACCGTGGTGAGCAGCGCCCGGGCGGTCGGCCTGATCCGGCAGGCGCGGGAGGTCACCGGGGTCCGCGTACGGGACATGGAGGCGCCGGGCGGCTCGCCGGACGCCGAGTTCGAGGTGCGGGCCCGTACCGTCATCGCCGCCACCGGTGTGTGGAGCGACGACATGGCGCGGATGTTGAACGACGTCGGGCTCCGGCCCGGCCTGCGCGTACGGGCCTCCAAGGGGGTGCACCTGGTGGTGCCCCGCTCGGCGATCACGGGCGAGACCGGCCTGATCCTGCGTACGGCCCGAAGTGTCCTCTTCGTCATCCCGTGGGGCGGTCACTGGATCATCGGTACCACCGACACCGACTGGCAGTTGGACCGCTCGCATCCGGCGGCGACCGCGAGCGACATCGACTACCTGCTCGATCAGGTCAACACGGTGCTGGACCGTCCACTCACCACGGCGGACATCGAGGGCGTGTACGCGGGGTTGCGCCCGCTGCTGGCGGGTGAGGCGGATTCCACCTCGAAACTCTCCCGCGAGCACGCGGTCGTCGAGCCGATGCTCGGGCTGCTGCTGGTGGCCGGCGGCAAGTACACCACGTACCGCGTGATGGCCTCGGACGTGGTGAACCGGGCCGCGCGGCGCCTCGGTGGGGTACGCCCGTCGCGCACCGCAGACCTGCCGTTGCTGGGCGCCGACGGGTACACCGCGATGTGGCGGGACCGGGCCGACCTGGCGCGGCGACACGGCGTGCCGGTCGGCGTGGTGGAGCATCTGCTGGAGCGGTACGGCACCCTCACCCTGGACGTCCTCGCGCTGATCGATGCCGAGCCGCTGCTCGGCATCCCGCTGGCCGGAGCGCCGGAGTACCTGGCCGCCGAGGTCACGTACGCGGCCCGGGCCGAAGGGGCGCTGCACCTGGAGGACGTGCTCACCCGGCGTACCCGGATCTCGATCGAGACCAGTCACCGGGGCGTCGAGTCGGCGGAGCACGCGGCGGAGTTGATGGGCGCGGTACTCGGCTGGGACGCGGCGCGCCGGGCCCGCGAGGTGGAGCACTACCGGGCCCGGGTCGAGGCGGAGCGGGAGTCCCAGCTGATGCCGGACGACGTCGCGGCCGACGCGGTCCGACTCGGCGCGCCGGACGTGCGCGGTTACGCCGCCGACCGGGGCGGCGACGGCGACCCGGCGGAGCTGCCCTCCAGCTGACCGCCGCCGACGGCCCGTAAGCTACCGAGCTGTAGGGCTACCAGGCACAACCGGCGGTGCTGTAGCTTCCGGCGAGTGTCACGCCGTTCCCGTTCCCGTCTGCTCGCTCCTCTCCTCAGCGCGGTGCTGGTCGCCACGTTGACCGGCTGCACCCTCGTCCACGCGTCCACAGAGGAGCCGGTGCCCGCGACGGACGATCCGGCCAGCGCGCTACCGGAGCCGGGTGCCCCGACGACCGTGGGGGACGGCCAGGTGAGCCTCTTCCAGAAGCTCGGCGAGTACGGCCCGCTGCGCACCCTCCAGGTCGAGCGGGACGGCGTCTGGAAGTGCCTCGACTGCGCCGGGGACGGGGTGAACTCCACCGGCAGCCTCGCTCCGGAGCAGGTGAACCGGTTGCAGCAGCTCCTCACCGACCCGGCGCTCGCCACGGAGACCGACCAGGCACGGCGCTACCGGTCCACCTGCATCGACGCGCTGACCTCCAGCCTGCTCACCGCCGTCGGGTCGATCACCACCGAGGACTGCCCCGGGGTGGAGGATCCACGGATCGCCGGCGAGATCCTCCTGCTGCTCACCCAGGCCACACCGGCCGAGCTGAAGGGCTGACGCCGGAGGCTCAGAGCACCTTGCCGGGGTTCAGCAGCCCGGTCGGGTCCAGCGCAGCCTTGATCGCCTGGTGCACGCGTACGCCCACCGGCCCGATCTCGCGCGCCAGCCACTCCCGCTTGAGCAGGCCCACCCCGTGTTCCCCGGTGCAGGTGCCGCCGAGTTCCAGCCCGAGCCGCATGATCTCGTCGAAGGCGCGCCGGCCGCGTTCCAGGCTGGCCGGGTCGGCGCGGTCCACCACGATGTTCGGGTGCATGTTGCCGTCCCCGGCGTGCCCCACCACGCCGATCGGCACGTCGCACTCCGCCGCGATCCGGGACAGCCCGTCGAGCAGCGCGGCGAGCGAGCCGCGAGGCACCGCCACGTCATCGATGACCAGGCCGCCGTTGCCACCCGGGTACGCGTCCGCGGCGAACTTCTCCATCGCGGGGTGAGCGAGCCGACGGGCCTGGAGCAGGGCGGCCGCCTCGACCGCGTCGGTGGCGGCGTAGACCTCATCGGCACCGGCCGCCTCGCACACCTCCGCCAGCGCGGCCAGGTCGTCCGCGGCCCGGGTGCCGGTGTCGGCGGCGGCCAGCAGCAGCGCCTGGGCGTCGGTACGCAGGCCCATCGGCTGGTACGCCTCGATGGCCCGCAGGTGGGTCTGGTCCAGCAGTTCCAGCAGGCTCGGGCTGAGCCCGCGGGCGGCGATCTCGGCCACCGCCGCGCCCGCGGTCGCCGTGGTGGGGAAGACCGCGACCAGGGTGAGCGACTCCGCCGGGGCCGGGCGCAGCGCGACCGTCACCTCGGTGACCACGCCGAGGGTGCCCTCCGAGCCGACGAAGAGCCTGGTGAGGTCGTACCCGGCCACGCCCTTCGCCGTCCGCCGGCCGGTACGCAGCACCTCGCCGGAGGCGAGCACCACCTCCAGGCCGAGCACGTACTCGGTGGTCACGCCGTACTTCACGCAGCACATGCCGCCGGCGTTGGTGGCGACGTTGCCGCCGATGGTGGAGGACTCCCAGGAGCCCGGGTCCGGCGGGTACCAGAGTCCCTGCTTCGCCACCGCGGCGGCCAGCGTCGCGTTCACCACGCCCGGCTGCACCACCGCGATCCGGCTCACCGGGTCGATCTCCCGGATCTCGTTCATGGCGACGGTGCTGAGCACCACCGCGCCGTCCACCGCGTTCGCGGCGCCCGCCAGGCCGGTACGGGCTCCCTGCGGCACCACCGGTACCCCGTGCCGGGCGGCGGCCCGGACCACGGCCACCACCTCCTCGGTGCTGCGCGGGCGGGTGACGACCAACGGGGTGCCGGCGACGCAGAGGTCGGCTTCGTCGCGTTCGTGCGTCCGGAGCAGGTCCGGGTCGGTCAGCACGGCGCTCTCGCCGAGGGCGGCACGCAGTTCGTCGATGAGGGGGGATCCGGCCATGCAGGAGAGGCTAGGTGCCCGTACGCCGTTCATCAACATGATCCACTGCGGTGCGGGCATGCGTCGTCTTCAGGATCGGTCACCGGGCCGCCCCGGATCGCCGCCTGGCCCTCGTGCGACACCGCCGGCGTTCCCGGACCCCGCGCTAGGTTTACGGCCATGCTCTACCTGGATCGGCCCGCCTGGCCGTCGCGCGGCCGACTCTGGTCCCATCTGATCAGCGACGTCTCCTACGCGGAACTGCACGCGTTTGCCGAGGCGCTCGGTGCGCCCCGGCGTGGCTTCGACCGGGACCACTACGACATCCCGGCCGACCGGTTCCCGGTGGCCGTCTGGCTCGGTGCCCGGGTGGTGCCCAGCCGCGAGCTGGTCCGGCTGCTCCGCGGTGCCGGGCTGCGCCGGCCGAAGCACCTGGTGCGGGCGGCGCAGGCCGGCGATTCCGCTACGCCGGAGCGGATCCCGGGGTGGTCAGGGCCGTCAGTTCGCGGCGCAGGTTCGCCCGTGCCGGCTGCTCCCAACGGCGGGCCAGCGGCGGTGACCGGAACAGCGCGGGCAGGCCGAGCAGCCCGTTGAGCACCCGTGCCCTGCCGATCCGGAAGTCCGGTTCGGGCACGTGTGCGTATTCGCGCCGCACCGCCCCCGCGTACCGTTCGTACGCCGCGGGAGGCGCGGCCAGCACCGCGAGGTCGGCGTCGCAGAGCAGGGCGCCGTCGGCGTCCCCGGCGTCGACCAGGTGCCCGGCCGTGAGCAGCACCAGCCGGCGGACCTCCGCCACCGCGTGAGGCGCCAGCCCGAGGCCGGTGAGCAGCCGGACGGCCAGTTCGGCGCTGTCCTGCTCGTTCGCGTCGCTGCCGGCGCGTGGGTCGTAGACCGCGTCGTGACACCAGGCGGCCAGCCGGACCAGATCCGGTCGTACGGCCAGCTCGGCGTGCCGATCGACCACGTCGAGCACCGCGCGCAGGTGGTCGACGGTGTGGTAGTGCCGGTGCGGCTCCCGCCACCGGTGTATCAGCTCTTCGCCGGCGTCGGTCAGCCCGGCCGGGCCGGTCGCCCCGGCGCCCCGGGCCGCCGCCCGCCACCGTTCGAGTAGGTCGGCCACCCGACGAGTCTGCCCCAGCCGGGAACGATGCGGAAGCGAGGATTCACCCGGCACACCTCGGGTAGTAGCGGACATGGCGGCGACTCGGGAGCGTGGACGGATCAGGCGTGTGCGCCCTCGGGAGCTGGTCGCCGACGTCGACAGCGCGCGTATCGCCGACGCGATGGAGCAGGTCCGCCACATTAGCAAGGCGACCCTGCACGATCGGCTGCACCGGGTCCGGATGGCCGCCGGGCTGGCCGTGCAGGCCGGGCTGGCGGCCCTGTTGGCGTACCTGGTGTCGCACCGGCTGCTCGGCAACCCGCAGCCGGTCTTCGCTCCCATCTCGGCGGTCGGCACCCTGGCGGCCTCCGTCGGCCAGCGGTTCCGGCGCACGGTGGAGCTGATCGTCGGGGTGGCCATCGGGGTGGCGATCGGCGACGGTCTGGTCTACGTCCTCGGCACCGGGGCCTGGCAGCTCGGCCTCGTGGTCACCGCGGCCATCCTGCTGACGATCTTCGCGGGCGCGAGCGTGGCGATCGTGATCCAGGCGGCGGCCACCGCCGTACTGATCGTGACGCTGAGCCCCTCCACGATGAACCTGGAGATACCTCGGTTCGTCGACGCCTTCCTCGGCGGCGGGGTGGCGTTGCTGGTGACCGCGGTCCTGCTGCCGCTGAACCCGCTCCGAGTGCTCAACCGGGCCGCCCGGCCGGCGCTCGATCTGCTCGCCTCCCAGCTCGACGCCACCGCCGAGGGCCTGCGGAACCGGGATCGCGCCCGAGTGCAACGGGCCCTGGACCGGCTCCGTGACAACAAGTCGGAGCTGGCCACCTTCGTCGAGGCGATCGACGGGGCGAAGGAGACCGCGACCCTGTCCCCGGCTCGGTGGCACCGCCGCAACGAGTTGACCCACTACGCGGAGGCGGCCGACCCGATCGACCGGGCGATGCGCAACAGCGGCACACTCATCCGCCGCGCGGTGACCCTGATCGAGGACGAGGAGCCGGTCCCCGAACCGATGTCGGACGCCGTCGACCACCTCGCGGAGGCGGTGCGCCTGCTCAGACACGAGTTCGCCGTCGGCGACGAGCCTCAGCAGGCCCGGGAGCGGTCGCTGCGCGCGGTCAGCGAGGCCGGCCGGGCGTACGACGAAGGGGTGGGTTTCTCCGGCAGCGTGGTCGTGGCCCAGGTCCGCACGGCGGCGAGTGACCTGCTGGTCGCCTCCGGCATCGAGCAGGAGGAGGCGAACCGGCTGATCCGGCAGTCCTTCGGCGAACACAACACGCCCCCCGGCGCCCGCCCCGAACCGGATGGCGGACGGCCGAAACCCCCCACCGCGCCTCCGGTCGGCTGACCCGCCGGCCGGGCACATGGTGTGCCAGGCCGGCCGTGCCCGTGGGCCGGTGACCGACCGGCGGTCCGCCGCCGGGCGTTCAGGCGAACGTGGCGAGGGCCGCGAGCAGCCGGTCGACGTGCTCCTCCGTGCTGCCCAGCCCGATGCTGGCCCGCAACGCGGTCGGCGGCAGGTCCCGCCGTCCGGCGCGGGTGGCCGCCTCGATGAGCAGTCGCTGGGCGAGCGGGTGGGCGCAGAACAACCCGTCGCGTACCCCAATGGCGTGTTCCCGGGCCAGCTCGGCGGCCACGTCGGAGGAGTCCCGCCCCGCCACCACGAAGGAGACGATGCCCACCCGGGGCGCGTCGGGACCGAAGGTGCGCAGCTCCACGACGTGCGGCAGCGCCGCGATGCCGTCGCGCAGCCGGCCGAGCAGGCGCTGCTCCCGGTCGTGCAGCGCCGCACGGTCCGCGTCCGCGAGGGCGTCGCACACGGCGGCCAGCGCGACCGCGCCGAGCAGGTTGGGGGTTCCGCCCTCGTGCCGGGCCGGCCCGACCGCCCAGGTGACCTCGTGGGTGGCCGCCCCGACCCGGGCCGTGGCGCCACCGCCGGCCAGGTACGGCTGCGCGTCGTCGAGCCAGTCCGCCCGGCCGATCAGCGCCCCGGCCCCGAACGGGGCGTAGAGCTTGTGGCCGGAGACGGCGAGATAGTCGACGTCCAGCGCCAGCAGGTCGACCGGTGCGTGTGGGGCGAGCTGCGCGGCGTCCAGGGCGATCCGGGCCCCGTGGCGCCGGGCCACCCGGGCCAGCTCGGCCACCGGCCAGCGCTCGCCGGTCACGTTGCTCGCCCCGGTGACCGCCACCAGTACCGGCAGCCCGGGCTGCGCCGCCCGGCGCAGCTCGGTGAGCGCCGCGTCCAGGGCACGTACCGCCTCGCCCGGGTCCGCGGGCACGGGCAGCCGGACCGAGCCGCGCGGCCAGGGCAGCAGGTTCGCGTGGTGCTCGCCGCCGAAGGTGACCACGGTGGTGCCGGCGGGCAACGCCCGGGCCAGCAGGTTCAGCGCGTCCGTCGTGTTGCGAGTGAAGATCACATGGTCTTCGGCCCGAGCGCCGAAGAAGTCACCCACCGTCTGCCGGGCCCGCTCGTAGGCGAGCGTGCAGCGGCGGGAGAGGGCCCCGGCGCCGCGGTGCACGCTCGCGTACCACGGAAGCAGCGCGGCCACCGCGTCGGCCGCGACCCGCGCGCACGGCGCGGTGGCGGCGTAGTCGAGGTTGATCTCATCCGGTACGCCGAGCACGGCGAGCGGCTCGGTCCCGGCCGGAGCGGCCGGCGCGGTGGCGATCGGGGATACGAGGGTGACGGACACGCGGGAACCTCCCGGGCCAGGGACCCCGGGGCGACGTCGGGACGGGGTCCGCGCTTGCCCGGCACGCGGATCGGGCCGGGCCCGGTCATCACCCGGGGCACCCCACCGCGAACTCGACGAGGGTTGCCGGCCAGCAAGCCGGGGCTTGACGCTGGCGCTCGTGACCTGTCGGCAGCATAGCGGCTGCCGATGCGCCAGAACCACCCGCCCGGCGGTGGCTAGGCTGACCGCATGGCCGACACCCCGCCCGGCAGCGCGCCGCCGTCGCCGTCCGTTCCGCCCGGTCCCGGTGCCGCGCTCCGGATGCCGCTGCGCCGGCTGGGCTGGCGGCGGTTCCTGGTGCTCGCCGGGCTGGTGCTCCTCATCGCGGCGTGCGCGGTCTTCATGGTCTACACGATCGGCGAGAACATCGGCGTGCAGGCGCTGCTGATCGGTACGGTCGCCGCCCTCCTGCCGGTGCCCGTGCTGGTCGCCTGCTTCCTCTGGCTCGACCGGTACGAGCCCGAGCCGCTGAAGTACCTCATCTTCTGTTTCACCTGGGGTGCGTTCGTCGCCACCGCCGCCGCGCTGACGGTGAACGACTTCGCGGCCGGCCAGCTCGCCCACGCGAAACTGCCGGCCGCGCTCACCGGAGTGCTGGTCGCACCCTTCGTCGAGGAGTCGACGAAGGCCCTCGGGCCGATCCTGCTGCTGGTGTTCCGGCGACGGGAGTGGTCGGGGATCACCGACGGGCTGGTCTACTGCGGGCTCTCGGCGGTCGGCTTCGCGATGGTGGAGAACATCCTCTACCTCGGCGGGTACGGCTTCGCGACAGGTGTCGACAGGTACGGGCCGGCGACGGGGGCACAGCAGGTCATCGCCATCTTCATCGTCCGGATCCTGCTGTTCGGGTTCGCCCATCCGCTCTTCACCTCGATGACCGGTGTCGGATTGGGCATCGCCGCCCGTACGGCCGACCGTCGGGTCCGGGTGCTCGCCCCCGTCGCGGGGCTGCTGGTGGCCATGATGCTGCACGGCACGTGGAACCTGCTGCCGACGCTCAGCCAGGCCACCAACCAGCCGCTGATCATGCTGTACGGCTTCATCGGCCTGATGGTGCCGATCTTCTTCGGCATGGTCGGGCTGGCCGTCTGGCTGCGCGCCTGGGAGGGGCGGCTCACCGAGCGCAGGCTGCCGGACTACGTCCGGGCCGGCTGGTTGAGCCCACCCGAGGTGGCGGCGCTGAGCAGTCTCGGCCGTCGGCACGCGGCCCGCGCCTGGGCGCGACGGGTGGCCGGGGACGCCGGGGTGAAGGCGATGCGCGGCTACCAGTTCGCGGCCACCCGGCTGGCGCTGTTGCGCGACGGGTCGCTGCGCGGCCTCGACCGGAAGGCGGCGGATCAGGAGCGGACCGCCCGGGAGGAGCGGGAGCTGCTGGAGTCGATCACGGCGTACCGCTCGTTCTTCGTCGGCCGGGACCCGCAGGCGCCCGCCGGGGTGTGGGACGGAAACCGCTACCACCTGCGTTTTCCGGACGGCTCCCAGCGGAGCGTGAACGCGCCGGACGAGCCGGTGGTGCCGATCCCGGTGGTGTTGGGCGGGCCACCACCCGCGCCCGCGCCGCCCGGCTGGCACGTGCCGCAGCCCGGCCCGCCCTGGCACGCCTGACCGGGCGGCGCCGGAGTGCGAGCCGGTGCCGACCGGTCCGGATACTCGGGCGGGCCGGCGCGGGTCGCCGGGCGGGTCAGGTCATCAGGCTGGTGAGGAAGTCACCGAGTCCCTGGAACATGGCCACCAGTCCCGCCCCGATCGCCTTGAAGATGTTCGCCGCGCCGTCCGGCCGGAACGCCATGAAGTAGATCAGGAACGCGATGAAGCCCCAGAACAGCAGCTTCCTGATCCATTCGGGCATCGTCCCTCCCCAGGGCCGGTGGTGCGGGCTGGCTTCCCGGCGGGGAGCGGTGCAAACGGCGTCCGTGCGGTCGGCGGCGGGAAAGCCGGCACCGTCCGGCGCCGGTCCGCGGGGAGCGGGCTAGAGGTAGAGCCCGGTGGCGTCGACCTCCACCCGCTCGGCGGCGACCGCGTGTACGTCCCGCTCGCGCAGCAGCACGTAGCCGCGCCCGTGCAGTTCGACCTCCGACCGGTCGTCGGGGTCGAAGAGGACCCGGTCGCCGGAGACGATGGAACGGACGTTCGGACCCACCCCGACGGCGGTGGCCCAGGCCAGACGCTTGCCCACCGCCGCGGTCGCCGGGATCACGATGCCGGCGCTGGAGCGGCGCTCGCCCTCGCTTCCCTCCAACTTGACCAGCACGCGGTCGTGCAGCATGCGGATGGGCAGGCCGGAGTCGAGATCGTTGTCGGCGGTCACGTCGCAGACGCTACCGTGTCGCCCCCGCTCCTCGACCGGTGGTTACCGTCACGGTGGCCAGGGCAATGTCGCACAAGGGGCCTATGGTGACGAGCGTCGGCGTATGCTGTCCGACCTGTCACCGTGGGCGGACCGGCCGTCTTGCCAGGAGGTGCGCTTGAGCCGCTTCGAGCGGGTACGCGACCGGTTCCGTCGTGCGTACGAGACGGCGCGGTCGTCCAGACGATCCGCGCAGGCCGCCTCCGGCGACGTTCCCGCCGAGGCCGGCCTGGCCTCGCCGGCGTCGCCGGGCCCGATGGCGCCACCGGCGGCGACGGTGGTCGACGAGGAACTGCCACCGCCCCCGCCGCCGAGCACCACCAGCCGGGACGACGCCGAGGTGCCCCACGCGCTGCGCATCGCCGCCGCCTGGTCGTGGCGCCTGATCGTGATCGGCCTGGTCGCCTGGGCGCTGCTGAGGATCGTCGGCACGATCCGCATCGTGATCATTCCGCTCGCCATCGCGCTGCTGCTGTCGGCGCTGCTGGCACCTGCGGTGGGTTGGCTGCTGCGGGTCCGCTTCCCCCGGTCGCTGGCGACCGGGGTGGTGCTGGTCGGCGGCCTGGCCGCGGTGGTCGGCACGCTGACCCTGGTGGTGAACGAGTTCATCAAGGGTGTGCCGGAGCTGAGCGAGAAGTCCTCGCAGGGTGTCCGGCAGATTCAGGAGTGGCTGAAGACCGGCCCGCTGCACGTCTCCGACAGCCAGCTGGATCGCTACATCGAGGAGGGTCAGAAGTGGGTCAGTGAGAACACCGGCCGGTTCACGGATGCGGCCACCACCATCTCGGGCACCGTCGCCGAGGTGGTCACCGGCCTGCTGCTGGTGCTCTTCGCCACGTTCTTCTTCCTGCGTGACGGCAACCGGATCTGGCGCTTCCTGGTGCGGCTGCTGCCCGTGGCCGCCCGCTGGCGGGTGGACGACGCCGGCCGCGCCGCCTGGGGGACGCTGGTCGCCTACGTACGGGCCACCGTGCTGGTCGCCTTCATCGACGCCGTCGGCATCGGCATCTTCCTGGTCATCTTCGACATCCCGTTCGCCTTCCCGCTCGCCGCGCTCGTCTTCCTGGGGGCGTTCATCCCGATCGTCGGGGCGGCGCTCTCGGGCGGGGTCGCCGTGCTGGTCGCGCTCGTCGACAGCGGCCCGGTGACCGCGCTGATCATCCTCGGCGTGGTGATCGGCGTGCAGCAGGTGGAGGGGCACGTGCTCCAGCCACTGATCATGGGTCGTGCGGTGGCCATCCACCCACTCGCGGTGATCATCGGTATCGCCGCCGGCGTGGTGCTCGCCGGGATCACCGGCGCGCTGGTCGCCGTACCGCTGATCGCGGTCCTGAACACGGCCATCCGCCGGCTCGCCGCTCGTACCGTGCCGGCGACCCCGCCGGACGCCGTGGTGGTCGCCTCGCAGACCCCCTGACCGCCCCGCCGTCCACGACGGACCGGCAACGGTCGGGTCAGGACGCGGCGAGACGCTTCAACGCACCCTGGACGACGTCCCGCCGGGTGGTGTACCAGAACGGCGGCAGCGATCGGCGCAGGAACGGGCCGTAGCCGCGGGCGGTCTCCAACCGTGAGTCGAGCACGGCGACGACTCCCTTGTCGCCGGTCGCCCGAATGAGCCGACCCACTCCCTGCGCGAGCCGGATGGCGGCGATCGGCACGCTGACCGCGGCGAAACCCGAGCCGCCGCTGGCGTCCACCGCGGCCGCCCGGGCCGCCGCGAGCGGCTCGTCGGGCCGGGGGAAGGGGAGCCGGTCGATCACCACCAGCTGGCAGGAGTCGCCGGGCACGTCCACCCCCTGCCAGAGCGACATCACCCCGAACAGGCAGGTCTCGCGCTCCTCGCGGAACCGGCGGACCAGAAGGGGCAGCGCGTCCTCGCCCTGCAACAGCACCGGCAGGTCGGTCCGGGCGCGGACCAGCTCCGCCGCCTGCTGCGCGGCCCGCCGCGAGGAGAAGAGCCCGAGGGTACGACCACCGAGCGCCTGGACCAGGTCCAGCAGCTCCTCACCGGCCGCGTCGGGCAGGCCTGAGACACTCGGCCTGGGCAGGTGCGCGGCGACGTACAGGATGCCCTGCCGGGCGTAGTCGAACGGCGAACCGACGTCCAGCGACCGCCAGCCCGGCCCGCTCGTGGCCGCGCCGCCCGCGTCGCGCTCCGCCTCGCCGCTGGTGCCGCTGGTGCTCGTGCCGGCGCGGCCGCTCCTGCTGGTGGCGGCGGCCAGGGCCGCGGCTGCCGGGGATGGCGGCGAAGCGGCCGGGGCCTCCAGCCCCAGCGCCCGGGCCACCGTGTCGAACCGGCCGCCGAGGGTCAGGGTGGCCGAGGTGGCCACCACGGTGCGGTCCTCGTAGAGGTGGGTGGCGAGGGTGCCGGCGACCGACAGTGGGGCCACCACCAGCGCCCGGCGGCTGCCGTTGTCGGGCTTCTCGACCCACGCGACGTCGTGCTCGTTCTCCTCCAGCAGCCGCTGCGCCGTGGTCGACAGCTCGTCCAGCACGGCCCGGGCCTGCTGCTTGCGTACCGGGTCCGGGTCGTCGGACTTGACGTCCCCGATGGCGTCGAGCGCGGCGCGGGTGGCCGCGTCGAGGAGGGTGCAGGCCTCGCGCAGCGGCGCGGGCAGGCCGGCGGTGAGCCGCCCGGCCGGTGCCTCGGCCAGCCCCACCGCGAGCGCGTCGCCGGCGGCGGTGAGCGCCTCCGCGGTCTCCGGCTTCAGCAGCGGTCGGGCCCGGCGGGTGGACCGGTCGATCAACTCCGGCACCAGTTCGGCCTGTGCGGCCGAGGAGACCCGGTCGGCCAGTTCATGCGCCTCGTCGACGATGAGCAGCTTGTGCGGTGGCACGATCTGCCGCCCGGCGAGCATGTCCACCGCGAGGAGGCTGTGGTTGGTGACGACGATGTCCGCCTCGCGTGCCCGGGCCCGGGACGCCTCGGCGAAGCATTCCGCGCCGAACGGGCAGCGGGTCGCCCCGACGCACTCCCGGGCCGGCATGGAGACCAGGCGCCAGGCCTGGTCGTCGACGCCCGGATCCAGCTCGTCCCGGTCCCCGGTCGCGGTCTCCATGGCCCAGTCCCGCAGCCGCTGAACCTGCTTGCCCAGCCGACCGGCCTCGCCGAGCCACTTGCCGCCGGCCGGGCCGGGAGACGGTGCGTCGAAGAGACCGTCGGTCGGTTCCTCCTCGGTCGAGTTGTCGAGCCGGGCCAGGCAGAGGTAGTGGTGTCGCCCCTTCAGCACGGCGAACGTGGGCCGGCGGCCGAGCAGCGGCTCGACCGCGTCGGCCAGCCGGGGCAGGTCGTGGTCGACGAGCTGGGACTGGAGCGCGAGGGTGGCGGTGGAGACGACGACCGGCCCGTCGACGGTGAGCGCCGGCGCCAGGTAACCCAGGGACTTCCCGGTGCCCGTGCCGGCCTGCACCAGCAGGTGCTCGCGGGCGGTGACGCACTCCTCGATCGCGGCCGTCATCTGTTGCTGGCCGGGGCGGGCGCTGCCACCGGGGACGGCCCCCACGGCGGCGGCGAGCAGCTTCTCGCTGCTCGGCCGGGTGCCGCGACGCCGCCCCGTACGGGCCGACGGGGTGCTGGAACCGGTGGCGGCGCGGGGCAGGGTCACCGTGCGACGGTACCCGCCGCCGCCGACACCGGGCGCGCCCCTCCGCCGCGTGGCGGCACGTCGGGTTCCAGCCCGTTACATCGGCGCTACGACGAGTGGGCGATATCGGTTAGGGTGCGATTCATGCCGAGCGACGTGGTCCGCGTGATCTACCGCAAGTACGACGGCAGCGCCCACCGCGACTACCCGGCTCGTCGGCTCGCGGAGGACGACCTCGGGGTTTGGCTCGGCGTGCCGGTCGGCACGAAGTCGATCTACCACGGGCGTCCGTCGGTGGAGCAGATTCCGTTCGTGCTCCTGGTGCCCCACCAGGCGTGGTGGACCGCCATGTTCAACCCGCCGCCCCGCACCAGCGAGGTCTACTGCGACATCGCCAGCCCGGCCCGTTGGGAATCCGAGGACACCGTCCACCTCTACGACCTCGACCTGGACGTGGTTCGCCGGCGCGCCACCGGCGTTGTGGAGTTGCGTGACGAGGACGAGTTCGCCGAGCACCGGGCGCGCTTCGGCTACCCCGATGAGCTGGTGGCCGAGGCGGAGGCCGCGGCGCGGTGGCTGCTGACCGCGCTCGGCGACGGCACCGAGCCCTTCGCCACCGCGTACCGCAAATGGCTCAACCTCGTCCTCTGACCCTCGCGCGGGGGCGGAGATGGGGGCGAGGGGCGGCGTCGGCGCGCGGGTTCGGCGTCGACGGGTGATGATCCGAGGGTGGCACCTCGTGAGACGGAAGTCGTAGCGCCGGTCGGCGGGCCCCTGCGGGGGCTGCTGAGGGCGACGGCGCCGGTCGACCTCGGCACGGTCGACCCGCGGTCCACCCCGGGGCTGCCGGGCGAGGCGGTGACCGGTGAGCGTCGCAAGGCCTGGGCTCGCGCCCAGGTGCGGCTGATCGGAGCCGAGCTGGGCCGGCAGCAGGAGATGCTCTACGCGGAGGCGAAGGTCGCCGATCCCGACCCGGGTCCCGTGGACGGTCCCGGGGCCCTGGGCGGGGCCGCCCGGACGGGCGGGTCGGGGCCGGCCCGGCGGGTACTGCTGGTGCTCCAGGCGATGGACTGCGGCGGCAAGGACGGCACGATCAAGCGGGTCGCCGGTGCCATGGACCCGCTGGGGTTGCACATCCGCTCCTTCGGTCCGCCGACTCCCGAAGAGCTGCGGCACGACTTCCTCTGGCGGATCCGGCGGGCGTTGCCGGCCGCCGGCTACCTGGGGGTCTTCAATCGTTCCCACTACGAGGACGTGCTGGTCGCCCGGGTCGAGGCACTGGTGCCTGAGCCCACCTGGCGGGCCCGGTACGACGAGATCAACGCCTTCGAGCGCGAGCTGACGGAGAGCGGCGTGACGCTGATCAAGGTCATGTTGCACATCTCGTACGCGGAGCAGGGCGAGCGCCTGCTCGCACGGCTCGACGACCCGCGCAAGTACTGGAAGTACAACCCGGCGGATGTGGCCGCCCGGGGCCGCTGGGACGACTACCAGGCCGCGTACGCCGATGCGCTGGGCCGGTGCGGCACGGACGCCGCGCCCTGGTTCGTGGTGCCCGCCGATCGCAAGTGGTACCGGGACTGGGCGGTGGGGCATCTGCTCCGAGAGACGTTCGACACTCTCGACCTGGGGTATCCGCCCGCCGGTTTCGATCCGGAGCGGGAGCGGGAGCGGCTGCGAACTGGGGTCGTCGAGGCGCGAGGGACGCCCGAGGTGAACGGCAGGTGAACGAGCGATGAATGTGGCCTGGCCTGGGGTGGGCCGGGAATTTCCCGCCACCGTCGTTCCCTAGCATTCCCAGGGCAGGCGTCCTGGCGGCGTCCGCCACCCTTCCACCGACACGACGAGGTCCGTGCTGTGAAGTTTTCCTTCCGCCCCACCGAGGGGGCCTTCTACGAGCTCTTCACCAGGGCCGCGCAGAACTTGGTCCGGGGCACCGAGCTGCTCAACGAGCTGGCTCTGCCCGGTGTCGAGGTGCAGTCGGTCAGCGAGCGGTTGACCGAGGTGGAGCACGACAGCGACCAGATCACCCACGAGCTGTACAAGAAGATCAACTCTACCTTCATCACCCCGTTCGACCGGGAGGACATCTACCGGCTCGGGTCGCTGCTCGACGACGTGATGGACCACTTGGAGGCGGTGGGGAACCTCCTCTACCTGTACGGCCTGACGAAGCTGCCGTCGCTGCCCCGGGAGATGCACGAGCTGGTCAACGTGCTCGACCAGCAGGCGAAGCTGACCGCCGAGGCGATGCCCCGGCTCAAGTCGATGAAGGATCTCGAGGACTACTGGATCGAGTGCAACCGACTGGAGAACGACGGTGACCAGGCGTACCGGATGCTGCTCGTCCGCCTCTTCTCCGGCGAGTACGACGCGTTGACCGTGCTGAAGATGAAGGAGGTCGCCGACGAGCTCGAAGCCGCGTGCGACGCCTTCGAGCACGTGGCCAACACGGTCGAGACCATCGCGGTCAAGGAGTCCTGATCCTGTGACCCCCGAACTCATCGCCGTTCTGGCGGTGATCGCGGCTGCCCTGGTGTTCGACTACACCAACGGTTTCCACGACGCCGCCAACGCGATCGCGACGAGCGTCTCCACCCGGGCGCTGACACCCCGGGTCGCCCTCCTGCTGGCGGCCGTCGGAAACTTCGTCGGGGCGCACTTCGGCGCAGGCGTGGCGAAGACGGTCGGCGACGGCCTGGTCACGCTACCCACCGGGGTGGGCAGCCTCGGGGTCGTCTTCGCCGGCGTGCTCGGTGCGATCTGCTGGAACCTCATCACCTGGTACTTCGGCCTGCCGTCGTCGTCCTCGCACGCCCTGTTCGGTGGCCTGGTCGGCGCCACCCTCCTCGCCAGCGGCGGCGTGGTGCAGTGGGTGAACATCGTCGAGAAGGTCATCCTGCCGATGGTGCTCTCGCCGATCGTCGGCCTTACGCTGGGCTACCTGGTGATGCTCGCGATCCTCTGGCTGTTCCGGAAGGGGCAGCCGGGCAAGCTGAATCGAGGCTTCCGCTGGGCGCAGACCGCATCGGCGGCGGCCATGTCGGTGGGCCACGGCATGCAGGACGCGGCGAAGACCATGGGCATCGTGGTCCTCGCGCTCTACACGGGTGGATTCCAGGAGAGCAAGACGCACATCCCGGGCTGGGTCTTCTGGACCTCCGCGACCATGCTGGCGCTCGGCACGTACGCGGGCGGCTGGCGGATCATCCGCACCCTCGGCCGCAAGATCATCGACCTGGGTCCGCCGGAGGGCTTCGCGGCCGAGATGGTGGCCAGCGCGGTGCTCTACTTCAACGCCCTGGTGCTCAAGGCGCCGATCTCCACGACGCACACGATCACCTCGGCGATCATGGGCGTGGGTGCCACGAAGCGGCTCTCCGCGGTCCGCTGGAACGTGGCGGGCAACATCGTGCTCGCCTGGATCATCACGTTCCCCGCCGCGGCGCTGATCTCCTGCATCGCGTACCTGGTGGTGCGCCCGCTCTTCGGCTGAGCCACCGCTCGCCGAGGACGCCGGGGGCCGGCACCCCGGAGCGAGCCCGGACTGAACAGAGGCCCCGGCCGTCGCGGAAGCGACGGCCGGGGCCTCTGTTTCACATCCGATCGACGCTCACGCGTAGTCGACGCCGATCTGGCCCCGGATCGTGTCGAGCAGCGTCATCACCTCGAGGGTGGTGGAGTGCGGCACCAGCGGGCTCTCGAGCAGGCCCTCCGCCAGGCAGCGCTGCACCTCGATCGCCTCGTACTGGTAGCCCCCGCCGGGCACGTCCAGCGAGACGGTCTCCGGCTCGGCGCCGGCCCGGTGCAGGGTCAGCGAGTCGGGCCGGAAGAACGGCGCCGGCAGGTCGATCCGGCCGGCGGTACCGGTGACCGAGGCGACCAGCGGGGTGGCCCCGATGATGCCGCAGCTGAGCGTCGCGACCGCGCCCGAGTCGTAACCGAACACGACGCCGGTGTTCTCGTCCACGCCCTCCGGGCCGATCTTGGCCCAGGAGCGGACGTGCTGGGGCACCCCGAGCAGCAGGTGCGCCAGGCTGATCGGGTAGATGCCCAGGTCGAGCAGGGCGCCGCCGCCCAGCACCCGGGCCCGCATCCGGTGCTCGGGCGGGAACGGCCCGGATGCCCCGAAGTCGGCCTGCACGCTGGTCACGGTGCCGATCGCGCCGTCGGCGATCAACTCGACCAGGCGCAGGATCACCGGGTTGGTGCGCATCCACATGGCCTCCATGAGGAAGACCCCGGCGGCGCGGGCGGTGTCGATGAGCTCCTTGCTGGTCGCCACGTCGAGCGTGAACGGCTTCTCCAGCAGCACCGCCCGCCCGGCCGTGAGGCAGGTCATGGCGGCCGCGTGGTGGGCGGAGTGCGGCGTCGCCACGTACACGGCGTCGACCTCCGGGTCCGCGGCCAGTTCCGCCCACGAGCCGTACGCGCGCGGCACGTCGTGCTTCTGGGCGAAGAGCTTCGCGCTCTCCGGCGTACGCGAACCGACGGCGACCAGCTCCGCGTCCGGCACCAGCCGGAGGTCCTCGGCGAAGCGGGCGGCGATGTGGCCGGTGGCCAGGATGCCCCAACGAGTCATGGCGGCAACGCTAGTCCAGCCAGGTGAACGGGCGATCATGCGCTCCCGGCGGGCGCGACTAGGCTCACGGCATGACGATCGACCCCGACGGCTTCCCCGCGCCGCCGGCTCTGGTGGAGCACGCCCGGCGGTTCCGTGCCGAGGGTGGGGTGCCGGCGGTGCCCCGGGTGGCCGCCACCGTGCTGTTGCTCCGCCCGGTCGGCCCCGGCTTCGAGGTGTACCTGATCCGTCGCGTCGCCGCGATGACCTTCGGTGGGATGTACGCCTTCCCGGGCGGCGGGGTGGACCGGTCGGATTCCGAGACCCACCTGGACTGGGCCGGTCCGACGCCGGCCGAGTGGGGCCAACGGCTCGGGCTCGCGCCGGACGCCGCGCAGGCGGTGGTCTGCGCCGCCGCCCGGGAGGTCTTCGAGGAGGCCGGGGTGCTGCTCGCCGGCGCGAACGCGGCGAGCGTCGTCGGCGACGTGAGCGGGGACGAGTGGGAAACCGCCCGGGTCGCGCTGGAGCAGCGCGAGGTCGGCTTCGCGGGCCTGCTCGCCGATCGGGGACTCACCCTCCGCTCCGACCTGCTGCTGCCGTGGAGCCGCTGGATCACGCCGGAGTTCGAGCCGCGCCGCTTCGACACGTACTTCTTCGTGGCCCTGTTGCCGCAGGGCCAGCGGCCCCGGAACGTGTCACGGGAGGCCGACCGCACGCTCTGGCTCCCGCCGGCGGACGCCCGGGCCAAGGCGGAGGCGGGTGAACTGAACATGCTGCCGCCGACGCTGGTGACGTTGGGGCAGGTGGCCGCGGCCGGCGACCTGACCGGTGTCGCGCGAGCCGCCGCCACCCGCGACGCGGCAACCCCGGTGACTCCGCACCTGGACGACCCGGACAACGGCACCCCCCACTTCCGCCTCCACTAACCCCCCCGTCCGCCCAGAAGCGCACCCTTGCCCGAAAAGAGTGGCCATCCCGTGCGGAATGGCCACTCTTTCCATGAGTGCGCCGCCAACAGGGCGGGGTGAGGTGGGTCAGCCGAAGCGGCCGGTGATGTAGTCCTCGGTCTTCTTCTGGCTCGGGTTGCTGAAGATCTTCTGGGTGTTGTCGTACTCGATGAGGCGGCCGGGGTCGCCGGTCTTCTCGATCGAGAAGAAGGCGGTACGGTCCGAGACCCGGGCGGCCTGCTGCATGTTGTGCGTGACGATGATGATCGTGAACTTGTCCTTGAGCTGGAACATCAGGTCCTCGATGGCCAGCGTGGAGATCGGGTCGAGCGCCGAGCAGGGCTCGTCCATCAGGACGACCTGCGGCTCGACGGCGATCGTCCGGGCGATGCAGAGCCGCTGCTGCTGACCGCCGGAGAGGCCGGCGCCCGGCTTGCCGAGCCGGTCCTTGACCTCGTCCCAGAGGTTCGCCGAGCGCAGCGCCTTCTCCGCGGCCTCGTCGAGGATCGACTTCTTCCGTACGCCGTTGAGGCGCAGCCCGGCCACCACGTTCTCGTAGATGCTCATGGTGGGGAACGGGTTGGGCCGCTGGAAGACCATGCCGATCATGCGGCGGACAGCGGTAACGTCGACGTCCCGGTCGTAGATGTCCTGGTCGTCGATGGTGAGGCTGCCCTCGACCCGGGCACCGGGGAGCACCTCGTGCATCCGGTTGATCGAGCGGAGGAAGGTCGACTTGCCGCAGCCCGAGGGGCCGATCAGGGCGGTGACCGTCTTCGGCTCGACGGTGAGGTTGATGTTCTCGATCGCCTTGAAGGCGCCGTAGTAGGCGGTGACGTTCGAGGCTTCGATGCGCTTGGCCATGGTGGTGGTACCTCCGAAGTTCATCGGCCGAGCCGGTTACGACGGGCCAGCAGCTTCGCCGCGATCGTCAGGATCAGGACGAGGGCTACCAGGGTGAGAGCCGCGGTCCACGCCCGGGCGGGGGAGAACCGCGACGCGTCGCCGGCCTGCTGGTACACGAAGAGCGACAGCGACGACTGGTTGTTCTCGAACGGGTTGAAGTTGATCGCCGCGCCGCCGCCGGCGACGAGTAGCACCGGCGCGGTCTCGCCGGCCGCGCGGGCGATGGCGAGCATGACGCCGGTCACGATGCCCGGCAGCGCGGTCGGCAGCACGACCCGCAGGATGGTCTTCCACTTCGGCACGCCCAGGGCGTACGCGCCCTCGCGCAGCGGCGCCGGGACGAGGCGCAGCATCTCCTCGGTGGAGCGGACCACCGTGGGGAGCATCAGCACGCTCAGCGCGAGCGCGGCGGCGAAACCCGAGAAGCTGGGCCGGCCGTCGTTGAACCACGGGGAGACGATCAGCACCCAGAAGGCCAGTACGAACAGGCCGGAGACGATCGACGGGATGCCGGTCATCACGTCGACGAAGAACCGGATCGTGAAGGCGAACTTGCCCCGGCCGTACTCGACGATGTGGACGGCGCAGAGGATGCCGAGCGGGACGGTGATCAGGGTGGCGATGCCGACCTGCTCCAACGTGCCGATGATCGCGTGGTACGCCCCGCCGTTCGCGTCCCGGGCCCCGATGTTGTTCATCGAGGTGAGGAAGAAGTCGGCGTCGAGGCGCTCGACGCCCTTGCTGAGCAGCGTCCAGACCACCGACGCGAGCGGCAGTACGGCGAGCACGAACGCCGAGTGGATCAGTGCGCTCCAGGTGCGGTTGCGGGCCGAACGCGGCCCCTCGACCGCCTTCGCCGCGATGTAGAGCCCGGCCAGGTAGAGCAGCGCGCCGAGGACCACGACGAGCACCCAGTTGCCGATGCCGGCGCCGAGCACCACCGCCGCGGAGACCAGCAGGGCGGCGAGCGCGACGGCCGGCGCGGCGTACCGGGGGAGTCGCTTCGTCCGCAGGGTGTCCGGCTGGGCGGCCGGTCGGGAGCGGTGGCTGGTGACGGTGGTGGTCATGCGGCCGACTCCGTGAACTCCCGGCGGCGGTAGATGATGACCCGCGCGGTGATGTTGACGATCAGCGTGATCGCGAAGAGCACCAGGCCGGAGGCGATGAGGGCGCCCCGTCCGGTCTCGTTCGCCTCGCCGAACGCGTTGGCGATGTTCGCGGCGATGGTGTTACCGCCGTTCTGGATCAGGTTGAACGAGATGCCGAACGTGATGCCGAGCGTCATCGCGAGGGCGATCGTCTCGCCGAGCGCGCGGCCCAGGCCGAGCATGACCGCGGCGATGATGCCGGGTCGGCCGTACGGCAGCACCGCCGTGCGGATCATCTCCCACCGGGTGGCGCCCAGGGCGAGGGCGGCCTCCTCGTTCGCCGTCGGGGTCTGCATGAACACCTCGCGGGAGAGCGAGGTGACGATCGGCAGCACCATGATCGCGAGGACCAGCGCACCGAGCAGGATGGACTTGCCGAAGGGCCCCTCGCCCCCGAAGAGCGGGATCCAGCTGAAGTACTTGTTCAGCCAGACCGAGAAGTCCCGGACGGGGTTGATGAAAATTTCCCGGCCCCACAGACCGAAGACGACGCTCGGCACGGCGGCGAGCAGGTCGATCAGGAAACCGAGCGTGGTGCCGACGCGGCGTGGCGCGTAGTGGGAGAGGTAGAGCGCGATGCCCAGCGCCACGGGCACCGCGATGAGCAGGCCCAGTGCCGCGCTGAGCACGGTACCGAACGCGAGCGTGCCGATGCCGAACTTCGGCTGCGTCTCGTTGGGCGACCAGCCCTCGTAGGTCCAGAAGTTCGCGGTGTCGGCGCGCAACGCCGGCACCGCCTTGGCGACCAGGAAGACCGCGATCGCCGCGATGATGACCAGGACGGCGGTGCCGGCAGCCAGGGTGAGGCCGCGGAAGGCCCGCTCGGCGCCGAACGCCCGGGCCCGGGGCAGCGCGCCGCCGCCGCCCAGCCCGGTGCCGCCCGGGGTACGGGTGCTGACTGGTGCCTCGGCCACACGCGCCGAAGCACCGGCGGGCCACTCGTGACTCTCGGTCACGCGAGTCCCGCCGGTGCCGGCGTCGGCCGAGCGGTGGGGGGTTTCACCCATCTGCTCGCTCGATTCGATTGCGGAGGTGGTGGGTCAGGTCAGGAGATGTTCTTGACCGCGGCCTCGACCTTGGTGCGGACGGTCTCCGGCAGCGGCGCGTAGCCCAGCTCGGTCAGGGAGTTCTGGCCCTCGGTGCTGGCCGCGTAGCCGAGCAGGCCCTTGACCAGCGGCAGCTTGTCGGCGGCGAGGCCCTTGCCGCAGACGATCTCGTACGTCGCCAGGACGATCGGGTAGGCCCCGGCCTCCTTGGTGTTGTAGTCGATCGACAGCTTCAGGTCGTCGCCCTGGCCCTCGATGGTGGCTCCGGCGATGGTCTTGCCGGCGTTCTCGGCGGTCAGCTCGGCGAACTCGCCGGCACCGTTACCGATCTTGGCCATGTTGAGGCCGGCGTTCTCGGCGAAGGACCACTCCATGTAGCCGATCGAGCCGTCCGCGCCCTTGACCGAGGTGGCCACGCCGTCCGAACCCTTGGAGCCGGTGCCGCCCGGGGCCTTCCATGCCTTGGCCTTGCCGAAGGTCCAGTCCGCCTCGGCGGTCTTGCTCAGGTAGTTGGTGAAGTTGTCGGTGGTGCCGGACTCGTCCGAGCGGTGCACCGTCTGGATGGTGGTCGACGGCAGGGTGGCGCTGGGGTTGTCGGCCTTGATGGCCGGGTCGTCCCACTTGGTGACCTTGCCGGCGAAGATCTTCGCCAGGGTGGCCGGCTTGAGCTGGAGGTTGTCCACGCCACTGACGTTGTAGGCGACGGCCACCGGACCGATGACCATCGGCAGGTGGATGGCCGTACCGCCGGCGCACTTGGCGTCGGCCTGCGGCTGCTCCTCCGGCTTGAGCGCGGAGTCGGAGCCGGCGAAGTCGGCGGTGCCGGCGATGAAGGCCTGGATGCCCGCGCCGGAGCCGGTGGGCTCGTAGTTGATGGTGCTGCCCTGGCACTTCTGCTGGTACGCCTTGATCCATTCGGCCATGGCGTTCTTCTGGGCCGACGAGCCCTGGGCGTTGACCGTGCCGGTGGCGCAGTCGACCGCGGAGGCCGAGCCGGAGGCGCTGGCGCCGGTCGCGGGCTCGTTGTTGTCCGAGCCGCATGCACTGAGAGCGAGCGCCGCAGTAACAGCGAGGCAGGCGATCGTGCCATACCGCTGGAGCTTCACCTGAGGGGTTTCCCTTCACGTCTGACTTGGCGCCCCGGTAGTCGCCCGGGGGAACCGGCAGTGACCGGCCGATTCCACAAGCTAGGAGCGCCAGGTAGCCGGTTTGCCGGTCGCGAGTGAACGAAGGGTGAACAGGTTCGGCAGATGAGGTGACCGCTCGCCGAGGGCGGGTTGTCCGTTAAGTGAACTCGCGAGCGCAAGTCGGATTTATGGCCATTTTCCCGGTTGTCCGGGACCTGGTCGAGCCGTACTGGTCATCCCACCCGCGGCCGGTCCGGGGCGTCGGCGCGGCATACCGACGGACCCGACGACGCGTCCACGCCGCCGACCTGTCCGCGTCGACGGCTCGCCCCCACGGCGAGGCTCGGCGACCTGGGCGCCACCGAGCCGGTTCCGGTCAGCCCAGGTGGTAGTTGACGTGCGCCGACCAGCGCAGGAACCCGAGCCGCTCGTAGAGGGCGACCGCCGGGCCGTTCGACTCGTCGACGTAGAGCATCACCCGGTCCAGCCCGCGCCGGTCGCGCAGGTACGCGAGCCCGGCCGCGGTCAGCACCCGGCCCAGCCCGCCGCGGTGCGCCGCCGGATCCACCCCCAGCACGTACACCTCGCCGATACGGGCCGATCCCGGGATCTCGTGCACCTTGGTCCAGTGGAACCCGAGCAGGCGGCCGGTCGACTCCTCCACCGCGAGCAGGAAGCCGGCCGGGTCGAACCATTGTTCCGCCAGCCGTACCCGCAGGTCGTCGGCCGTCCATCGGCCCTGCTCGGGATGTTCGGCGAAGGCCCGGGCGTTGAGCGCCAGCCAGGCGTCGTCGTCGGCCCCCGGCTGGAAGGCGCGCAGCGTGACCCCGTCGGGCAGGCGAGGCTCGGTCACCGGGGCGGTGAGCGAGCGGCGCAGCTGCCAGAGCACCCGGGCCCGGGTGAACCCGAGGTCGACCGCGAGCGCGGCGGCGGAGGGGTGGTCGCCGTGCGCCCAGGCGCGCAGTGGGCCGGTGGCCGCGGCCACCGCGGCCCGGGCCAGCGCCCGGCCGGTGCCACGCCGCCGGTGCGCGGGATGCGCCACCAGCTCGACCCCGACACCGGCGGACGGGTCGGTGGTGTCCAGGTGGGCGTACCCGCTCAGCGTGCCGTCGCCGGCCCGGGAGATCAGGTGCACCGCGAACGCCTCGGGGTCGCGCAGGCGCAACAGGGTGTGCTCGTCGAAGGGGTCGGCTCCGTCGGTGTCGCCGGCGGCCCGGGCCAGGGCCAGCACGTCGGCGATCTCCGTGGGGGAGAGCCGGTCGGCACGGGTCACCTGGTCGGCGCTGGGCTCGGCGCTGCTCATCCGTTCACCGTATCCCGGTCCGGTCCGGTGGTCGCCGGCCCCCGGTGCGATCGACTCACGTCTGGTCGGTGGGCAGGGCCTCCAGGTCGAAACGCGCGGTCAGCTCCGGAAGGAGCTGCCAGAGGGCCTCCACGGTGCCCTGCCGGTTCCCGCCGGCGTCGTGCATCAGCACCACCGAACCGGGTTCGACCTGGGAGGAGACGATCGCGGCGATCTTCGCAGCCCCCGGTGCCTCCCAGTCCGACGGGTCCACGGCCCAGTGCAGCGGCGTCATTCCCAGCGCGTGCGCCACGGAGACGACCGGGTAGGTCCAGGCGCCGCCAGGCTGGCGGTACCAGACGATCGGCGCGTCGGGGACCGCGGCCCGGATGGCCTGGTTGGTGCGGAGCAGGTCGGCCCGGATCGCGTCCGGGGAGCGCTTGCCGAGTGTGATGTCGTGGTTCCAGGAGTGGTTGCAGAGGGTGTGCCCATCGGCCACGATCGCGCGGACCAGGTCGGGATGGTTCTCGGCCATCTCGCCCACCAGGCAGAACGTGGCCCGGACGCCGAACTCCCGTAGTGCGGCGAGGACCTGCGGGGTGTACTGCGGATCGGGGCCGTCGTCGAAGGTCAAGGCGACCCGGTCATTGCCGGTGGTGGCGTGCGCCCCGAAGAGGCCGTCGCCGGTGGCGTCCTGCGACGAGCCGTCCTGTCCCGCCTCGGCGGGCTCGGTCGGCTTCGGCGGTTCGGTGGGATCGCCGTCCTGCTCGGCCTGCTCGGTTTGCTCGCTGACGGTGGGCTCGGCCGCGGGCTGGTCGGCGTAGTGGCCGCCGTTCAGGTCGCTGGTGACTCCGGCGGCACTGTGCTGCGGCCGTTCCGGGATGAGGCTCCGCCCCAGCGCGTACGCCGAACCGAGCAGCGCGGCCACCACCAGGACGACGATCGCGGCCGCGCGTCCGGTTGAGCCGGGCCGCAACAGCGCTCGTACCCGGTCGCTCAGCCGGCTGCCGCCCCCCGTGGTCATTGCGCGTACCGCCGTCCCTTTTCGCCGACAAACTCGACAGTCAGAATAGAACCGGCGAGCTGCACAAAAAGGGCATATGGGAAAAGCCCGAGAGGAAACCGGATCAGACCGGCAGTGGCGCGGGCTCCGACTCGGGCAGCGGACGGGACGGCGGCACCACGAACTTGTAGCCCACCTGGCGCACCGTGCCGATCATCGACTCGTACTCCGAGCCGAGCTTGGCCCGCAGCCGCCGGACGTGCACGTCCACCGTGCGGGTGCCGCCGAAGTAGTCGTATCCCCAGACCTCCCGCAGGAGCTGGTCGCGGGTGAACACCCGGCCCGGGTGCTGGGCGAGGAACTTCAGCAGCTCGAACTCCTTGTACGTGAGGTCGAGCGGACGCCCCTTGAGCTTCGCGGCGTAGGTGTCCGGGTCGATCGTCAGCTCCCCGGCCCGGATCGCGCCACCCGTGCCGGCGACCGCGTTGTTGTACCGCCCTACGGCGAGTCGCAGCCGGGCCTCCACCTCAGCCGGGCCGGCCGACGCGAGGACGACGTCGTCGATGCCCCAGTCGGCGTTCAGCGCGATCAGCCCGGCCTCGGTGACCACCGCGACCAGGGGTACGCCGAGGCCGGTGGCGTGCAGCATCCGGCAGGTCGCCCGGGTCTCGGTCAGCTCCGAGCGGGCGTCCACCAGGACCGCGTCCGGACTCGGGCCGGCGACCAGCGTGCGTACATCGCGCGGCGCGGTGCGTACCGAGTGCGGCAAGAGCTCGAGCGCCGGCAACACGGCGGACGGCTCACCCGCACGTGCACCCACCAGCAGCAGGATCTCCACGATCACCTCCGTCCCGGCGGCCTCGTGGCCGCGCGCGACCAGCGACACTCCGGTCGACGAGTGTGCTGAGAACTAGCGTGGGTCCCGGCGTCTCTGACGGGCGGGGTAACGGCATGAGCCTAACCGATGGGTCTCCCCGCACTCCCGGGAAAGTTTCCCGTTTGTTCGCTTTGCCCGCGATGGGGGCTCGGGTTTTAACGTTGCCGAAACCGTGACCGCCGTACCCCGGGCGGGGCCTCCGCCCCGCGCGGCCGGTCTGGCACGATCGGGACGTGTTTCCCTCCACCTCGCCCGAGACCGGCCGTGACCCGTGGTCCGACGGACCCCGGCCCGGGCCGCCCTACGGCCCGCCGCCGGAGCCGCGTAGCGCGCCCGACGCCGACGGCGGTGAACGCCGCGAGCGTCGTGGCCCCCGCCGGATCCGGCGCGGCGGTGAGCCGGCCCGGAGACCGGACGACGCGACGGTCGAGCCGGACGAGGAGGAGATGCCGCCGGTCGAGGTCCGGCGGCCGCTCTCGCTCGCCACCGCCGGCTTCTCCCTGCTGCTCGGGATCGGCCTGGTGCTCGGGGCGCAGACCTCCGGGCCGGGGCACCGGCTCCCCTTCGCGATCATCATTCTCGGCGTCCAGCTGCTCTTCGTGCTGGCCTGGACGATGGCCATGCGGCCGCCCGCGCTGCTGCTGGTCGCCCTGGTCAGTGTCGGGGTGGCGGTGGCGGCCGACGCCGCGGCGGTGCAGTCCGGGGTCGCCGGGCTGGCGCCGCTCGGCTACGTCGCGGCCGGCGGCTTCATCCTCGGCGTGCTCGGCCAGCTGATACGCCGCGTCGACCGGGTGCGGGTCACCGACTCGCTCGGCAGCACCCTGCTGATCGTGGTCGGCGTGGTCGCCTTCGGCACGCTGATCGTGCTGAGCCGGGTCCCGGCGGGCACCCAGGCCATCACCGTCTGCCTGGCCGCGAGCGGCGTCGCACTCACCGTCGCCCGGGCCGTCGACGCGGTGGTGCCCTGGCCCCGGCTCGCCCCGCAGGTGCCTCGGGGCGCCGCCGGGGTGGTCGGCGGCGCGATGGTCGGCACGCTGGTCAGCGCGGTGCTCGGCAGCTACCTCGTCACCCCCTTCACGCCGACCAAGGCCGCGATCATCGGCCTGGTCGCGGCCGTCGCCGCGGTGCTGGCCGACCTCGCCGTGGGTTACGCGGAAGCGGGCCGGCTGATGGCCGGTGAGGCGCCGACGATGTGGGTCGCCCGGCACATGCAGGGCCCGCTGGGCGGCTTCGCGTTGGCCGCCCCGGCCGCGTACGCGATGTGCATGCTCTTCCTCTGAACGTACGGTTGAGTTCGATGCCGCCCGGGTACCAAGCGGGCGCTACGGCGCGGCACCGGTAGCGACGAGCCGTCGCGACAGCGCGGGCGTGACAGGACGAGCCGCACAGCGGCGTACGGACAGGAGGCGGCGTGACCCAGGCCCAACCGGCGTATGCGGAACGTCCCCGGCGACGGGGCCGTCGGGCCCTCGTCGTACTCGTCGTGCTGCTCCTGCTGCTGGTCGGGATCCTGGTGGTCGCCGACCGGGTGGCCGTCGGGGTGGCCGAGCGCGCCATCACCGACCAGGTCCGCCAGGAAGTGGCCAAGCAGGGCGCCCAGTCCGCGCCGCCGGAGGTCGAGGTCGGCGGCTTCCCGTTCCTCACCCAGGTGTTGAACGGCCGGTACGAGCGCATCTCGATCGTGCTGCGCGAGGTCCGTGGCTCGGTGCAGGGCGACGCGATCAGCCTGCCGAAGCTCGACGTGGACGCCCGTGAGGTCAGCGCCTCGCTGGACACCATCCGCTCCGGGCGGGGCGAGGTGGTCGCCGAGAGGGTGCACGGCACCGCCACCGTCAGCTACGACAGCCTGGCCGCCCTGCTCGACCGGCCCGGGCTCAAGCTCAGCGAACAGGGCGGGAAGCTGGCCGTCACCGCACCGGTGGACGTCCTCGGCCAGCAGCTCACCGTCACCGGCACCGCCGACGTGGTGATCAGCGAGCAGGGCAAGGTCAGCCTCCGCTTCAACGACCTGAACGCCGAGGGGCTGCCGGACGTCGCGGTGGCCCGTACGTTGCTGAACAACTACGCGCGGAGCATCTCGATCGACGTGCCCCTGCCCGAGTTGCCCTTCCAGCTTGCCGTCCGTGAGGTCCGGCCCACACCGGACGGGCTGGCGGTCACCGCCGACGCCACCGACGTGCCCATCAACTCCGCGGGCTGACCCGGCGAGACGCGCACGTCGGCGGGTAGCCGGTTCCCGGATGCTGGTCGGTGCCCTGGCGTCCGGAAAGATGGCTGATAGGCTCGCATCCCATGGGGACCCTCCTCACCAAACGGCGCGCGGTCGACCTGTGCCGCGTGGCCACCTGCCTGTGTCGTCCCGTCATCTGACGGCGGGGCTGTCCTCGGCCGCTTGACGCGGCCATCGGCACGCAGGGTCCACGTACCCTCCGGTGCTCCCACCCCCATCCGCCCGGCAGCGGCGCCGTCGCACGAACCCGTGATCCGTCCTAACCGTGGGTCCCGCGCATGGTGCGACATCGACAATTTTCGCTCTTCGCGTTGACTCACCACCCATCCTCACCAGGGAGTGATCTGATGAGTCGCGACACCGCACTCGTGTCGGCCGACTGGGCCGAGAAGAACCTCGACACCCCGGGAGTCGTCTTCGTCGAGGTCGACGAGGACACCTCCGCCTACGACACCGGCCACCTCGCCGGGGCGATCAAGCTGGACTGGAGGACCGACCTGCAGGATCCGGTACGCCGGGACTTCGTGAACAAGAACCGGTTCGAAGCGCTGCTCTCCGAGCGTGGGATCGGCAACGACGACATCGTCGTGCTGTACGGCGGCAACAACAACTGGTTCGCCGCGTACGCCTACTGGTACTTCAAGCTCTACGGTCACCGTGAGGTCAAGCTGCTCGACGGTGGTCGCAAGAAGTGGGAGCTGGACGCCCGTCCGCTGGTCAAGGACGTGGTGACCCGTCCCGCCACCCGGTACGTCGCGCAGGAGCCGGACACCTCGATCCGCGCCTTCCGCGACGAGGTGGTCGCCGCCATCGGCACCAAGAACCTGATCGACGTGCGGTCCCCCGACGAGTACGCCGGTCGGCTGCTCGCCCCCGCCCACCTGCCGCAGGAGCAGGCGCAGCGGGCCGGGCACATCCCGACCGCGCTCAGCGTGCCGTGGTCGAAGGCGGCCAACGAGGACGGCACCTTCAAGTCGGACGACGAACTGCGCAAGATCTACGCCGACGCGGGGCTGGACGACGGCAAGGAGACCATCGCCTACTGCCGGATCGGCGAGCGCTCCTCGCACAGCTGGTTCGTGCTGCAGGAGCTGCTCGGGCACCGCAACGTCAAGAACTACGACGGCTCCTGGACCGAGTACGGCTCGCTGGTCGGCGTGCCGGTCGCGCTCGGCGACGAGCCGGGGGAGGTGTGAGACGTGACTGCTCCTGTCGCTTCCACCGCTGCGGGCTGCGCCGCACCGGACCAGGCCGCACCTCTGCCGGCCAGCCTGGACCTGGAGAAGGAAACCGTGATCAGCGGCGTCGTCCGCGCCGCCGAGGGTGAGGTCGTGCCCGGCGCGTACGTCCGGCTGCTCGACTCGACCGGCGAGTTCACCGCCGAGGTGGTGACCTCGGCGGCCGGCCAGTTCCGTTTCTTCGCGGCGCCGGGCACCTGGACCCTGCGCGCGCTCTCCCGGCACGGCAACGGTGACACCACAGTCACCGTCGGCCGGGGCATCACCGAGGTGCCCGTCGCCGTCGCCTCCTGACCCACGCTCTGAACGTCCGGGGCCGGTCACCCACGCGGGTGGCCGGCCCCGGCCGTACCCGGGCCACGACCGTCGGCCGGGCGGTCCCACCATCGACGCGGGTCCGGGTCGTCGGGCGTCGCGTGACACGATGGCTCGGTGAGCGGTGCTGTCCAGACGGGGTACGCCCCGCCGTCCGGTCCTGACGCGCCGGCCCCCAACCGTCGCCGCTGGCTGCTGGCGGCGGCCGTCGCGTGGGCGCTGCTGCTCGCCGTGCTCGTCTGGACGTCGGTGCACGACGACCCGCCGACGGTGCGCGAACAGCGCACCCTCTCCGAGGCGGGCGCCCTGGTCGACCGGGCCGTGGGTGAACTGGCCGCGGCCGCCGGCACCAACCTGCTTGAGCTGACGCCGCCGCGGGTCGAGCGGGGCTGCCGGGTCACCCCGCTGGCCGAGGGCGCGACCCTGACCCGGAGCGTGGCGGTGGCCGCGACCGAGGGCGACGAGCGGCAGTTGCTGGAGGGGATCGCCGATCGCTTGCCGGCCGGCTGGCGGGCCGGGGTGCAGATGACACCGGACGGGCTCCGGCTGCGCGCCGATGCCGGCGAGTTCGTCGCCGTCGCGGGACGCCCCGCGAGTGAGCGGCAGGTCCAGCTGACCGTCGACACCGGCTGCCGATTGCTCGGTGCCGGATACCCGCCCGCCGGCGAGGCGAGCACCGCGACGCCCGGGGCCGAGGTGACCGCGCTCGCCGACGCGCGGCGCGCCCTCGGTGGCTCCGCCGAGGCGGCCCCCGAGCTGGTGACCGCTCCCTGCCCCGGCGGTGGCCTCGCCCGTACCGCCCGCTCCGACGCCGAACCCGGCCCGGCGGACCCGGCCACCGCACTCGCCCCGCTCGCCACGGGCGGCCCGATGCTCGAAACCGTCGAGGCGTACGCGTACCGCACGGGCCGGACCGTCGTCCTGGCCGACACGGCGGCCGACGAACCGCACCTGGCGGCCACCACCGGCTGCCCCTGACCACCCCGCCGGCCCCCCGGGCGATCACGAGTTCGCCGCCCAGACGGCGGTGGCCCCATGGTGGAGAGTCGTCCGGCGAACGAGGTCAGGGACGGCGGCCGCCCATCGGGGTGCGACTACGACCGAGGGCATCGACCCTGCCCCAGCGCCCCGGGATGTCGAGCAACTCGATGCGGCCCATGCCCTCCGGCACGGCCGGGTCGATCACGAGATGCTCGCCCTGCGGTTCGAGGCCGAGCATGACCCGCAGCAGCAGCAGCGGAGTGCCCGTCGACCAGGCCTGCGGGCTGGACGCGGTCGGGTACCGCACCGGGAAGTCGGTCAGGCTGCGCTCGTAGCCAGCGAACGCCTCGGGCAGCCGACCGTTGAAGTACTGGGCGGCGGCGAGCATCGCGTCGCAGATCCGCCCGGCCTCCTCCCGGTAGCCGTACCGGTGCAGTCCCCAAGCGATGATCGAGTTGTCGAACGGCCAGACCGTGCCCACGTGGTAGCCGATCGGGTTGTAACGCCCCTGGTCGTCGGCGAGCGTACGCACGCCCCAGCCGGAGAAGAGCCGCGGGCCGAGCAGATGGTCGACGATCCGCCCGGCTCGCGCCTCGTCCACGATGCCGCTCCAGAGCAGGTGGCCGATGTTGGAGGAGAGGGCGTCCACGTGCCGGCCGTCGGCGTCGAGCGCGAGCGCGTAGTACTCCTTCTCCGGGATCCAGAAGTCACGGTTGAACCGCTCCTTGAGCTGCGCCGCCTCGCGTTCGAGCCGGTCGGCGTACTCCGGGTCGTTCCAGAACTTGCGGGCGAGCCGGGCGCCCCGCACCTTCGCGTCGTAGGCGTAGCCCTGGAGTTCGCAGGTGGCCCGGGGAAAGCCCGGCAGCCGCCCGTCCGAGTACGAGATCGAATCCGGGGAGTCCTTCCAGCAGTGGTTCTGCAGACCGGTCCGCGGGTTGCGGGTCTGGAACCAGATGTAGCCGGTGCCGAGCAGGTCGCCGTAGGTGTCGATCCAGTCCAACGCGGCCCGGGCCGCCGATTCCAGCAGCAGCACGAGCTGGCTGTCGCCGGTCCACCGTTCGTACTCGTCGAGCAGGATGACGAAGAGCGGCGTGGAGTCGGCCGAACCGTAGTACGGGGAATGAGGCTGCTCCTCGAAACCGGCCGTCTCGCCGTACCGCAGCTCGTGCAGGATCTTGCCCGGCTCCTCGTCCCGGAAATCGTCCACCCGATGTCCCTGTAGACCGGCCAGGATCTGGAGGGTGGGCGGGACCAGCTCGGGCAGGAACGGCAGCGCCTGGAGCGAGGTGAACATGCTGTCCCGGCCGAAGAGGGTCATGAACCACGGCAGTCCGGCGGCGAGCAGCCGGACGCCGAGAGTGATCGACTCGTAACGCAGGGCGGCGAGGTCGTTGAGGCTGCGCCGGTAGGCGGTGGCGAGTGGCTCGCAGTCGCAGCCGAGCTTCGGCGCCCGCTCGATGAACTCGCTCTGCTCGGCCTCGATGGCGGCCATGTCCCGACTGCCGCCGTACCGCAGGGTGGAACGGATGTCCTCGCCGCGTGCGCCGTACACGACGGTCTCCACGTGCAGCCGTGTGGTCCACTCGCCGTGCCGGTCGACGCGGACGTGGAACGCCATGCCGGCCACGTCGATGTCGGCCGGCTCGCTGGTGGTGATCACCGTTTCCCGGTGGAACGCCTCGCGACGGTAGATCAGGCGGAGCTCGTTGCCGTTCACCATCGCCGTCGTCCGGCCCTTCTTCTGCCGGGGGCTCTTGACCTCGAAGAGGTCGGCGAAGTCGGCGCCGATGTCGACCCGCAGCCTGAACTCGACCTGCTCTCCCGAATGGTTGAGCACGGTCAGTTCCTCGCTGAAGCTGCCGCCGATGGCGCGGCTGCGGATCACCGAGACCTTGGCGTCCAGGTAGTGGGTCGGCTCGCCGGGGGCCAGGAAGAACCGGGTGCGGTAGGACCGCGCGTCGTCGATCGAGAGCGGGTGCAGACGTTCCCCGTCGAGGGTGAGCAGCCAGGTGGAGAGGAAACGGGTGTCGAACGAGAAGAGGCCGGTGGGGAAGTCGAAGGAGGGTTCGACGTCACCGCGTTGGTCACTGACCAGGAACGTGTTGCCGTCCAGGATGCTGACCAGGTCGATCACGCCGGCCGTCCGACCTGCTGCCGAGCCACCTCGCGGGGGTCACGGGTGCCCGGGGGGTCGGGGAAGAACCTGCGGAAGACGAGGAAGAGTACGACGTTCCCGCTGAATGTGCTCTCGTTGCGCAGCACCGCGGCGATGCCCTGTGCCTGCCCGCGCACCATCCGCTCGAAGAGATCCACGCTGCTGTACCAGATGGCGTCGGCCGGGCCGCGCTGGCGGCTCACCATCACCGCGCCGGGGCGCATCATGACCAGCCAGTGTTCGGTCACACCCCCGGTCACGGTGAGATCGATCTGGAGGGTGCCGCTCACCAGCCCACGCAGGATCTCAGGAGCGCGTGCCGGCAGCGATTCGAAGAACCGCTCGATGGCCTCGCTCACAGCAGAAGCCTAGGCAGCAACCCGGCCTTTCGGGCGGGTATCCGATCTGGTCACCGAGCCGGTGACGGGAGAACGGTCTCGCGGGGCGCGGTCAGTAGACGAGCGCCTGCGCGCCCTGCGCCATCGCCTCCTCGACGAAGACCGCCGCGCCGGCGATCCGCACCCCCGGCAACACGTCGTCGGGGCCGATCTCCCGCCGGGCGGCGCACTGGGTGCAGGCGGTCACCGTGCCGGTGGTGAGCACCACGTGCAGCAGTTCGGCCAGCGGGGCCGAGTGCGGCAGGTCGAACTCCTCGGCGCGGCCGGGCAGCGCGAACCAGGTCGACTCGCCGGTCAGCCAGAGCGAGACCTCCACCCCGGACGCGGCAGCCGCGGCGGCGACCGTGAACGCCTGGGCGCACCGCTCCGGCGCGTCCGCACCCGCGGTGGCCTTGACGACGAGAGTACGGGCCATGGGGCCCAGCATAGGATGGCCGCGATGGTTACCGAGATCGGGTTCGTCAGCCTGCTGGTCGCCGGCCTGGGCGCGCTCGCCGGTGGCCTGATCTATCTGGCCGTACGCATTTCGAGAGGTAACTGGTGAGCGCGAGGATTGAGCCGAGTTTGCGAGCCCCGCAGTCGCGAGCGAAGGAGATCCGGTGAGCGCGAACCCGTCGGACGACAACCCGCTGGCGCCGCCCCCGTGGCTGAACGCGCCACCGGTCGACCCGTACCCGTACGAGGAGAGCCACGACCTGCGGGTCGGTCCGAAGCTGCACCCGACGCTGGACGGCCTGCTGCCGTACATCGGGGTGTGGCGGGGGCGCGGGCGGGGCGGCTACCCCACCATCGAGGACTTCGACTTCGCGCAGGAGATCCGGATCAGCCACGACGGGCGTCCGTTCCTGTTCTACGAGTCGCGCGCGTGGATCCTCGACGAGCAGAGCCGCCCGGTGCGCCCGGCCGGCCGTGAGGTGGGCTGGTGGCGGCCGGTGCTCGACGGTGAGCGGGCCACCGACGAGCTCGAGGTGCTGATGACGAACCCGACCGGGGTGATGGAGCTGTACCTCGGGCGGCGTAACGGGACCCAGATCGAACTGGTCACCGACGCGGTGGTGCGGACGTCGACCGCCAAGGAGGTCACCTCCGGGCACCGCCTCTTCGGCATCGTCGAGGGCGCGCTGCTCTACGCCCAGGAGATGGCGGCCGTAGGCCAGGGGCTCAACCCGCACCTCTCCGCCCGTCTCGTGAGGGTCGGCGGCTGACCGATCACGTCCGGTCGACGGGGAACCCCAGGAGTTCCTGCAGGGCGCGGGTCTTCGGGGACGGGGGGCGAGAGTCGCCGTCCAACGCGGTCACCTCGACGAGGCCGCGTACCGACGAGGTGAACCAGACGCCGTCGGCGGCCTGCAACTCGGCCGGGGTGACCAGCCGTTCGTCGGCGCTGAGTTCCAGGTCGCCCGCGTGCGCCAGCAGCCAGGCGGCGGTGGTGCCGGGCAGGATGCCGGTGGTGGCGGCCGGCACCGTGCAGAGGGTGCGGCCGGCCAGCCACACCAGGTTCGCGGTCGGCCCCTCCAGGGCGTACCCGTCCGAGGAGATCCAGAGCACGTCCTGCACGCCTGCCCGGCGCGCCCAGCGCCGGGCGGCCGTGCTCGCGGCGAACGACGTCGACTTGATCCCCGCGGGCAGCCAGTCCAGCGCGGAACGCGATGCCGCAGGAACCCCGAGCGGCAGGCTCGCCACCGTGATTCCGGTCACTCGGGCGCGGCGGGCCGCGGCCGGGACCTCGGCGAGCGTGGCGTACACGGTCGGCGGGCCGCCGCTCTCCGGACCCCGGGTGCAGATCAGCCGCAACGCGCCCTCCACCCCTGCCGGCCAGCCCGCCCGGACCGTGTCGAGCAGCCCGACCAGGACGGCCCGAGGCGGCAGCGCCAACTCGACGGCCGAGGCGGCCCGGGACATCCGGTGCAGGTGCTCGTCCCGCAACCACGGTGCCCCGTCGCGGAGATGCATCGTCTCGAAGATCCCGTCGCCGTGCAGCACCCCCAGGTCATTGCCGCGCAGTACCGGATCATCGACGGACATGGCGTCGCGCCCCAGCACCGCGATCCTCGATGCCACCATGACCGCCGAGCGTAGCGGCGGAACAGGTGGGCCGGGATCGGCCTGACGGCGAACTATGATCGGACGGTGTCCGAGTCCTCCCTCGCGGAAATGCTCCGCTCCCGCGGCCTGCGGCTGACGGCGCAGCGGCAGCTGGTCCTGCAGGCGGTGCTGGACCTCGGGCACGCCACGCCGGAGCAGGTGCACACCGCGGTCCGCGAGGTGGCTGCGGGCGTCAACATCACCACCATCTACCGCACGCTGGAGCTGCTGGAACGGCTCGGCCTGGTGACACACACGCACCTCTCGCACGGCTCGCCGACCTACCACACCGCTGGTGAGCACCAGCACGTGCACCTCGTCTGCCGCAACTGCGGCGAGATCGACGAGTTCGACCCCGAGTTGATCCGGCCGCTCGCCGACCAACTCGCCAGGCAACGTGGTTTTCAGGTGGACATCGGGCACGTGTCACTCTTCGGTGTCTGCGGCAGCTGTGAGAACGGGGACCAGGGATGATCGACATCGCGGGTGCGGTGGCCGTAGAGAGCATCGACGAGGCCAGCCGCGACCAGCCCGAGCCGGCGCACGCCGCGGCCGGGGTGCGCGGGGTCGCCGCGCACTACGGCGATCCGATGCGGGAGCAACGTGCGCTGGACAGCGCCGTCGGCCTGGTGGACCGGTCGCATCGCGGGGTGATCGCGGTACCCGGCGAGGAGCGGGCGAGCTGGCTGCACACGCTGACTTCGCAGCACCTCGCCGACCTCGCCGCCGGCGAGGGGACGGAACTGCTGGTGCTCTCCCCGCACGGGCACATCGAGCAGCACGCCCTGGTCGCCGAGGACGGGGTGACCACCTGGCTGGACACCGAGCCCGGCGCCACCACCGGGCTGCTGTCGTACCTGGAGCGGATGCGCTTCTTCAGTAAGGTCGAGCCGCGTGACGCGACCCCGGATCACGCGCTGCTCTCCCTGGTCGGGCCGGAGGCCCCAGGGGCGCTCGAGACGCTCGGCGTGACCGGGCTGGCGGCACCCGACGCGGTCGCGGTGCCGGGTCCGAAGTTCCGTCGCGGCGAGGTGCCTCCCCGGCCCACCGCGCGGTACGCGGTGCAGCCGCTGCCCGCCGGCGGCTGGGCCCGCCGGGTGCCGCTCGGGGTGGACCTGCTCGTGCCTCGGGAGACGATGGACCAGGTGGTCGCCGAGCTGCGCGGAGCGGGAGTCCCGGTCGCCGGGCTGTGGGCGTACGAGGCGATCCGGGTGGCCGCCCGCCGGCCCCGGGTCGGGGTGGACACCGACCACCGGACGATCCCCGCCGAGGTGAACCTGATCGGCCCGGCGGTGCACCTGGACAAGGGCTGTTACCGGGGCCAGGAGACGGTGGCCCGGGTACACAACCTGGGCCGGCCGCCGCGTCGCCTCGTCCTGCTGCATCTGGACGGGGTGAGCACCGACCAGCCGCCCGCCGCCGGCACTCCGGTGACTCTCGACGACCGTGCGGTCGGTTTCGTCGGCACCGCCGTGCACCACTACGAGCTGGGTCAGATCGCCCTCGCGGTGGTCAAGCGCAACGTCCCCGAGGACGCCCGCCTCATGATCGGAAACATCGCGACCGCCATCGACCCGGACTGACCTCGGCGTCTACGATCCCGGCATGACGACAGGGACGTTGATCACGGTTGCCCCGACCGGCGCGGAGTCGGCCAAGGCGGAGGTTCCGGCGCTGCCGGTGACCCTCGACGAGTTGCTGCTCACCGCGAAGGAGTGCGAGGCGCTCGGCGCCGCCGTGATCCACGTCCACATCCGGGACGGCGAGGCGAAGCCGACCCTCGACCTGGGCCGGTTGCGCGACACGGTGGCGGCGCTGCGGGAACGCACCGACCTGATCGTCCAGCTCTCCTCCGGCGGTGCGGTGACCGACCCGGAGTCGGACCGGCTCGCGGTGCTCGACTCCGCGCCCGACATGGCCTCCTGCACGATGGGCACGGTCAACTTCGGCGACGACGTCTTCCTCAACCGCTGGGAGTTCATCGTCGACCTGCACACCCGCATGCAGGAACGCGGCATCGTGCCGGAGTACGAGATCTTCGATCTCGGCCACCTGGCCGCGCTCCAGCGCCTGCTCGGCAAGTACGGCCTGCCGCACGGCGGGCACGTGCACGTCGACTTCGTGATGGGGGTACCCGGCGGCATGCCGGGCACCACCGAGACGCTTGTCGCCGCGCGGCAGATGCTGCGGGACCTCCCGGAGGGCACCACCTTCTCGGCTACCGGCATCGGTCGCAGCACCCTCCCGGTCCTGCTCGCCTCGCTCTCCACGGGTGGACACCTGCGGGTCGGCATGGAGGACACGGTCACCTACGCCAAGGGGCGGCCGGTGGAGTCCAACATGCAGCTGGTCGCCCGGGCGGTCGGCTTCGCGCAGCTCGCCCAGCGCCCGCCGCTGACCACCGTCGAGGCCCGCGAGCTGCTCGGCCTGTAAGGCCAGCCCCGTTCGGCACTCCTGTCACAGATTGCCGGACGACCTGGTCACCCGGCCGTCGGGGGTCGCCACCGCGTCGGTACCGTCCACAGCGTGGCAAAGACGTACGAGGGCGGTGCGCCGCTCGCCGAGGTGATCCGGTCGGAGTTCGTTGAGGGGGTGCACCGCGGGTCGGTGGTGGTGCTCGACGCGTCGGGGGCGACGGTCGCCGCTGCCGGGGACGTCGCCTCGGCGATTTTCCCCCGGTCCTCCAGCAAGCCCATGCAGGCGATCGGAATGCTCCGCGCCGGTCTGTCGCTGAGCGACCCCGCCGATCTGGCGCTCGTCTCGGCGAGCCACGCTGGTGAGGAGTTCCACCTGGAGCGGGTCGGCGCGTTGCTGGCACGGGCCGGGCTGGACGAGTCGGCGCTGCACTGCCCGCCCGACCTGCCGGTCGGAGAAGCGGCCCGGGACGCGGTGCTGCGGGCCGGGGGCGGGCCCACCCGGATCCAGATGAACTGCTCCGGCAAGCACAGCGGGATGCTGCTCACCTGCCTGGCCGCGGGATGGCCCCTGGACGGTTACTGGCGGCCGGAGCATCCGCTCCAGCAGCGGCTACGGGAGTCGATCGAGGAGTTCACCGGCGAGGAGGTGGCGGCCGTCGGCGTCGACGGTTGCGGCGCGCCGGTGCTCGCGGTCTCGCTGACCGGACTGGCCGGGGCGTTCCTTCGCCTCGTCTCGGCCGAGGTCGGCTCGCTGCCGCGCACGGTGGCCGACGCCATGCGGGCGTACCCGGAGCTCGTCGGCGGTACGCAGGCCGACGACACCCGGCTGATGCGCGGCATCCCGGGTCTGCTCGCCAAGGTCGGCGCGGAGGGCGTGATCGCCGCGGCGCTTCCCGGCGTGGGCGCGGTCGCCCTGAAGATCGACGACGGTGCCGCCCGCGCCCGGATGCCGGTGCTGGTCTCCGCGCTGCGCCGGCTCGGTGTCGACGCGCCGGTGCTCACCGAGTACGCCGAGCTGCCGCTCTTCGGCGGGGGCGTACCGGTCGGCGCGGTCCGTCCGGTCTGGTAGCGCTGGAGCCGCAAGGCCCCCGCTCCGGCTCGGCGTGGATTCGCTGGCCTCCGCGGGTTACGTCGAGCCCCGCCCCGCCAGGCCCGGCCTGACCCGGCTCGACTCGGCTCGGTCCCGCCCGGCTTGGCCATGTCCTTGTCTGGCTCGGCCTTGTCCGGCTTGGTCCGGCTCGGCCTGGCCTGGTCGGGCCCGGCCCGGCCTGGCTTGGGCCGGCTCCGGCCGGCTTGGCCCTGGCCTCGCTTGTCCAGCTCGGCCTGGCTGGCACGCATACCTGTGCCCATGAAGCTTGATCCCGCAGAGGCATATTTATGCCTCTGCGGTATCAAGCTCGACTGCTATAGGCCTGCCTGTCCCGGCCGTCTGGGGCATTTCGCGCTGCCTAGGCTGTTCCACTGTCCGGGCGGTCCCGCGCGGTCTGGGCCGCCGCGTCGCCTGGACCGTTCTGCACGGTCTGGACCGTCAAGCGCAGTCTGGGGAGCTGGGCCGCTCCGCATCGTCCGAACCGTTCCACGCCGTCCAGGCTGTTCCGCGTCCGGGCCGTCCCGTGCCGTCGCGGCGAGCCGTGTCGCTCGCTCTGGGCCGGGGTGGGTGCCGGCCGGCGAGCGCTGACGTCACCGGGAAGCGGCATGCCCCTGACCACGCTCCGGTCGAGGGGTGGCGGCTTCGGCGTGCGGTGCGTCAGGCCAGGAAGTCGAGCAACGCCTTGTTTGTCGGTTCCGGACGCTCCAGCGGCGCCAGGTGACCGGCGTCCGGCACGTCCGGCATCCGTACGCCCTGCGGTGCCTCGGCGGCGATGCGGTCGGCGAGCCGGCGGAGGTCCGCGACGTCATCGGTGCCGGTCCCGACCAGCACGGGTACGGCCAGCTCGGCGAGCCGGTCGATCGCCGGCGGATCCAGCTCGCCCACCTCGACGGCGCTGAGCGCCTGCTCGGCCGCGAGCGCGCGCTGGTCCATCTCCTCGGCGAAACGGATCAACTCGGGGTCGACGTCCTCCGGGCTGCGGCTCGGTCCGACCACCCAGAACCGCACCTCGCCGGCGGCGGTGGCCGCGAAGTCCTCCGGATCGACGTCGCCGACCAGGTCCTCCCAGAGCTGCTCGGTCTCCTCGGACCATTCGCTGCCGGAGACGGGAGCGCCGAAGAGCGCCAGCGCGGCGACGCGGTCGGGGTGGGCGAGTGCGGTGTCCACGGCGACCCGGCCGCCGAACGAGCAGCCGACGAGCGCGGCGCGGGGCAGTCCGAGCGCGTCCAGCAGGCCCACCACGTCGTCGTGGTGGGCGAACGGCGCCGGCGGCAGCTCGGACTCGCCGTAGCCGCGCAGGTCCACGGCCAGCACCCGGTGCCGGGTGGACAGCGCGTCGATCTGCGCCCGCCACATCCGCCGATCCGCGATGCCGGCGTGCAGCAGTACCACCGGGGTGCCCGCGCCGGCGTCGTCGTACGCCAGCGTGGTGCCGTTGACTTCGATCTTGGTCATCGGAGGACCGTAGGCAGCTAGCGGTTGAGCGCGCAAGTGGGTTGCTGAGATGCCGCTAACTATGGCAAGCATTCTGCTTGCAGTAGTTAGCACTCCGCGTTACCGTCGGGTCATGGCCACCGGCAAGGACCTTCCCGACATCGGCGGGTTCATTCGCGACCTGCGGCGCAACGCGAAGATCTCGCTGCGTCAGCTCGCCGAGCAGGCGGGAGTCAGCAACCCGTACCTCAGCCAGATCGAACGCGGCCTGCGCAAGCCGAGTGCCGAGGTGCTGCAGCAGCTCGCCAGCGCGCTGCGGGTCTCGACCCCGGCGATGTACCTGCGGGCCGGGCTGCTGGACGACAAGGAGGGGCACGGCGTGCTCGCCGCCATCGCCGTGGACCCCGACCTGACGATGGCCCAGAAGCAGTCCCTCAGCCAGATCTACGAAACGTTCCGCCGGGAGAACGTCCGCCTCGCCGAGGCGACCGCCGCCGCGGCGAACGCGGCCCACGAATCACCGGCCGCCGCGGGGCAGCCGGCCACCCCGTCGGAGTCGGCGGCACTGGTCAACCCCGCCGCCACCGGACCCACGACACCGGAGGGCACTCCGACGGAGGCGGTCCTCGAGTCGGTCACGGTCACCGAGGCCGGTCCGGCACCCGCCCCGCCGAGCACCAACACCCCCGAGACGAAGGCCGCGGAGTCGGCCGAGGAGGAGACGTCATGACCGAGCCGAAGACCAACCGCATACCGGCCCCGATCTACGCCGCCGCCGGCGCGGGCGAGCTGGCGCTCCAGCACCTGCGCAAGCTGCCGACCGTGGTGAGCGACCTCGGCACCCGGGTCGTCACCGACCTCGGCGGCAAGGCCGTCGTCACCGGCTTCGAGCTGCGCGAGAAGGCCAACGAGACGCTGCGTACCGCCAACGCCCTAAGGGAGAAGGCCGCCGCGGGCGACCTCGACCTGAACCGGCTGCGTGAGGTGGCCGACCTGGAGAAGCTGCGTGCGGCAGTCGACCCGGACAAGCTGCGCGCGGCGGCCACTCGCAACGCGGCCGCCGTCCTGGCCGGAGCGCAGGTCGCGCAGGAGCGGGCGCTCGCCGCGTACGGCGCGCTGGTCGCCAGAGGTGAGCGCGTGGTCGGTGCCGGCGTGCTGGAGGTCGCCGAGACGGTCAACGCCGACATCGAGGCGACCGAGGTCGACACCGAGCCGGCTCGGGCCGCCGCCAGGCCGGCCGAGGCGAACGCCGTCGAGGTGACCGCCCCGGCCGAGGTGCCCAGTCCGGCCGACGTGGCGAAGGTCATCGACGCCGATCCGGCCGCCGGCAATACCGAGGCCAAGAGCGTTCCGGCCAGGAAGCCCCTGGCCACCAAGGCGGCGAAGCCGGCCGAGACCCCGTCGGCGAAGCTGCCCCGGGCCACCAAGCGGACCCGCCCGGCCGCCGAGTAATCCACTGCACCGGTGACCCCGGGGGCGTCCTTGTCGGACGTTTCCGGGGTCGCCGACATAAGCTTGCCGTCATGGCCTACGCCGCGCCGATCTTCGCCTTCGAAGTCCGCACCGTGATCGAGCTCGTTCTGCTCGTCTTCGCGCTGATCATTCAAGGCGTCGCCCTGGTGCACGCCATCACCCAGCGGTCCGACGCCTTCAACGCCATCGGCACCCTGCCCAAGGGCGGCTGGATCGCGATCCTGGCGGTCTGCCTGGTGCTCACCCTGCTCGGCTTCGGTCCGATCAGCCTCTTCGGACTGATCGGCATCGCGGCCGCGCTCATCTACCTGCTCGACGTCCGGGGCGGGCTGCGTGACGTCAGCGGCGGCCGAGGGTCCTGGTGAGAGGCTTCCGCTGGCCGCCGCCACCGGACGGCGGCCCGCGTACCTGGGGCCCCGGTCCCGGTGCTCCGCGGACCGGCCGTCCCGCCCTGCCCGAACCGGACACCGAACTGGTCACCACGCCGCACGGCGTACGGCTGGAACGGCTGATCACCGGCGCCGGTGATCCGGTCACCGTGTTTGCGCACGGGCTGGGCAACGGCATCGCCACCACCAGGCCGTTCGGCAGCGGAGTCATCGGCCGCAAGGTCTTCTTCCAGTTCCGCGGGCACGGCCGTTCGGACGCGCCGCCGTCGCCGTGGAGTTACGCCGACCTGGCCCGCGACGTCCGGGCGATCGCCGATCTCAGCGGCGCCACCCGCGCCTTCGGTGCCAGCCTCGGCGCCGGCGCGCTCTGCCGGTTGCTCTCGCAGAGCCCGGAGCGCTTCGAGCGGCTGGTGTTCTTCCTGCCCGCCGTTCTCGACCGTCCGCGCGGCGAGGTGGCCCGGCAGCGGCTCACCGCGTTGCTCGACGCGGTCGAGAGCGGGGACGCCTCGGCGGTCGCGGAGGCGGTAAGCGTCGAGCTGCCGGCCGCGATCCGTAACACGCCGGCCGGGTGGGCGTACCTGCGTCAGCGGCTCGACCAGCTGCTCCGCGACGGGCTCGCATCCGGGCTGGCCGGCCTCCCGGAGCAGGTCGCCCTGCCCGACGCCGCGGTCCTGTCGGCGGTCACCGCGCCCGCGTTGGTGATCGCCTGCGCCGGCGACGACCTGCATCCGGTCGAGGTCGCCGAGCAGCTCGCGGCCGTGCTTCCCCAGGCCACCCTGCACGTGTACGACCGGCCGAACATTCTCTGGACCGAACGCGCCGATCTGCGTGGGCGGATCTCCGCCTTCCTCAACGAGTAACCTGCCCTGACATGGGTGTCACACATCACGGCCGGACGCACCGGCTGGACCTCGCCGACCCGACCCTCCGCGAGTGGGAGTGCACGGTGCTGCACGCCGACCCGGAGCAGGGCATCGTGCTCGACCGCTCGGCCTTCTACCCGGGCGGAGGTGGTCAGCCGCCCGACCACGGAGTGCTGCTCTGGCAGGGCGTACAGACCCGGATCGTCGGGACCCGCAAGGGCGACGACCTCTGGCTGATCCCCGCCGAGGGTGATCCGCTGCCCCCGGTGGGCAGCACGGTCACCGGCGCGGTGGAGGACGAGCGGCGTACCCGCCTGATGCGCACCCACTCCGGCCTGCACGTGCTCTGCGGTGTGGTGTTCCGCGATTTCGGCGCGCTGGTCACGGGCGGCAACATGGAGCCCGGCGAGGCCCGGATGGACTTCAACCTTCCCGACGTGCCGGCGGATTTCAAGGCGCGGATCGAGGAGCTGGTCAACACCGAGGTGGCTGCCGACCGGTCGGTGGCCGTCCGGGTGCTGCCCCGGGTGGAGGCGCTGGCGCTGCCGGACATCATCCGTACCCAGTCCAACCTCATTCCGCCCGACGAGCAGGAGGTGCGGATCGTGGACATCGTCGGGTTGGACGTGCAGGCCGACGGCGGCACGCACGTCGCCTCCACCGCGCACATCGGGAAGGTGCAGGTGGTCAAGGTGGAGAGCAAGGGGCGGGCGAACCGGCGCGTACGCATCCGGCTCGTCGACTGACCTGGATGCTCGGGTGTTCAGTCGGCGGCGCGGCGGGCACGCAGTGACCTGACCTTGTGGCGGTTGCCGCAGCGTTCCATCGAGCACCAGCGGCGTTGGCCGGGGCGCGAGGTGTCCACGAAGACGAGGTAGCAGTTGTGCGCGCCGCACTCGCGGATCCGCCCGGCGTGCGGGCCGGTGAAGAGGTCGATCGCGTCCCGGGCGATGGTGGCGAGGGCCTGCCCGCCCCGGGCCGGGAGCGACCACCGCCGGGATCCGCCGACGGTCAGCTCGGGGGCGAGGGGCGCCCCGGCCGCGACCTGGTTGAGCGTGGCCAGGTCGGCGGGGGTGGCGGTGAAGTCGGCGGGGTCGTCGCTCGGTGGCCCGCCGCCGGTCCGCGCGCACACCAGGCGCCACATCGCGTTCCGTAGCCGTCGGGCCGTGGTCAGCTCCGCCGGGTCGACCTCCAGCCGGTCGGGGTCGAGGTGGAGCCGGGACAGCGCGAGCCAGCCGGCCAGGTCGTCTGGGCGGTGCAGGGCTTCGTAGCGGCGGCCCACCGGGCCGGGCCCGCCGGTCGTGAGGAACTCCAGGCAGAGCGCGCCCGGGTCGAAGCGGTAGCGGATGCCGTTCCAGGAGACCAGGGTGAGTCCGCTTGTGTCCTCCGTCACGTAACCACTATAAAGGGTTACATGGACGATCCGTGCTGGCGGGTCGCCGAGCGGAGGTGCTGACGCGATGGCCTTGAACTGGAAGCTCGTCATCGACTGCACGGACCCGATCGCGTTGGCCCGATTCTGGGCGGCTGCGCTCGACTACGAACTGGAGGACAACAGCGTCCTCGTCGACCGATTGGTCGAGACCGGTGCGATCGGCCCCGAGACGTACGTCGAGATCGACGGGCGCCGCGCGTTTCGTCAGCTCGCCGCTGTGCGCCACCCGGACGACCCGGTCGACCCGGCCAGCGGCACCGGGCTCGGCCGCCGGCTGCTGTTCCAGGCCGTGCCCGGTGCCAAGCGGACGAAGAACCGGCTGCACATCGACCTGCACGCCGGCCCGGCCGACCGTGAGGTGACGGTGAAACGGCTGACCGCGCTCGGTGCGACCGTGCTGCGCGAGGTCGACGAGTACGGCAGCCGGCACACCACCATGGCCGATCCCGAGGGCAATGAGTTCGACGTGCAGTGACGGGTCCGGTGGTGGTGGCTGGCAGGTCCCCGGACCTTCACTGTTGCGTCGGCTCCATGCCAGATAGGTGATCGGAAAACCGGACTTCCGCTGTCAGGTATCGGTGACAGCCTTGCCGTATGACGAAACCGCTGACAGGAAAGGTCGCTCTGGTGGCCGGGGCGACCCGCGGAGCAGGCCGACAGATCGCCGTCCAGCTCGGCGCGGCCGGGGCCACCGTCTACGCCACCGGTCGCAGCAGCCGGGCCGGCCGATCGGAGATGGACCGTCCGGAGACGATCGAGGAGACCGCCGAGCTGGTCACCGCGGCCGGCGGCGAGGGCATCGCCGTGGTGGTCGACCACCTGATCCCCGAACAGGTGCGGGACCTGGCCGCCCGGATCGACGCCGAGCAGGGCCGGCTCGACGTGCTGGTCAACGACATCTGGGGCGGTGACCCGCTCGTCACCTGGCACGAGCCGGTCTGGAAGCAGCCGCTGGACGCCGGTCTGCGTACGCTGCGGCTCGCCGTCGACACGCACATCATCACCAGCCACTTCGTGCTGCCGCTGTTGATCCGCCGACCCGGCGGACTGGTGGTCGAGATCGGCGACGGGACGAAGGCGTACAACGACCAGAACTACCGGCTCTCGGTCTTCTACGACCTGGCGAAGGTCTCGGTGAACCGGCTCGCCTTCGTCTGGTCTCACGAGTTGAAGCCGCACGGTGGCACCGCCGTCGCGCTCACGCCCGGCTGGATCCGCTCGGAGTCCATGCTGGAGCACTTCGGGGTAACCGAGGAGAACTGGCGTGACGGGGCGGCCAAGGACCCGCACTTCCTCATCTCGGAGACGCCGGCCTTCGTCGGTCGCGCGGTTGCCGCCCTGGCCGCCGACGAGGACAGGGCCCGCTGGAGCGGCCGGTCCGTCTCCGCCGGCGAGCTGTCCCAGGTGTACGGCTTCACCGATGTCGACGGCAGCCGGCCGGACGCCTTCCGCTACATCAGCGAGGTGGTCGACGCCGGCAGACCCGCCGACGTCACCGGCTACCGCTGACCCGCGACGCCCCCCGTTTACCGCCGACCGGCGACGGCCTCGGCTACCGCCGGCCGGCTGTGCTCGGCGGGGCCGGGTCCGGGTCGGCGTAGAGCCGGCTCATCCGCTCGGCTGCCCCGGCCATCCGGGAGCGCAGCCCGGGTGGGTCGAGCACCTCCACCTCCGGGCCGAGCGCGAGCAGCTGGGCGTACGCCACCTCGACGGACTCGACGGGCAGCCGCAGCACCACCCGGCCCTGCCCGTCGGGGCCGTCGGCTGCGGCGACGGCCTCGTCGTACACGAAGGGAGCGTCGACGAGGTGCCGGAGCGCGCGCACGCCGGCGGCGTTCAACCGCACTCTGACCTCGGCCCGGAGCATGCTCCGCAGGAACGCCTCGGCCTGCTCCCGCCAGTACGCGGCCAGGTCGAAGCTCTCGTCCCGGTCGAACGTTCCGGTGTCGACCTCGACACCAATGACCCGATCGACCCGGTACGTCCGGTGGTCGTCGCCGACCCGCCCGACCAGATACCAGGTGCCGCTCTTGAGTACCAGACCGTACGGGGCCAGCTGCCGGGTGACCTCCCGGTCGCCGTGCCGGTAGCGCAGCCGGACCGTGCGGTCCTGCCGGACGGCCCCGGCCAGCTCGGTGAGCCACGGCGGTGGCCCGGCCTCCCGGAACCAGCCCGGCACGTCCAGGTGGAACCGCTGCCCGGTGCGGGCGGGCGCGTCGCGCAGGTTCGCCGGCAGCGCGGCGAGCAGCTTCAGCTCGGCGGACGCGACCGCGTCGGCGAGTCCCATGTCGCCGGCCGGCCCGGGCAGCCCGGCGAGGAAGAGCGCCTCCGCCTCGTCCCGGGTCAGTCCGGTCAGTCGGGTCCGGTAACCGCCGAGCAGGCGGTAGCCGCCGGCTCGTCCCCGGTCGGCGTAGACCGGCACCCCGGCGGCCGAGAGCGCCAACACGTCCCGGTAGACGGTCCGCTCGGAGACCTCCAGTTCCCTGGCCAACTCCGCCGCAGTCATCGTCTCCCGGGCTTGGAGCAGCAGCACCAAGGAGATCAACCGGGACGCGCGCACTCGTCCATCCTGCCCCGGCGGCCTCACCGCCCGCCGGGGGTGAGCAGGCCCCGGTCGTACGCGGCCGCCACCGCGGCCGCCCGGTCGTTGACGCCGAGTTTGGCGTAGACGTGCAGCAGGTGGGTCTTGACCGTCGCCTCGCTTATGAACAGCTGGGCCGCGGCCTCCCGGTTGGACGAGCCACGGGCCACCAGGGTGAGCACTTCCAGCTCGCGCTGGCTGAGCGGCTCCTCGGCCGGGGCCCGTAGCCGGCCCATCAGCCGGCCCGCCACCGCGGGTGATAGCACCGATTCGCCCCGGGCGGCCGCGCGTACCGCACGGACCAGTTCTTCCCGGGGCGCGTCCTTGAGCAGGTAGCCGGTCGCGCCGGCCTCGATCGCCGGCAGCACGTCGGCGTCGGTGTCGTAGGTGGTCAGCACGAGGACCTTGGCGGTGCTGCCGGAGCGGGTCAGCCGGCCGATCGCCGTCACCCCGTCCATGCCGGGCATCCGCAGGTCCATCAGCACCACGTCCGGGTTCAGGTTGGCGGCCAGTGCCAGCGCCTCGGCGCCGTCGCCGGCCTCGCCGACCACCTCGAAGGCCGGATCGCCGGTGAACATGCCGCGCAGCCCGTCCCGCACCACCGGGTGGTCGTCGACGATGAGCAGTCGTACCGGGACGGTCAACCGGCACCTCCGGGAAGCGCGGGCACGGACGCCGAGACGGCGGTGCCGCCGCCTGGCTCGGACTCGACTGTCAGCTCGCCGCCGACCCCGGTCACCCGCTGCCGCATCGCGGTGAGGCCGTACCCGCAATCCGCCTGCCGGGGCGCGGGTCGGATGTCCGGGTCGAAGCCGATCCCGTCGTCCCGGACGTCCAGCGTGACCACGTCCGTCATGTACGACAGGGTCAGCCCGACCCGGGTCGCGGACGCGTGCCGGGCAACGTTCGCCAGTGCTTCCTGGGCGGCCCGCAGCAGCGTCACCTCGATCTCCGGGTGCAGCGAGCGGGGCGTGCCGGTGGTGGCGATCTCGGCCCGGACCCCGTGCAACGACGACCAGCGTCCGCCCAGCTCGGCGAGGGCGTCGGGAAGCCGTGCCGTCTCCAGCTGTCGCGGGCGTACAGCCCGTACGGACCGGCGTGCTTCGGTGAGGCTCTCGCGGGCCAGGGCCAACGCGTTGTCCACGTGCCGTCGCCACGCGTCGGAGCGGTCCCGGGACTGCTCGGCCGCCTCCAACTGGGTGATGATGCCGGTCAGCCCCTGGGCCAGGGTGTCGTGGATCTCCCGCGCCATTCGCTGGCGCTCCTCGAGTACGCCCGCCTCACGGGCCTGAACCAGCAGTTGGGCGTGCAGTCCCTCGTTCTCCCGCGCCGTCTCGGCGAGTTTCCGATTGGCCCCGGCCAGCTCCTCCACGAGCCGTTTGCGGTTGGCGTTCTGCCGCTCGGTGACGGCGCCGAACCAGCTGACCGCGCCGGCCACCCCGACGTTGAAGAACACCAGCACCGACCAGAGCAGCCAGTGCCCCGGCGAGGAGGGGGGGCTCCCGCTCTGCGCGGTGCCGACCAGGACGCCGGTGGCGACCACCCCGACGAACCGCCACCGACCGGGCAGCACGAGGAACGCGTGCACGAAGCCGATCCAGGCGAAGAAGCCGTACCAGGGGCTGCCCAGCACCAGCACGGCCGCGGTGGCGAGCAGCCCGATGTAGTAGATCGCCATCAGTGCCCGCCGGGTGATCCACTGCGGGTGGAGCATGACGAACCAGGTGACCCAGCAGGCGGCCGCCACCGCGACGGCCAGCGTGATCGGCAGGGGCAGGCCGCGCGGGCTCGGTGCGAAGACGGCCAGCAGCGTGGCCACGAGCAGGCCGACGTACGGCATGACCCGGTAGAGGCTCGCCTCGCGCGCCTCCCACGTGGCCAGCTGGTTGACCTGCTCAGCGGTGCTGGTCATCGTCTCTCCGCTCACTCCCAGCGGAACAGTTTCGTAGCGGCCGCCCCGGCGACCAGTGCGACCAGCGCCATTATCGTCAGGTGCAGCGGCCGGGGTGCGGTGCCGGTCCAGCTGTCGAGCAACGCCTGCACACCGGGGGGCGTGTAGTCGCCGATCCGGACGAGGAAGTCCGGCAGCAGGAACCGGGGCAGGTAGACCCCGCCGAAGAACATGATCAGCAGGAACAGCGGCACCATCAGCGCCTGCGCCGCCTTGGCGGTCCGGGCGACCGCCGCCACCAGCAGACCCAGCGCGAGCAACGCCGCCGTGCCCAGTACGAACGCCACCGCGAAGCCGAGCGGATGGCGAGGCAACGGCACCCCGAACGCCAACCGGCCGACGACCACCAGCAGGACGGCGCTGGCCAGGATCGCCGCCAGGGTGATCACCAGCTGGGCGGCCAGCAGCGCGGCGGGGCTGGCGGGGGTGGTGGCCAACCGGCGCAGCACCCCTCGCTCCCGGTACGTGGCGAGCATGGTTGGCAGCACGTTCAGCCCGGCCACCGCGAGGGTGACCACCAGCAGTGAGGGAGCGAAGTACGAGATGAACGTCTGCCCGTCGAAGGTCGGGTCCGGTCTGCGGAGCGCGGGAATCAGCCCGAGCACCACCAGCACCAGCGTCGGCAACCCGACGGTGGAGAGCACGGTGGGAAGGTCCCGCAGGTAGAGCCGCGTTTCGACGGTGAGGAGCTGCCTGAAGGCGCGCATGTCGTTCCCCTTCACTCGGTGATCCGCCGCCCGGTCAGCTCGACGAAGGCGTCGTCGAGGGTGGACTGTTCGAGCCGCAGGTCGGCGGCGACGATCTGGTTGCGGGCCAGGACGGCCGTGACCGCGTGCAGCAGGTCGCCGGTGCCGGTCACCACCAGCTGGCTGCCGCTGCGAGCCACCGCGCTCACCTCGGGCAGATCGGTGAAGAGGTGGTCGTCCACCGGTGCGGACGGCCGGAACCGGATCCGCTGTTCGGGCGCGACGCGTGTCACGAGGCCGGCCGGGCTGTCCAACGCGATGACGCGGCCACCGTCGATGACCGCCAGCCGGTCGCAGAGCCGCTCGGCCTCCTCCATGAAGTGGGTGACCAGCACGATCGTCACCCCGCGCTCCCGAACGCGTTCGATGAGCCCCCAGGCGTCCCGACGGGCCTGCGGATCGAGCCCGGTGGTCAGCTCGTCGAGGATGGCGATCTCCGGGTTGCCGACGAGTGCCAGCGCGACGGAGAGTCGTTGCTTCTGGCCGCCGGACAGCTTCTTGTACGGCGTGTTCCGCTTGTCGCCGAGCCCCAGGTCGTCGAGCAGGCGGGCCGGGTCGGCCGGGTCCCGGTAGAACGAGGCGAAGAGTTCCATCGCCTCGGCCACCCGCAGCCGGTCCGGCAGCTGGCTCTCCTGGAGCTGCACCCCGACGCGTTGGCGGAGGTGGGCCCCGTCCCGGCGGGGGTCGAGCCCGAGGACCGACACGCCACCCCGGTCCGGGACGCGCAGCCCGGACACGCACTCCACCGTGGTGGTCTTGCCGGCGCCGTTCGGTCCGAGTACGCCGAAGATCTCCCCGGCCTCCACCGTGAACGACACGTCCTCCACCGCCACCAGATCGCCGTACCGCTTGTGCAGGTTGGTCACCTCGATGACCGGCATCGCACCGCCCTTCCCCGTGGGTTCGTGCCTTCCAGGGTCGCGACTTGGACCCGGCGGGGCATCGGCCGTCCGGGGACGATCAGGAGCGGCGGAGGATGACCTTCGCGGTCCATCAACCGGTTGATGTGCGATCGGCGGTTAGGCTCTGCGGTCGTGGACGTGACCAGCATCGCCCGCCCGGTCACCGGGGCGGCCGGCCGCTTCTTCTCCGGAGCGGGGCTGCTGCTGCGCGGCATCGCCCTCTACGTACGCAGCCCGAAACTGATGCTGCTCGGCATCGTGCCGGCGCTGATCTCCGGCGTGCTCTACCTCGCCGCGTTCGCCGCCCTCGTCTGGTTCGTCGACGACCTTGCCGCGCTGGTCACCCCGTTCGCCGACGACTGGTCGACGACCTGGCGCAACGTGTTGCGGGTGGTCGCCGGCCTGGCGGTCCTCGGGCTCGGTGGCCTGCTCGGCGTGGTCACCTTCACGGCGGTCACCCTCGTCATCGGCGACCCCTTCTACGAGGCGATCTCCGAGCGGGTGGAGGACCGGCTCGGCGGCACGCCGGGCGCCGTCGACGTGTCGTTCTGGTCGTCGCTGCGCCGCAGCCTCGCCGACTCCGTACGTCTGGTGGCACTCTCCACCGCGGTCGGCATCCCGCTCTTCATCGCCGGTTTCCTCCCGCTGGTCGGTCAGACCGTGGTTCCGGTGATCGGGGCCGCGGTCGGCGGCTGGTTCCTCGCCGTGGAGCTGGTCGGCGCGCCCTTCTACCGGCGCGGTATGCGGCTGCCCGAACGGCGGGCGGTGCTGAAGGCGGACCGGCCCACCGCGCTCGGCTTCGGGGTGGCGGTCTTCCTCTGCTTCCTGATCCCACTCGGCGCGATCCTCGTCATGCCGGCCGCCGTGGCCGGTGCCACCCTGCTGGCCCGGCGTTCGTTCGGGCAGCCGGTCCAGGAGAGCTGACGCACAGAGCACCCCTCCCCACGCGACGCTCGCGGCCATTTGACGACACCATGTTGGTAACATGTCGACATGGTGTCGATAATTTCCGGGGGCGGGCGCTGATGTTCCTCGCCATTCGTGAGCTGAGCTTCGCCCGGCTGCGGTTTGCACTGATGGGAGCGGTGATCGCGCTGATCGCCGTACTGATGGTGATGCTGTCGGGGCTGTCGGTCGGGCTGGTGCGCGACGGTGTGTCCGGGTTGCAGAACCTGCCCGTCACCTCCTTCGCGTTCGCTCGAAACGTCCAGCACGACTCCGCGTTCTCGCGCAGCGTCGTCGACATCTCGGCGGTCGACGCCTGGGCCGGCCAGCCGGGCGTGGCGCAGGCGGCCCCGTTCGGGAACTCGCTGGTGAACGGGCGTACCGACCAGGGGACGGAGGTCGATCTCGCGTTGTTCGGAGTCCGACCCGACTCGTTCCTGTCGCCGCCGGTCGGCGAAGGCGATCGGTTGGGGGCGGCCGACGGAATCGTGGTCAGCCCGACGGCGCTGGATGCGGGGCTGCGGGTGGGTGACACCGTCACCGTGGCTCGGCTCGGTACCCGGTTGCGGGTCGTCGGGGTGACCGAACAGCAGGACACCTTCGGGCACGTGGACGTGGCGTACCTGCCGTTGGCGGCGTGGCAGGCCATCAGGTCCGGCACCGCACCCGGTGTGGAGTTGCCGCAGCGGGCCGCGGCGGAGATCACGGCGGTGGCGATCCGCGCGGACGACGGGAAGTCCGTCGACCTGGCGGCGGGTGACGCGGTCGCCGGCACCGAGAGCATGACCCTGAACGAGTCCTACGGAGCCTCGCCCGGGTACACCGCCGAGACGACGACCCTGCAGTTGATCCAGGGCTTCCTGTACGCGATCTCGGCACTGGTGGCCGGCGCGTTCTTCGCCGTGTGGGCGATCCAGCGCAAGGCCGAGGTGGCCGTCCTGCGGGCGCTCGGCGCCTCGACCGGCTGGGTGTTGCGCGATGCCGTGACGCAGGCGTTCGTACTGCTGGTCGCCGCAGTGGCCGTCGGGGTCGGTGTCGGGCTCGCGCTCGGCGCCGCCATCACCGGCAGCGGCATCCCGTTCGCGCTGAGTATGCCGAGCGTCTCCGCGGCCGCGGTGGGCCTCGTCGTCCTCGGCCTCGTCGGAGCCGGTGCGGCGGTCCTCCGCATCACCTCTGTCGACCCCGCCACCGCACTGGGAGGAAACCGATGAGCAGCCGACCTGCTCCGACCGCTTCGACCACGCCCGCTGACGGCTCGCCCGAGCGGCTCGGGTTGGTGATGCGGGCGGTGTCCCTGCGGCACGGCGACGCCGCCGAGACGGTACAGGCGCTCGACGAGGTCGATCTGACGGTACGGCCCGGCGAGCTGGCCGCGATCGTCGGGCCCTCCGGTGCGGGCAAGTCCAGCCTGCTCGCCGTCGCCGGTGGCCTGGTCCGGCCCGACCAGGGCAGCGTCACCATCGCCGGTCAGGACATGACCGTGCCGAGTCGTCGCGCGCGCACCGCCCTGCGTCGCCGGCACGTGGGGTTCGTGTTCCAGTCGGGCAACCTGCTGCCCGCGCTGACCGCGGCCGACCAGGTGCGTCTGCCCCTGCGCCTGGGGCCACGCCCGGCCGGATCCGGCCGCGATCCGCTGGAGCTGCTCGCCGACGTCGGCATGGCCGACAAGGCCGACCGGCGTCCGCACCAGTTGTCAGGCGGTGAACGCCAACGTGTCGGGATCGCCCGGGCGCTGGTCACCGAGCCCAGTGTGCTGCTGGTCGACGAACCGACGGCGGCCCTGGACCGGGCCCGCAGCCACGACATCGTGCAGCTCCTGGCCCGCGAGGCCCGGCAGCGGCTGGTCGCGGTGGTCATGGTCACTCACGACCACGATGTGCTGCAATACTGTGACACCGTCTACGAGATGGTCGACGGCAAGCTCGCGACCAGCAGGTGACCGGGACGGCAGGGTGCGGACGCGGCGCATGACCAGACAGGTGCGTCCGTCCGGAACGAGGGGGTCGGCGTGCCGAAGATTCAGGCCGCGACCGTCGCCGAGCATCGCGCCTCCCAACGCGCCGCGCTGCTCGACGCGGCCCGCACCCTGCTGTCCGAACATCCCGAGCGGATCCCCGGCCTGGCCGAGGTCGCCCAGCACGCCGGGCTCGCCCGGTCGAGCGTCTACTCCTACTTCAAGTCCCGGGCCGACATGTTCGACGCCCTCGTCACCGACACCTTCCCCCGGTGGTCGGCCTACGTCGAGAAGCACATGGAGGCCGCCAGCACACCGGGGCAGAAGATCCAGGCCTACGTGGAGGCCAACCTGCAACTGGTCGCCCGAGGTGACCACGCGCTGGCCCGCGCGCTGGCGTCGGCGGGCAGCAGCGAGACGTTGGCCTCCTCCAGCCGGCTCATGCACGACCGACTGGAAGCCCCGCTGCGGGCCGCGCTCACGGAGCACGGCTCCTCGGACGCGGTCCGGATGGCCGAACTCGTCCAGTCGATCGTCTACGCCCTCAGCCGCATGATCGAGGGAGGGCTTGCCCTGAAAGCGGCGAGCGGGCTCGCCCGCGAACTGCTCAGCCCGTACCTCGACGGCCATGACGGCTGAGTCGTCGGCTCGACGGTGCGCCTGCCCGAACGGTGGGCGCTGCTGGGGGCTCGGGCAGTCCACAGAGAGGGGATGACGTGCAGCTCACCCTGGTCCAGGCAGACATCACCACCCAGCAGGTCGACGCGATCGTCAACGCCGCCAACTCGTCGCTGCTCGGCGGCGGTGGCGTCGACGGTGCCATCCACCGCAAGGGCGGTCCGGAGATCCTGGCGGAGTGCCGGGCGCTGCGCGCGTCCCACTACGGCCGGGGGCTACCCACCGGTCGGGCGGTCGCCACCACGGCCGGCCGGCTGCCGGCCCGCTGGGTGATCCACACCGTGGGCCCGGTCTGGTCGGCGAGCGAGGACCGCTCGTCGTTGCTGCGTGACTGCTACACCAGCAGCCTCGCCGTCGCCGAGGAACTGGGCGCGGCCACCGTCGCATACCCGCTGATCTCCGCGGGCGTCTACGGCTGGCCCGTCGAGGACGCGGTCCGCCAGGCGTTGACCGTGCTGCGCGTGGCCACTGCGGCGCGGGTCACCGAGGCCCGGCTGGTCCTCTTCGACGCGGGCACGTACGCGACCGCCGAGCGGGTCGCCGCGTCGGGCTGAGCCGGTCCGCCCGAGCCAGGGGCGTGGGCGGACCGGGGGTCGTACGTCACCAGGTGATGCGCAGGTTCATCGCCGTCCTCCTCTCGGGTGACCACGACGTTAGGTTTGGCCGATTGTTGGGTCAATCCTATTTTTAGGTCGTTGCCATGTATGCTTCCGGCGTGAGTACCGACAGCAGCCTTCGCGAGCGCAAGAAGCAGCAGACCCGGCAGTCCATCTCGGACGTGGCGACCCGGCTGTTCCTCGAGCGCGGCTACGACGGGGTGACCATCGCGGAGATCGCGGCGGCGGCCGGCGTGGCGAAGATGACGGTGACGAACTACTTTCCCCGCAAGGAGGACCTGGTCCTCGACATCGCCGACGAGTTCGTCGCGCTGCTCGCCCGTACCGCCGCCGACCGGCCCGCCGGGCAACCGGTGCTGGACGCGTTGCGCCGGCGTTACGCGGACGCCGTAACGCGGCGTGAGGCGCTGGTCGGCTTCGCCGACGCACCCTTCGTCCGGCTGGTGGAGGAGAGTCCGGCGCTCACCGCCCGTCTGCGTGAACTGTTCGAACTGCGCGAAGGGGCGCTCGCCGCCCAGCTCGCCGCCGAGCCGGCGACGGCCGGGGACGACCTGAGCGCGCGGCTGCTCGCCGCGCAGCTCGCCGGGGCGTACCGGGTGCTCTTCCAGGAGGCGTTCCGGTTGGTTCGCGGCGGGCACGACGAGCGGCAGCTGGCCGAAGCCCTCGCCCAGGCCGGGTCGCGCGCCTTCGACCTGCTCACCTCCGGAGTGAAGTGACATGGCGGAATCCCTGCGACTGATGGCCGTGCACGCCCACCCCGACGACGAGTCCAGCAAGGGCGCCGCGACCCTCGCCCGGTACGCGGCCGAAGGGGTCGACGTACTGGTGGTGACGTGCACCGGCGGCGAGCGCGGCGACGTGCTCAACCCCGCGATGGACCGGCCGGAGGTACGTGCCGACCTGAGTCGGGTCCGCCGCGAGGAGATGGCCCGGGCGGCGGCGCTGCTCGGCGTACGGCAGCGGTTCCTCGGCTACGTCGACTCCGGGTTGCCCGCCGACGGCGCCGACCTACCCGTCGACGCGTTCGCCCGGCTGCCGGTCGCCGACGCGGCGGCTCCGTTGGTCGCGGAGATCCGCGAATTCCGGCCACAGGTCATGGTGACGTACGACCCGACCGGCGGATATCCGCATCCCGACCACGTGATGGCCCACCGGATCGCGCGGTACGCCTTCGACGCGGCCGCCGACCCGGCCACCCACCCCGAAGCAGGCCCGGCCTGGGCCGTGGCGAAGCTCTACTACCCCTGGTGTCCTTCAGCCGGGCCTGGTTCCAGGCGCTGCACGACGCGACCCGGGCCGCCGGTCTGCCCTCCGCGATGGACGAGGTGCTGCGGGAACTGCCCGACGAGTTGCCGGAGCCTCGGGTGACCACCCGGGTCTGGTGTGCCGACCGGTTCGCCACCCGCGATCGCGCACTGCTCGCGCACGCCACTCAGACCGACCCGGCCCACCCCTTCTTCGCGCATTCCCGTGACGTCGAGCGGCGGGTCTGGCCGACCGAGGACTACGAGCTGGCCGAAGCGCGGATACTGATGAGCCTGCCCGAGGACGACCTGTTCGCGGGCCTCAGGTCAACTCGCGCAGGCAGGACCAATGAACGGCCACCGGCCGGTAGCCGAGCCGGGCGTTGACCGCCAGCATCGGCGCGTTCGCCTCGTCGTTCGAGGTGTACGCGACCCGTACCCCGCCGGCCGCGGCCCGGTGCAGGGCCGCCTGTTTGGTCAGCCGGGCCAGCCCGCGTCCGCGGCGGCTCGGCACGGTCGCGGTGTAGTCCGACCACATCCGGTCGCCGTCCCGCTTGACCAGGCTCAACGCCACCACCTCGCCGTCGGACTCGGCGGCCGTGCTCGCCGCCTTGTCCAGGCCGAGGTTCTCCCACACCTCCCAGAGCCAGTACTCGTAGGTGAACGCGTCGGAGGGCACGTCGCCCGGCTCGTCCGCGGCCGCAGCGACATCGGCCTCGTACACGAGCCTCGGGTCCAGGTCGGCCAGCGCCCGCCACCGTACGCCCGGCGGCTCCGCCGGCATCGGCGGTGCCGGACGCAGTTCGAGCGCCGAGTAGCGCAGCTCGCGACTGGGCGTGAAGCCGTGCCGGCGGGCGAAGGGAAGCGCCTCCGGCTGCGCCCAGGTGCGGACCCGGCGTACGCCGAGCGGGCGGAGGTGATTAAGCGCCGCGTCCAGCAGGGCGGTTCCGACGCCCCGACGGCGTTGCTCCGGATGCGTGTGCAGCATGGAGACCTCGCCGAAGTCGGGCTCGGACGTCCGGATGTTCCGGAACGCCGACACCCAGCCGACCACCTGGTCGTCGACCTCGGCGACGAAGGCCGTCCAGTCCTCGCCCGACGGGGGCTCGGAGATCATCTTCCGGGTCGAGGCCTCGCCGCGTACCAGGTACGGGTGGACGAGGGCGCGTAGCGCCACCACGGCCGGCGCGTCATCGGCAGTGGCGTGGCGGATCTGGAAGTCAGCCATCGTGACGCACCGCCGCGAACGCGTCCTGTACCACCTCGACGGCGGCCGCGTAGGCGTACTCGGCGACGTCGGAGAGCGCCGGCATGGGGATCGGGCGTATGGGTTTCACTCGGGCAGGCTAGCGGCTAGCCCGCCGACCCTCGACCCATTAACCGTGCGGCCGGTCTCCGGGGCGGCGACGGATCGCCGCCGCGCCGGATTTCCGGGTGAGATCACCGGTCGCCGCCCGTTCCGGCAGCCCGCGGAGATCAGCTGACCCGCAGGCCCTCCAGCAGGCCACGGTCGCCGGTCACGTCCAAGGTGTCGAAGCTGACCCGGCCCCAGAGGGCGAGCAGCAGATCGCTGGCGGTGCCGCTGACGAGTGCCCGCGCACGGTGATCGTCGTGGTCGAGGATGGTGTCGGTGTCCAGCAGTGCCACACCTTCACCACGCAACCGCAGGTACCACTGCTGCGCGGCGTCGGCCGCGACCAACTGCACCACACCGTGCCACTGCCCAGGGGTACGCCGCTTGCCCGCCGGTAGCCAGGTGTCGAGCACCTCGCTCACCCCGTCGGCCGCGAGCTTCGCCTCGACCGGCTCACCGGCGGCGATGGCGAGCTGGGCGTCCCAACGGTGCACCGCGGTCTCGTGCGCCGCCCGGCGCGGCCAGAAACCGGCCCGCTTCGGCTGCGGCGCCCAGTTCCACGCCGGCGCCTCCGGGTCCAGCCCGTCCAGCACGGCCACCAGCTTGTCGTACCCCTGCTGCCAGTACTGCAACGCGGTGACGCCCGGTTCCGGCACACCCTGCTCCGGGCGCTCCGTCGGAGCGCTGGTCACCCCGGAGCCGGCGAACGAGGAGACCCAGTGGTAGAAGGCGCCGACGTGCAGCGTCAGGTCGGCGACGGTCCAGCCGGGGCAGGAGAGCACGGGTGTCTCCGGAGGCGCCTCGGCCACCGCCGCGGCGAAGGCCGGCCCTTCCACCCGGAGGGCGCCGATCCAGAAGTCCTTCGTGCCATGCAGTCTGCTCATCGCCATCCTCCCGGGGGTGACCCGGCTACCAGTGAGTGTCGCGGCTACCCCTCAGCCTAGGGTGAAGGGTGTGTCAGACGTCTACGCCCAGCCGACGACCGGAGTCGACGCGACCGACATGAATGCCCTGGCCCGCTACACCACCCTGCGCATGGGCGGGCGGGCCGGCCGGATCGTGCCGGGCAACAGCGCCGAGGAGATAGTACGAGCGGTACGCGAGGCCGACATCCGGGACGAGCCGGTGCTGATCCTCGCGGGTGGCAGCAACGTCGTGATCGGGGACGCGGGCTTCCCCGGCACGGTGGTGCTCGTGCGCTCACGTGGGCTGCGGGTGGTCGCCGAGGACACCGACACCGTGACCGTACGGGTCGAGGCGGGCGAGCCGTGGGACGAACTGGTCGCCACCACCGTGACGAACGGCTGGTCCGGCCTGGAGTGCCTCTCCGGCGTGCCCGGCTCCACCGGCGCCACACCGATCCAGAACGTCGGCGCGTACGGCCAGGAGGTCGCGGAGACGATCACGGGCGTGGAGGTCTACGACCGGGCGGACGGCACCGTCGGCCGGATCGACGCCGCCGACTGCGGTTTCGCGTACCGGGGCAGCATCTTCAAGTACAGCGACCGCTGGCTGGTGCTCTCGGTCGACTTCCGGCTCGCCCGCTCGCCGCTCTCGGGTCCGGTGCGCTACGCCGAGCTGGCGCGCGCACTCGGCGTCGACGTGGGGGACCGGGTGCCGCTGGCCGACGCCCGGGCGACGGTGCTGCGCCTGCGCGCCGGTAAGGGCATGGTGCTGGACGTCGCGGACCCGGACACCCGCTCGGTGGGCTCGTTCTTCACGAACCCCGTGCTGGACCGGGCGGCGTATGAGCTGTTCCGTGAGCGCGCCGCGGACCTGGGCGAGGCGCCCTCCTGGCCCTGCCCGGGTGACATGGTCAAGCTGAGCGCGGCCTGGCTGATCGACAAGGCCGGGTTCGGCAAGGGCCACCCGGGGCCGGGCGGGGTCGCCATCTCCAGCAAGCACACGCTGGCACTGACCAACCGCAGCGGCCGGGCCGGCACCGCCGACCTGGCCGCCCTCGCCCGGCAGATCCGCGACGGCGTACAGACCCGCTTCGGCGTCACCCTGCACCCTGAGCCGGTCCTGATCAACTGCACGATCTGACCCAGGTTGGTCATCAAATTTGCCGAACAGGGCCGCCTGCACCAGCGCGTAACTCTCAGTGAGAGCGGCGACTCAGGTGAAGTTGGCGCCGCCGTCGACGAGCAGCGACTGCCCGTTGACGTAGGCGCTGTCGTCGGAGAAGAGGAACGCCACCATCGCGGCGAGGTCCTCCGGCACCCCCAGTCGCGGCGAGCGCACGGTCGCCAGGGCCTGCTGACGCCACTGCTCGGTGGTGCTGCCGAGCGCGGCCCCGGTGAGGACCACACCGGGCGACACGAGGTTCGTGCGGACGCCGTGCTTGCCACCGAGGCTCGCGGTGTGCCGGGTGAGCCCGATCAGACCGCTCTTGGCGGCCTGGTACGCGACCCGCTCGGTTTCGCCCAACCACACCGCACTCGACATGGTGTTGACGATGGAGCCCCCGCCCTGCTCGATCATGATCGGTAGGGCATGTCGGACGCCGTACATGTAGCCGGTGAGCGTGACGTCGATGGTGTGCTGCCAGACGTCGAGGGGCACCGAGGTGACGTCGGTGTCTCGTCCGATGGTTGCGCGCGAGAGGTCCGCAGCCACGTTGAAGAGGCCGTGCAGGCCGCCGAACCGTTCGACGGCGAAGGCGACCAGGTCCCGGTACGACCCCTCGTCGGCGATGTCGAAGCCGCGCGCGACGGCCCTTCCGCCGGAGCCGGTGATTCCGTCCACCACGGCCTGCGCGGCGGCCTCGTTCAGATCCGCCGCGACGACCAGCATGCCTTCCTCGGCGAGGCGGACCGCTGTCGCACCGCCGATGTTGCCCTGCGCCGCACCCGCGACGATCGCAACCTTGTCCTTGAGTCCACGCATTGTCCTGCCCCTTCCACTTCTCTTGAACGCTTCGTCCGAAACCGCAGTTTGAGCCGGAGTCACTCGCCGGGCTCCGGCGGCGGGTAGCCGGCCAGCAGGTGGTCGACCAGGTCGTGTGCGTGGTCCCGTACCTCGACGAAAGTCACGTCGACCTGCGCGCCGAGTTGCGCCATCTCGTGTCGGGCTGCGTCGGCCAGCCGGTCGGCCAGCATCCGGGTCGATGACGGCAGCCGCAGCCCGGCGGTGACGATCGCGAGTGTGCGCGCCATCGGGCAGGCTCCGCCGAGGGCGCGCGCCCCGCCACCGCCGCTTTCAGCGTCGCGTGGCTCGGCGTATCCGGAACGTGGGCGGGCCGACCGATGGCGAACTCCTTGCGCAGCACCGGCACGATCTCTCCCAGCATCTCGATCTGCTGGAGCACGGTCCGGTGCGGCACACCGATTCCGTCCACGTTGAACAGCTGGCGTTGGTAGTCGCCGGCGGCGTGTTCCCGGTACGTCAGCACCCGGTCGATCACCTGTTGTGGGCTCCCGACCAGAACCGCGGTCTGCGCCATCGTGTCCTCCAGCGACGGGCCGTGCCCGTACGCCGGTAGAGTCCGGGCAGGCACCGCACGTGCTCCTTGGGCCAGAAGAGGTTGTTGTGGAAGAAGCCGTCGCAGTGGTACGCGGCCTGTTCGGCGATCTCCGGACTGCGGATCGAGGCGTGCCAGTCGACCACGTCCTCGCGCCACAGTCGGCGTAGCAGCGCGTAGTTCTCGACGGCCAGCGGGATCCCGTTGCGGATGTCCTGCCCGAACCGGGGGTAGACCGGGCCGGTGTTGCCCCGGCCCATCATCAGGTCGATCCGGCCGTCCGCGAGGTGTTGCAGCTTGGCGTACTCCACCACCGCTCGGATTCGGTCGTGTTCCGTTGGCGTTCGCCCGGTCGCCCGGTCGCCCGGTCACGGGCTACGTCCCCTACCCCGCAGATTCCGAAGTGCATCTCTGACTCGCCTGCTTCGTAGCCGTCATTGTTTGTCGTCCGGCCGGTCCGTCGTGCGCGTGCTCGTGCTCGTGCCGAACACGCGCCCGCGGCAGACCAACGGACATTCGGCGCTGCCGGGCGGCGGTGGTCACTTGCCGCGCAGCGGCGCGAGAGCCTGGCTCCAGGCCACGACCTGATCGAGGGTCGTGTTCAGTGCGTCCCGCTGGAAGTCGTTGGGCTTGAAGGTGCTGAAGTTCTCGAAGTCGGTGAAGAGCGACAGTGCGACCTGGGAGCGCACGTCGGCCATCTGGAGCTCGCCGGCGATCAGCCGCAGGTGCTCCACCGCCCGGGCGCCACCCACCGAGCCGTAGCTGACGAAGCCGACGGCCTTGTTGTTCCACTCCTTGTAGAGGAAGTCGATGGCGTTCTTCAGGGCGCCGGACGTCGAGTGGTTGTACTCCGGAGTGACGATGACGAACCCGTCGAACGAGGCGATCTTGTTCGCCCATTCCAGGGTGTGCGGCTGCTGGTACTGGTCCATGGCCGGCGGGTAGATCTCGTCCAGGTGCGGCAGCTTGTAGTCGAGCAGGTCGACGAGTTCGAACTCGACGTCGGTGCGCTGCTTGGCGAGCTCGTACACCCACTGCGCCACGGCCGCGCCGTTCCGTCCGGGCCGGGTGCTGCCGATGATGATTCCGATCCTGGTCATCTTCGTCTCCTCCTCGTGGTGGACCCCCTTTGAGGAAGTCCTTGCTTCGCGAAGCAACTATACGGAGTGCGATTGCTTCGGCAAGCAAGTACATTGGGGGCATGTCCAACGTCACATCTAATTCCCCATCAGCCTCGAACGCGGTCAAACCGCTAGATCAGGGTGAAGAAGCTGTCGTGCGGGCTCTGCACCGCGTGATCCACGCCCTGCCTCGTGCCATGGACGCCGAACTGCTCCGCGAGCAGGGGCTTCCGCTCGTCGAGTACCTGACGCTGATGAACCTCTCCGAGACCCCCGGCCGGCGGCTGCGGATGAACGAGCTGGCCGCGACCTGTGGAATGTCCCTCAGCGGTATGACCCGCGTCGTGCAGAAACTCGAAGCGCAGGGGTTCGTTCAACGGATCAGGTGCGAACAGGACGGCCGCGGCTGGAACGCGGTCCTCACCGACAGCGGGCTCGCCCGTCTGGAGCAGGCCTGGCCCACCAACCTGGCGGCCACGCGCAAGTACTTCCTCGACCATCTCGCGGGCCTGGACCTCGAAAAGCTCGCCGCGGCGATGCGGAAGATCGCCACGTGAGGCGACGGTCCGAGGAGCGGCGCCCCGGACGGCGGTGGCCACGACAGGGGGCCCAACCTCTCCGGGCAGAACACCTAGGCCGGGGCGACGACGGACCAGGGGACGGTCAGCTCGCCGAGGCGCCAGCGCGCAGGGCGGTCGAGCAGCGGCCAGCCCGCGTCCTTCAGCGACTGGACGGCGTGCAACCAGCGCTGCCGGGGGCCGTACGGGGCGTAACCGGCAGCCGCCCGCCAGGCATCGTCCAGCGCCCGGATCAGGTCGTGCACCCGCTCACCCGGCACGTTGCGGTGGATCAGCGCCTTCGGCAGCCGCTCGGCCAACTCGGCAGGAGTCGTCAGGGTGGCGAGCCGGGCGGCCAGCGTCAGTGAGCGCGGGCCGTCGGCGTCGATCAGCAGCCAGCCACCCAGCCGACCAAGTTCGTCGCAGGTGCCCTCCACGAGCATCCCGCCCGGCCCGAGCGCCGCGGTGATCGTCTGCCACGCGCCGGGCACCGCGCTCTCGTCGTACTGGCGCAGCACGTTGAGCGCGCGTACCAGCACCGGACGCAGACCGGCCAGCTCGAACCCGCCCCGCGCGAAGGTGAGCCCCGGTGGATCGGCGGCCGGCTCGGCCGCGGCCACCCGCTCCGGGTCGATCTCCAGCCCGACCAGCCGAACGTCAGGTCGTACGCTGGCGGCCAGCCGGGCGCGCAGCTCCACGGCGGTCACCGGGCTCGCGCCGTACCCGAGGTCGACCACCAGCGGGTCGGTCGCGTCACGGAGCAGATCACCACAGGTCGCCACGATCCAGTTGTCCACCCGACGCAGCCGGTTCGGATTGGTGGTACCCCGAGTGATCACGCCGTACGGCCGGCGCCGCCCCTCGCGCTTCACTGGCCTACGCGGTGCACCTTGTGCTGGGCGGCCTGGGCCAGCGGGCGGACCACCAGGCGGTCCACGTTCACGTGGTGCGGGCGGGTGGCACACCACGCGACGCAGTCCGCCACGTCCTCGGCCACCAGCGGTTCGGGGACTCCGGCGTAGACCGCCGCCGCCCGCTCCGCGTCGCCGCCGAACCGGACCAGGCTGAACTCCTCGGTCTTCACCATCCCCGGGTCGATCTCGATGACCCGCACCGGTCGGCCGCTCAGCTCCAGCCGTAGCGTGCCGGCCACCGCCGTCTGCGCATGCTTGGCCGCGGTGTAGCCGCCGCCACCCTCGTACACGGTGAATCCGGCCGTCGAGGACACGACCACGATGGTCCCGGCCCCGGACGCCTCCAGCGCCGGGAGCAGAGCCTGGGTGACGCGGAGCGTGCCGAGCACGTTGACGTCGTACATCCACTGCCAGTCGTCGACCGACCCGGACTCGACCGGATCCAGCCCGCGCGCGCCGCCGGCGTTGTTCACCAGCAGGGTGACCGGCCCCGGCGCGGCCTGGGCCGCCTCCGCCAGGGCGGCGACCGACTCGTCAGAGGTGACGTCGCAGGCGACCGCGGTGGCCCGGCCGCCGGCGGACTCGATCTCGGCGACCAGTTCGGTCAACCGTTCGGTACGGCGGGCCGCGGCCAGCACGTGGAATCCCTCGGCGGCGAGCCGCCGGGCCGTTGCCGCGCCGATCCCGCTCGACGCTCCGGTGACGATGGCGACAGAGGTCATCCGGACATTGTGACCTCAGACGGCCGGGGCGATACGCCCCGACGTGTCCGCGCTCACCATGAGGTCCGTCACGCCGGAGGACCGTCCGCGCGCATTTCCCTGGTTCGATCGGGAAGATGACATCCGGCGTAGAGGTTGACCAAAGCGCCGGTCGGGCGAGACGGCATCAACCGTGAGCAGGGGAGCGGACGTGGCGGAACTTCGCACCGGCGTCGGGCGTCAACGACGGGCACAGTCCTGGATGCAGCCCCGACGGATCGCCACGCTATCGGTGCACACCTCACCGATGCACCAACCGGGCACGGGCGACGCCGGCGGCATGAACGTCTACATCCTCGAGGTCGCCCGGCGGCTCGCCGAGGCGAACGTCGAGGTGGAGATCTTCACCCGGGCCACCTCCGGTGACCTGCCCCCGGTCGTGGAGATGGCGCCGGGCGTGACGGTCCGGCACATCATGGCCGGCCCTCTGGAGGGGCTCACCAAGGAGGAGTTGCCCGCTCAGCTCTGCGCGTTCACCGCCGGGGTGCTCCGAGCCGAGGCGGCCCGTCCACCGGGCCACTACGACCTGATCCACTCCCACTACTGGCTCTCCGGACAGGTCGGCTGGTTGGCCAAGGAGCGTTGGGGCGTACCGCTGGTGCACACCGCGCACACGCTCGCGAAGGTCAAGAACGCGCAGATCGCAGCGGGGGACCGTCCGGAACCCAAGGCGCGGGTGATCGGCGAGGAGCAGGTGGTCTCCGAGGCCGACCGGCTGGTGGCGAACACGCGGGTCGAGGCGCACGACCTGATCGAGCGGTACGCGGCCGACCCGGGGCGGGTCGCCGTGGTGCAGCCCGGCGTCGACCTGAACCGGTTCCGTCCGGCTGTCGGGGACCGGGACGCGGTCGCCGCCGCCGCCCGGCGCCGGCTCGGCCTGCCCACCTGCGGCTACCTGGTGGCGTTCGTCGGCCGGATCCAGCCGTTGAAGGCGCCGGACGTGCTGGTACGCGCCGCCGCCGCGCTGCGTGAGCGGGATCCCGCGCTGGCCGAGCAGCTGACCGTCGTGATCTGCGGCGGCCCGAGCGGGAGCGGACTGGACCGTCCGACCGCCCTGATCGAGCTGGCCGCCTCGCTCGGCGTCGCCGACCGGATCCACTTCCTGCCGCCGCAGACCGGGGACGACCTGCCCGCCCTCTACCGGGCGGCGGACCTCGTCGCGGTGCCGTCGCACAACGAGTCGTTCGGCCTGGTCGCCCTGGAGGCGCAGGCGTGCGGTACGCCGGTGCTGGCCGCTGCGGTCGGTGGCCTGGTGACCGCGGTCCGGGACCAGGTCAGCGGGGTGCTCATCGACGGGCACGACCCGGTCGACTGGGCTCGGGCGCTGGCCCGGCTGCTGCCCGACGAGGTGCGGCGCCGAACCCTCGCGCGCGGCGCCGAGCGGCAGGCGCGTCAGTTCTCCTGGGACCGCACGGTCACCAACCTGCTCCAGGTGTACGGCGATGCCGTCGCCGGGCACCGGGAACGCCTCGCCGCGCAGCTCGCCGGAGATTCGGCCTTCTCCTGCTCCTGGTGAGGCCGCCGCTTCCGGCGCGGCCGCCGCATCGCGCGGCTCTGGTCGGCGGCTGGCCCTCGGCGTAGCGGCGCGGGTGCGGTGGCCGGCTCGACCGTAGAGTGGGTCCGGTGAGCGGGAAGAGCGATCTTGCGGCACTGATCGAGTCGGTCTGTGACGAGCGGGAGCTCGACTGGGAGCCGACCGGCCCACACTCGTACGCGGTGACCCTGCCCGGTACCCACAAGCTCAAGACGGTCTGCAACCTGATCGTCGGCGAACACGCGTTGCGGATCGAGGCGTTCGTGATGCGGCAGCCCGATGAGCGGCGCGAGGAGCTGTGGGCGTGGCTGCTCCAGCGCAATGCCCGGATGTACGGGGTCTCCTTCTCGATCGACGCGGTGGGTGACGTCTACCTGACGGGGCGGGTCAACCCGGCCGGCGTCGACGCCGACGAACTCGACCGGCTGCTCGGGGCCGTGCTGACGTACGCCGACGAGTCCTTCGACACCATGTTGGAGATCGGCTTCGGCAGTTCGATCCGGCGGGAATGGGAGTGGCGGGTCAAGCGTGGTGAATCCACCGCGAACCTCGCCGCGTTCGCTCACCTCTTCGAACCGTCCGGAGGTTCGGAGCCTTCCTGACGGGTATGCCGCTCCGCGCGGTGCGGCAGGTTGGGACACGCCGCGCGCCGAGGACCATCTGTCGAGGAGCGTGAGCGTCTCATGGCTCAGCGGAACAGCACGGGTCGCGGCGGGACTGCGACCAGGACCAGGCAACGGGCGGGGAACCGGACCCCGAACACGCCGTCGATCTCCGAGTCGGAGATCTCCCGGATGCGGGTGGACGACATTCGCGGTCGGCTCCGCAAGTACGGCGTCTCGGGTATCAGCGCGCTGCGCAAGCCGGAACTGGTGAAGGAACTCGCGCGGGCGATGCGCAGTGGTGGCGGGGCCGCGCGCAAGGCCACCGGACCGGCCGGCCGGGCCGCCGGAACCCGCGCCGCGGGGCGCGCCTCGGCCACGAAGAAGGCGGCCACCGCGCGGGTGGCCAAGGCGGCTCCGGGTCGGGCCAAGGCGGTACCGGCGAACAAGAGCGCCCCGGCGAAGAAGGCCGCCGCGAAGAGGGCGGCGGCGAAGAAGACGACCGCCGCGAAGCGGACGACGGCGGCGAAGAAGACGACCGCCGCGAAGCGGGCCGTGCCCGCACGCAAGACGGCGGCCGCGACGAGGACGGCGCCCGGTAAGAAGGCGGCACCGGCGCGTAAGACGGCCGCCGCCAGGAAGACCGCGCCGGCGCGGAAGAGCACGAGCCGCGGCGGTACCGCCGCGAAGGCGGCGGGCGGTGGCCTCCGTACCGGACGCGCAACCGCTCGGTCGGCGCGCTCCTCGCAGGTCATCTCGTCACTGGCGGACCGGCCGGAGCGACCGGGCCGCAGCCTGGTGACCAGCAACCACGAGGTGATCATGCGCTGGGCCCGTGAGCGTGGCGCGAAGCCGGCCACCATCGCCGGCACCGAGCGGGAAGGCCGGGTCTCGGTGCTGACGTTCAACATCCCGGGTTACCGGGAGAGCAGCCGGATCCGCGAGATCACCTGGGACGACTGGTTCCACACGTTCGATCTACGGCGGCTCAACCTGATCTATCAGGAGCAGATGCGCGACGGTCGGCAGAGCAACTTCTTCCGTACCGAGTCGCCTGATCGCGAGGACGCTTGACGGTTTGCGGGAATGCCGGACGGGTATCCGCCGTTGGCACAGAACGTGGCCCGGAGCAGGGACAACTCACGCGCTGTGACCGGCGAGACAGCCGATCTGGGTTGAAACCGTAATCCGGGCGAATTAACTTTATTGTGCCGCGCCACGCTTGGAAACGTTCGGGGGAGCGGCGGATCGATCAGATCCGCGCACCAGGCGAGGTGCGAGGGGACGGGTGGTTCAACCGTTGGGGGACGGTGCCCACCTGTTTGGACCGGCGGCGCGAGCGGGCGACGCTTACGGGGGTGAGTGTTGCCCGCCGCCGCCGGCCCCACCAGAGCGCGAGTGCCCACCGCTGCCAGAGGGCGTGGTGGGCACTCTGCGTCCGCTGTGACATAGGCGACCGGGGTCAGGTCCTGACCGGATCGCCGGCCGGTTCCGGTCCGCCGGCCCGCACCGGCCCGCTCGTCGGAGTGGCCGGCCGCCCGTTCTTCGTGCCCCGCAGCAGTGCCGCGACGCGGCGTTCCCGGGGCGGCCCGGCGAGCAGATGGCCGACGGCGGCGAGCAGGCCGAGCCCGCCGACGATGAGCCAGTGGGCGGAACCCAGGTACTGCAGGCTCACCCCGCCCAGCGTGGGCGCGACGAACGACGCGGCTGGGAAGGTCAGGTAGAAGACCGACTGATAACGGGCGCGCAGCTCGGGTGGGGCCAGATCGGCGTTGATCTGCGCGTTCGGTGGGGCCGCGAGCATCGAGCCGACCGTCCACACCACGGCGGCGCCCAGGTAGACCACCAGTTCGTCGGCGACGGCCAGCGCGCCGAAACCGACCGCCATCAGCCCGGTGGAGGTCGCGAGGACGAAGCCCTTCCGGCGGCGGTCGATCAGCCTGGGTACGAAGAGCTGGCCGAGCACGATCAACGCGCCGCCGAGCGCCACCACCAGGCCGTACGCAGACGGTTCGAGCCCGTCCGCGCGCATCGCCAACGGCATGATCGTCGACGTCTGCATGGTCAGTACGGCCAGCACGAAGGTGAGCCCGACGAAGGTCAGGAAGATTCGGTCGGTGAGTGCGGTGAGCAGGCCGGGGCGTCGGGAACCGCGCGCCGCCGAACCGATCCGGGGAGCGACCCGAGGTGTCCGGACGGGCCGGCGAAGCGTCTCGGGCACCTTCCAGGCGATCACCAGGGCGGTGGCGAGCGTCGCCCCGGCGTCGACCAGGAACAGCGCCAGGTAGCTCGCCTCGGCGAGTACGCCGGCCAGGAGCGAGGCGACCGCCATGCCGAGGTTGAACGCCCAGAACTGAAGGTTGAACGCGCGTGAGCGGCGCTGCTCCGGGACCATGTCGACGATCGACGCCACGAACGCCGGGCTGGGCATCGAGTGCACCACCCCGACCAGCGCGGAGAGCACCGTGATGAGCAGCAGGTGCCGGCTCAGGGCCAGCGCGATCATCAGGCCGGCGGTGACGAGGTGAGCGGTGAGCAGGGTCGCGCGTCGCCCCCAACGGTCGGCCAGGACCCCGCCGAGCAGCACGCCGACCGCCCCGCCGGCCCCGTACGCCCCGACCACCGCGCCGGCGAGCGAAGCGCTGGCCCCCCGCGCCTCGGTGAGGTAGAGCGACAGGAAGAGCATCGCGAACGCGCCGGCCCGATTGATCAGAATGCCGGCCCAGAGGTACCAGAAGGTGGCGGGGAGACCGCCCGCGGTTTCGTGCCACCAGCGCCGCAGGGCGTGCACCCGTCCTCCAGACAGTTCGGTTTGTTAACCGTTACCGCCTGACCGTATCGGAACACCGAGGGCCGGCCCGATTCGCGTCCCGGCGGCGCGAGTCGGGCCGGGCCGGGTCGATCAGTTCGCGGGTACCGGCTCGGCGGCCCCGGCGGCCTGCGGTGCGGCCGGCTCGATGACGGTCGCCGGGGCGGCGGTACGCCGCAGCGCGAGCGCACGCCGTTCCCGGGCCGGCCCGGAGACCAGGTGGGCCACGGCCATCACCGCGCCGAGGACCGCGCAGCCGACCCAGAGCGCGCTGTTGCCGGCGTGCTCACGGACCAGCCCGCCGAAGATCGGCGCGGCGGCACCGGCGATCTGCCAGGAGAGCGAGAAGACACCCTGGTAGCGACCGCGAAGTTCGGCGGGGGACAGCTCGGCGATGAGGGTCGCGTTGGAGGGGGAGTTGAGCATCTCGCCGAGCGTCCAGATCAGCACGGTGAGCCCGTAGAACCAGGCGGCGTGGGCGAACGCCGTGAGCCCGAAGCCGACGCCGGTCACCAGGGCGGCCAGGGCGAGTACGTGGGACCGGTTCCGCCCCCGGATCAGCCGCGGCACGAAGAGTTGCCCCACCACGATCAGTACGCCGTTGAGCGCGATCACCGAGCCGTACGTCGCGGGGCTCAGACCGGAGTCGCCCATCGCGATCGGCAGCATCGAGATGTGCTGGAGGAAGATCAGCGCGGCGAAGAGGTTCAGCGCCACGAAGCCGAGGAAGATCCGGTCGCTGAGGATGGTGCGCAGCGCGCCCGCCGGTGCGGCCGCGCCCTTGCTGACGGGCCGGGCCCGCCGGGTCTCGCCCACCCGGGTGAAGATGATCAATGCGGTGACCAGCGTGGTCGCCGCGTCGATCAGGAAGAGCAGCAGGTAACCGGCCTGTGCGGCGAAACCGGCCAGCACGGCCGCGCAGGCGAAGCCGAGGTTGATCGCCCAGTAGTTCAGGGAGAAGGCCCGCAACCGGTCCTTCTCCGGCACCACGTCGATCATCATGGCGCCGAACGCGGGGCGGGCCGCCTCGGCGAACGCGCCGAGCAGCAGGGCGCCCAGCGCGACCGCCCAGAGCGGCCGGGCCAGGCCGAGCCCCACCATCATGACCGCCCCGCCGAGTTGGGCGGTGAGCAGAGTGGGCCGGCGGCCCAAGCGGTCGGCGAGCGTGCCGCCGATGGTGGTGCCGACCGCGCCGCCGACGCCCCAGAGACCGATGACCAGGCCCGCCTGGGAGGCCGAGAAGTCGCGCTCCTGGGTGAGGTAGATGGCGAGGAACACCAGCACGAACGAGCCGAGCCGGTTGATCAGGGTGCCGGTCCAGAGGTACCAGAACCGCGCCGGCAGTCCGCCCGCCGTATCCCGAAACCAGCTCTGCACCGTCCGCATCCGCGACCGCCCCCGTGTTTGGTAATGACCGGTGTATCTAAAGCGCCTTACAAACTAGTCGGCGCCCTGACGCTCGGTCACCAGCTTTTCCACGTGGTGGTCGTCACGACGGGTCGCGGCATGTCCAGCCACGACGTACGGCAGGATGATCCGCATGACTGCGAGTGAGGGGCCCACCGTCGGGACGCTGGTCCTGTTGCGGCACGGCGAGAGCGACTGGAACGCCAAGAACCTCTTCACCGGCTGGGTGGACGTCGATCTGACCGCCAAGGGGGAGACCGAGGCGCGGCGCGGCGGTGAGCTGCTCCGCGAACACAACCTGCTGCCGGACGTGGTGCACACGAGCGTGCTGCGGCGCGCGATCCGCACCGCGGAGCTGGCGCTGAGCGCCGCCGACCGGCACTGGATCGCGGTGCGCCGGTCGTGGCGGCTCAACGAGCGGCACTATGGCGCTCTGCAGGGCAAGAACAAGAAGCAGACCCTCGACGAGTACGGCGAGGAGCAGTTCATGCTCTGGCGGCGCTCGTACGACACCCCGCCGCCGCCCATCGACGACAACGACGAGTGGTCCCAGGTCGGCGACCCCCGGTACGCGCTGCTGCCCACTGAGCTGATGCCGCGTACCGAATGCCTCAAGGACGTGGTGGAGCGGATGCTCCCCTACTGGTACGACTCGATCGTGCCGGACATCCTCGCCGGCCGTACGGTGCTGGTGGCCGCGCACGGCAACTCGCTGCGTGCCTTGGTCAAGCACCTCGACCAGATCTCCGACGAGGCGATCGCCAAGCTGAACATCCCGACCGGCATCCCGCTGCGTTACGACCTGGACCCGAAGCTGCGTCCGCAGGTCCTCGGGGGGACGTACCTCGACCCGGAGGCCGCCAAGGCGGCCGCCGCCGCGGTCGCCAACCAAGGCCGCTGAGCCACTACCCGGTGCGGCAAAGGGCCCCCGCCGCGCAAGCGGCAGGGGCCCTGCGGAGCTCGGGCGCGCGGCTCAGCTCGCCGTCGGAGCCTGTTCGCCGGTGATCAGGTAGACCACGTGCTCGCCGGCGTTCACCGCATGGTCGGCGAAGCGCTCGTAGAAGCGGCCCAGCAGGGTGGCGTCGATCGCGGTCTCCACCCCGTACGGCCAGTCCTCGCCGAGCAGCACGCCGAAGAGGTGCTTGTGCAGCTCGTCCATGGCGTCGTCGTCGCGGTCGAGCTCGGCGGCGATGTCGGCGTCGGGCTTGGCCAGCACCGAGGCGATCTTCTCGGCCATCCGGTCGGCGATCGAGTCCATGTCGGTGAAGATCTGGCGCAACTCGGCCGGCACGGCGGGCGACGGGTGCCGGCGCAGCGCGGTCTTCGCCACGTGGTCGGCCAGGTCGCCCATCCGCTCCAGGTCCGCCGCCACGTGCAGGGCAGTGATCATGGCGCGCAGGTCGGAGGCCACCGGCGCCTGCCGCGCCAGCAGGTCGCAGACCCGCTCCTCGACGTGCCGGTAGAGGTCGTCGATCTCGGCGTCCCGCTCGATGACCGTCTCGGCGGCCTGCCGGTCGGCGGTGAGCAGGGCCCGGGTAGCCTGCCGCATGGCGGACCGGACTCCCTCGGCCATGTCCACCAACAGTTGGCTCACAAGGTGTAGATCGGCCCGGAACTCGTCGCGCATTGTCACGTCCTGTGGGGGTCGTGGCCGGCCGCGGCCGGCGCAGGATTGAACGGTGTGCCGACCACGGTAGGGCGCACGGGCGGACCCGAAATGAATCACGGTGAACGACGCCCGACGGTTACGTTAATTTTGCGGGAAGCGAGCCGGTTTCATCCCTTTCTGGGCGGTAGCCAGGTTAACAATGACCCTACGATCGCCAGGTGGAATGGGCGGTGGCGGTCGCAGTGGCCGTGGCGCTGGTGGCCGGACTGGTCGCCGGGATCCTCCTACCCGGAATCCGGTCGAGGTGGGCCCGCCGTGACAAGTCGACGGGGAGCGGCAGTTCCCACGTGAACAGGGGGAGGCCCGCGATAGCCGAGGATCCGCAGGCTGGGCTCGGCCGCCGTACGATCGACTCCCTCCGAGCCGGCGTCGTCGTGCTGGATCCGGACGACGTTCCCGTTCTGGTCAATCCCGCAGCCCGGGCGATGGGGCTGCTGCGTACCGGCGCCAGCCCGGGCTCGATAGCGGCGCACCCGCTGATCCGTACCCTCGCCGGTCAGGTCCGGCGGACGGGCATCCGGCGTGAGATCGAGCTTGACCTGCCCCGGGGCCGCGACAACGCCGGGGACAATCCGCTCGGCGTACACCTCAGGGCGATGGGCGTGGGTGCCGGGTACATCGCCGTGGAAGCCGCCGACGTGACCGAGTCGCACCGGCTTGCTCGGGTGCGGCGTGACTTCGTGGCCAACGTGAGCCACGAGCTGAAGACGCCGATCGGTGCCCTGCAACTGCTGGCCGAGGCGCTGCTGGACGCCACGGAGCCGGCCACCGACGCCGCGCCGGACCTGTCCGAGGACATGGTCGCCGCCCGTCGGTTCGCCGAGCGCATACAGCACGAATCCACCCGGCTCGGTCGGCTGGTGCAGGAACTGCTCGAACTGACGCGCCTGCAGGGGGCCGAGCCGCAGCCGGCTCCCGAGCCGGTCTCGGTGGACTGGGTGGTCGCCGAGGTGGTCGACCGTACGCGCACCACGGCCTCCGCCCGCGAGATCGAGGTGGTGGCCGAGGGGCAGCGTGGCCTGACCGTCTACGGCAGTGACAGTCAGCTCGCCACCGCCGTCGCCAACCTGGTCGAGAACGCCATCAACTACTCGGCCGACGGCACGAAGGTGCGGATCACCGCCAGCAGTGGCGAGGAGCACGTGGAGATCGCCGTCACCGATCAGGGCATCGGCATCGCCCCCACCGACGTCGATCGGATCTTCGAGCGGTTCTACCGGGCCGACCAGGCGCGTTCCCGATCCACCGGCGGTACGGGGTTGGGGCTGGCCATCGTCAAACACATCGCGAGCAACCATGGCGGACGGGTCGATGTGTCGAGCACTCTTGGTGGTGGGTCGACGTTCACCCTCCGGTTGCCCGCTCGCCCCCCGGACGACCTCCTGACGACACTGCCAGGCGCTGGGATCGAGCCTGGTTCAGCCGAGCTTCGGCAGGTCTGACAGCAATGGAAAGGAAACCCCGTTGAGCCGCGTTCTGGTGGTCGAGGACGAGGAGTCGTTCTCCGACGCCCTGTCGTACATGCTCCGCAAGGAGGGCTTCGAGGTCTCGGTCGCCGCGACGGGTCCGTCGGCCCTGACCGAGTTCGACCGGACCGGGGCGGACATCGTGCTGCTCGACCTGATGCTGCCCGAAATGTCAGGTACCGAGGTCTGCCGTCAGCTCCGGCAACGCTCACACGTGCCGATCATCATGGTCACCGCCCGGGACAGCGAGATCGACAAGGTCGTCGGCCTGGAGATCGGGGCCGACGACTATGTCACGAAGCCGTACTCGCCGCGCGAGCTGGTGGCCCGGATCCGCGCCGTGCTGCGCCGGCAGACTCCCGAGGCGGCCGAGTCGGGCACCCCGACGCTGGCGGCCGGCCCGGTCCGGATGGACATCGAGCGTCACGTGGTGACCGTCGACGGTGGGACCGTGCAGCTTCCGCTCAAGGAGTTCGAGTTGCTGGAGCTGCTGCTGCGCAACGCCGGCCGGGTGCTCACCCGGGGTCAGCTCATCGACCGGGTCTGGGGCGCCGACTACGTCGGCGACACCAAGACCCTGGACGTGCACGTCAAGCGGCTCCGCTCCAAGGTCGAGCCGGAGCCGTCCACGCCGCGCTACATCGTGACCGTGCGCGGCCTGGGCTACAAGTTCGAGCCCTGATCGGCGGACGGGAGGGCGCGCGGCCGGCGGTGGACTGCCGTGAGCTGGTGCTCAATGCTTTCCACCTGTCACGTTGCACGCCCGCTGCGGTTGCGGAGCGTGAGCGGTGCGTATAGGTGTGCAGAGCAAAGGGCGACGGGAAAGGTAGGGCCGGCGGCCTGGCGGATCACCCTCCATGAGGGGGCCGGCTGCCGCGAGGGCTGCGGCTGCCGTGCGGAGGCGCGGCTTACGGCGCGGGGTGCGGCTACGGGCCCGGCGGGTCGCCGGGGTGATCAGGACTGGTCGGCCGGGTGCGGGGCGACCAGGCCCTGGCGGGACCGGGTCGCGCAGAGTTCGGCCAGCTTCGCGTACGCGGGTGCGCCGATCAGTGCGGTGAGTTCCGGCCCGTAGGAGACGTACATCGGATCGGTGCCGACGTGCGCGTCCGTCGAGGAGGTGCACCACCAGTCCAGGTCGTGCCCGCCGGCGCCCCAGCCGCGCCGGTCGAACTCCGACAGGGTGGACACCAGCACCTTCGTGTTGTCCGGCCGCTTGACCCAGTCCTGGTCCCGGCGGATCGGCAGTTGCCAGCACACGTCCGGCTTGTACTCCAACGGGTGCACCCCGTCGCGCAGCGCCTGGGCGTGGAGCGCGCAGCCGCCCCCGCCCGGGAAGTCCGGGTCGTTGAGGAAGACGCAGGGCGCGTCCGTGTCGCGGGTGGCGGTCCGACGAGCCGGGGTCTTGCCGTCGACCGTGTCGTTCTCGGTCCATTTCTTGAACCCGCGGCGGAAGTGCTGCCAGGTCTCCGGCGTGAGCCGCTTGACGGCGGCGCGTACCCGCGTCTCGTCGTCGGAGTCGGTGAAGAAGGCGCCGTGCGAGCAGCAGCCGTCGGCGGCCCGACCGGCGATGATGCCGTGACAGCCCTGGCCGAAGATGCAGGTCCAGCGGGACAACAACCAGGTGAGGTCGGCCCGGATCAGGTGGCTCTCGTCGGCGGGGTCGGCGAACTCGATCCATTCCCGGGGGAAGTCCAGCGGCACCTCGCGGCTGCGCGGGTCGCCCGGGTCGTCCACCAGTACGCGGAGCTCCATCGTCACCCGGACCAGCGTACGCGTGGTCAGGCGTCCGGGCCTGGGAGCCGCGTAAACCTGTTGCCCTAGGGTCGAACCATGCGACTGGGGGTCCTCGACGTCGGTTCCAACACGGTCCACCTGCTGGTGGTGGACGCGCACCATGGCGCGCACCCCTGGCCGGCACACTCCGAGAAGGTGGTGCTGCGGCTGGCCGAGCAGATCGGGCCCGACGGCGCGCTGACCGAGGTCGGCGCCGACATGCTGATCAGGGCGGTGAGCATGGCCAAGGCGGCCGCCGCCGGCCTGAACACCGACGACCTGATCGCGTTCGCCACCTCCGCCGTGCGGGACGCCACCAACGCGGCCGAGGTGCTGGCCCGGGTCCGTGACGAGACCGGCGTACGCCTGGAGGTGCTCCCCGGTGCCGACGAGGCGCGGATGACGTTCCTCGCGGTCCGACGCTGGTTCGGCTGGTCGGCTGGTCGGCTGCTGCTGCTGGACATCGGCGGCGGGTCCCTGGAGATCGCCGCCGGAATCGACGAGGACCCGACGGCCGCGGTCTCGCTGCCGCTGGGCGCGGGCCGGCTGACCCGGGAGCGGCTGCGGGTGTCGCCGGAGGACCTGACGCCGCCGTCCGCGCAGGCGGTGGAGGAGCTGCGGGAGTACGTCGACGGCCAGCTCGACCCCGTGCTCAAGGAGATCGTCGACGTGGGTTGGGAACGGCCGGTCGGTACGTCGAAGACGTTCCGTACGCTGGCCCGGCTGGCCGGGGCGGCGCCCTCCGGAGCGGGCGTCTGGACGAAGCGCAGCCTCACCCGTAACGGGCTGCGCCAGGTGATCGGCTTCATCCGGCACATCCCGCCCGGGCAGCTGGCCGAGCTGGAAGGGGTGAGCATCGGCCGGGCGCACCAGCTGCTCGCCGGCGCGGTCGTGGCCGAGACGGTGATGCGCAAGCTGGACGTCGAGAAGCTGACGATCTGCCCGTGGGCGCTGCGGGAAGGGGTCATCCTGCGCCGGCTGGACCAGCTCGGTACGCACTGAGGGCTACCCCGGGTCCGTACGGCCGGTTTGTGCCCGGTCGTCACCATGTGTCGCGCGCGCCGCGGGGCTACCCTGGCTGAGTGACGTCCCGAGTCCCGGTGCTCCTCTCCAGCTCCTCGGTCTTCCCGGAGCGGACGGCGGCGGCCTTCCAGCTGGCCGCGGCCCTCGGCTACGACGGGATCGAGGTGATGGTCTGGACCGACGCCGTCAGCCAGGACTCCGGTGCGTTGCGTGGCCTCGCCCAGCACTACGGGGTGCCGGTGCTCTCCGTGCACGCCCCCTGCCTGCTGGTGACGCAGCGGGTGTGGAGCCCCGACCCGTGGGAGCGGCTGCGCCGGTCGGCCGAGCTGGCCGAGGCGCTGGAGGCGCCGACGGTGGTGGTGCATCCGCCCTTCACCTGGCAGCGCGACTACGCCCGCAACTTCCGCGACGGGCTCGGCGAGATCGCCGACCGCTACCCGGATCTGCGCTTCGCCGTGGAGAACATGTACCCGGTCCGGATGGCCGGCCGGCAGTTCGTCCCGTACGTGCCGGGCTGGGATCCGACGGAGACCGGCTACCCCGCGTACACCCTCGATCTGTCGCACTGCGCCGCGTCGCACACCGACTCGTTGGAGATGGCCGACCGGATGGGCGACGCGCTGGCGCACGTGCACCTCGGCGACGGCACCGGCGAGGGGCGCGACGAACACCTGGTACCGGGGCGGGGCACCCAACCCTGCGCCGAGGTGCTGCGGTCACTGGCGGGGCGCGGCTTCACCGGTTCGGTGGCGGTCGAGGTGTCGACCCGGGGAGCACGCAGCCGGGCGGTACGCGAGGCCGATCTGCGCGCCGCGTTGGACTTCGCCCGTCAGCACCTGATCACGCCGTCCCCGGTCGACGCCTGACCCGTCCGCGCGAGGCATCGTCGGCGACGCTGCGCCCGGGCGGACGGCGGCGACCTCAGCTGACGGGCGTCAGTGAGTCGGCCGGTACCGGCTGAGCGGCGACGGTGGCCTGCTCGCCGATCGCGGCCCGCTTGCGGGCCCGGTGCGCGGCCACGTGCGAGCGGGTGGCGCAGCGCTCGGAGCAGAACCGCCGGCAGCAGTTCGACGAGGTGTCCAGGTAGACGTTGCCGCAGCGCTGGTCGGCGCAGACCCCGAATCGCGCGCTGCCGTACTCGCACAGCCAGACCGACAGGCCCCAGACCGCGCCGGCCAGGTACTCGGAACTCACCGAGGCGCCCCGGCTGGTCACGTGCATGTGCCAGTCGCTGGAGTCGTGGCCCGAGATGCGCGGCTGTACGGGGAAGGCCTCGAGCAGCGCGTTGAGTTCGGCCACGGCGTCGGCGTCCCGCCCGGAGGTGCCGTAGTCGAAGACGTCACGTAGGCGCTTCTGCGCCCGTCGGAAGATCGTCAGGTCCCGTTCCGCGACCTCTTCGCGCATCCATGCGCTGGTCTCGGGGAAGAGGGCCCGCAGGTCGTCGAGGTCGTCCAGGCGGGCGTTGACGAGGTCAACGCCGGTCCGGGCGTACGCGTCGAAGTTCACGCTCACAACCGTAGACGACTCAGACGCCATGTGGCGCGTCGATGTAGTGCGGCAGAAGGGGGTGGTGGCCGGCGCTCGGCTGCCAGGGGGCCGTCCGGGCAACGCGACACGTCGACCGTGGGCCCCTACCGGCCTGCGGGGCTGCCCCTCCACGTCGGGCTTCGGCCGGGCGATACGCTCGCCCCATGCTCCGTTCCGTCATCCTCGCCGCCTCCCGGTCGTCCCAGGTCGAGCGGCTCGTCGCGACGGCCCCGTTCACCCGGGACGTCGTGCGCCGGTTCGTGGCCGGCGCCAAGACCGACGACGCGCTGCACGCCACCCGTGCGCTCGTCAACGACGGTCTCGCGGTCACCCTCGACAACCTCGGCGAGGACACCGTCACCCCCGAACAGGCCAACGCCACGCGGGACGAGTACCTGGCGCTGCTGCGGCTGCTCGGCGCGGCGGGACTCACCCCGGCGGCCGAGGTCAGCGTGAAACTCTCCGCGCTCGGGCAGACGTTCGACGAGCAGCTCGCGTACGACAACGCGCGGGCGATCTGCGCGGCGGCCGACGCGGCGGGCACGACGGTCACCCTGGACATGGAGGACCACACCACCACTGATTCGACGCTGGAGATCCTGGCCAGGCTGCGCAAGGACTACCCGTCGACCGGGGCGGTGCTCCAGGCGTACCTGCGGCGGACCGAGTCGGACTGCCGGGAACTGGCCTCGGCGGGCTCCCGGGTACGCCTCTGCAAGGGGGCGTACAAGGAGCCGGAATCGGTGGCCTACCAGACCGCCCACGAGGTGGACAAGTCATACGTCCGGTGCATGAACATCCTGATGTCGGGCGACGGCTACCCGATGCTGGCCACGCACGACCCGCGACTGATCGCGATCGGGGAGGACCGGGCCCGGTGGTTCGACCGGGGGCCGGATCGGTTCGAGTTCCAGATGCTCTACGGCATCCGGCCGGAGGAGCAGACCCGGCTGGTCGGCGAGGGCTACACCGTGCGCACGTACGTGCCGTACGGCGACCAGTGGTACGGCTACCTGATGCGCCGTCTCGCGGAGCGTCCGGCCAACATGGCCTTCTTCGCTCGCGCGCTGGTGTCGAAGAAGTAGGCCGGGTTCACCGGTTCGACCAGCCCCGGGTGCTGAGCACCAGGCGGTAGCCGTCCGGATCGGTCAGCGTCACACCCCAGCGGTCCCAGTACGGGCCGGCGGAGACTCGCGTCCCGCCGGCCCGTTCCAGTTCCCGCACCAGGTCCTCGTCGATCGGTCCGTCGAGGTAGAGCACGAGCAGGTCCTCCTCGGTCGGGGTCGGGGCGGGTACGCCGGCGACCAGTTCCAGGTGCCACTGGGCGTCCGGCCAGCCCAGCATCAGCAGATCGTGCTCGTCGGGTCCGTCGGGGGTGGAGCGGCAGAGCACGTCGAGGGTGAGGCCGCCGACCCAGAAGCGTTCTGCTGCGACGAGGTCGCGGCTCGGGCGGGCGATGCGCAGGTGCGGTACGGCGCTTCGAACGTTCGGCATGTGGTCGATCGTGCGACTTCAAGCCGAGGTGAGGTCAAGCCCTTGACGACGGTGGCTAATGCGATTAGCTTCTGAGTGATGAGTGTTAGTTCGGTTGAGCGGCCCGGCGGACGCATCGCGTACGAGGTGCTGGGGGCGGGCCCGCTCGTCGTCCTCTCGCACGGCATGGGGGAGAACCGGGCATCCTGGCGGCACCTGGCCCCGCTGCTCGTCGCGGCCGGCTACCGGGTGGCCGCCGTCGATGTCCGGGGGCACGGCGAGTCCACCGTCGGTTGGCCCACGTACGCCCCGGCGGAGGTCGGTGGCGACCTGCTGGCCGTGGTCGACGACCTCGGCGGTCCGGCCGTGCTGGTCGGCAGCTCGTCCAGCGCCGCCGCGGTCGTCTTCGCCGCCGCCGACGGGCCGGAGCGGGTCGCCGGGATCGTGGTGATCGGCGCGCTGGTCGAGCCGTCCAAGGCGAACCCGGCGATGCGGCTCGCCCAGGCGCTGGTGCTGCGCAGTCCACGGCTGTTCGGGATGTTCCACCGGACGCTCTTCCCGGTCACCCGTCCGGCCGACGACGCCGCGTACCGGCGGGCGATGGTCGCCAACCTGCGTGAGCCCGGCCGGATGGTTGCGGTGCGCGGTGTGATCGCCCAGGTCGAGCCGCACTGGACCATCCGGGCGCGCGAGGTCCGGCAGCCGGTCCTGATCCTCATGGGCACCCGCGACCCGGACTTCGCCGATCCCGGCGCCGAGGCGCGGGCCGCCCGGCGGCTCTTCGGCACCGCGGAGGCGCGCATGATCGACGACTCCGGTCACTACCCGCACGCCGACCAGCCGGAGCGCACCGCGGAGCAGCTCACCGCGTTCCTGGAGGTGAGCGCCGGTGCCTAGGGCCGGGCTCAACCAGCAGATCGTCGTACGCGAGGCGGCCCGGCTCGTCGACGAGGTCGGCCGGGAGCAGCTCACCCTCGCCGCAGTGGCCGGTCGGCTCGGCGTCGCACTGCCCAGCCTCTACAAGCACGTCCGGGGCGCGGACGCCCTGGCCCAGAAGCTCTCCGCGTTCGCCACCGCCGAACTGGCCGACGAGCTCATGACGGCCGCCGTCGGGCGGGCCGGTGCCGACGCGCTGCATGCCGTCGCCGCCGCCTACCGGTCGTACGCGCGCCGGCACCCCGGCCGGTACCCGGCCACCCAGCAGGTGCCGGATCCGGCCGACCCGGACCACGTGGCCGCCGGCGAGCGGGCGGTCCGCGCCGTCTACGCGGTACTGCACGGCTACGGGATCACCGGCGACGCCGCGGTCGACGCCGCCCGGACGCTGCGTAGCGCGTTGCACGGGTTCGTCTCGTTGGAGGTGGCCGGCGGCTTCGGCCTGCCTCGCGACCTCGACCGCTCCTACGACCAGATGATCGGGTCGCTCGACGCCGCGCTCCGTGCCTGGGGCACCAGGTGGACGGGTTGATCCTGGGCGCTCGCGCTCGCCATGGTGATCGTCTGGGTGGCGGCCGCCGCATTGATCCGGTTCACCGACCACGCCGGACGATCGGTCATGCTGCCGCGACGTCCGTCCGCAGTGACTAGTGATGCCGGCCTCGCCGGATCCACCGATCGGTGGCTACCCTTCGCCGGGTGACTGACGGTCTGGACGAAGCCGTGCCGCGCCGGATCCGGCCCCTGTGGTTGGTGCTCACCCTGGTCGTGCTGCTGCTGTTCACCTGCGGTGTGCCGGCGGCGCTGCTGACAGCGGCGATCAGGGAGCCCGACGGACGGGCGATGGTGCAGCGGGCCGGGCCCGCGACGAGCGACCCGGCGACCCAGGCCGCGCGTGATCTCGCCGCCCGGATCGCCGCGGCGCTGGAACGACAGTCCGCTGCCCTGCTCGCGGGAGACCAGGCCGGCTTCCTCGCCGTGGCCGAGCCGACCGCGCACGCCGACCTGCGCCGCCGGTTCAACGCGTTGCGGGCGCTGCAGGTGACCACCTGGCGGGCCGAGGTGACCGGCCTGCCCACCGCGATGACCGACCGGCCGGGCGAGTGGCGGATTCTGGTGCGGTTCCAGTACTGCTTCGCTACGCCCGGCTGCCGCCCCAGCCCGGTGCTGGCCGGCACCCGGTGGCGCGACGCCGGGCAGCAGCCCCGGCTCGTCGCCGTCGAGGAGTCGAAGTCCGCGGAGACCGGCACCCGGCCGTGGGAGGTGGACGAACTGGTCGTGGCAGCCGGCGCGCGAACCAGCGTGGCGACGACGCCCGCGCTGCGCGGGAAGCTGCCCGCCCTGCTGACCCAGGCCGAGGCGGCGGCGAAGGTCGCCGACCGGTACGCGGTGGCCGGATCGCCGCCGGACCGTTACCTGATCTATTACGCCGGCCGCGCCGAGTGGGAACGCTGGTACGGGGGTGGTCGCCCGAAATGGACCGGCGGGTACGCGGTCAACGTCGGCGGTGGCCACCACGAGGTGGTGATCAACGCGGACGGGACGACGGCCGCCGGCCTGGACGATCTGCTCCGGCACGAGTTGACCCACGCCGCCTCGCTGCCCGAGCAGGGCTATCCGGGCAAGACCACCTGGTGGCTGGTGGAAGGGCTGGCCGAGTACGCGGGCGCCGACGGCCAGCCGGTGAGCCGCTACCAGGGCCTGGCCCAGGTGCGCGAGCTGGTTCGGGGCGGCTGGAACGGCCGGCTGGACGCCCTCGCGCCGGCCGACGACGCACCCGCGGCGCGGGTCGCCGGCAGCTACGGCCTCGGCTACCTGGCCGTCCGGCACCTCGTCGACCGTTTCGGTGAGCAGCGCCTGCTGGCCTTCGTCGCGGCCGTGCTGCACGACCGTACGCCGCCGGAGCAGGCCGCCGAGCAGGTTTTCGGCGAGGACTGGTCGGCCCTGCACAGCCAGTGTGTCGCCTACATCCGCACGCTGGCCGGCTGACCGCCACCGCCGTCGCGACGGACGATGCGGTCGGTCCCGGCCGTGCCATCCCGGACTTCATGATCCACCGGTGTCGGGTGGCTCCGGCGTACCTGCGACACTGGTCCCGCTCCCAGCGCGGAGCCCCGGTGCCGCGTCCGGAAGCGGCCCGGGGCACCCGCCCGGTGGCTCCGGTGGCGCCACCGGAGCCACCGGGCGCCTTCCGCCGCCCGGCTGCGCGCCGTGGCGGAGCGACTCCGGCACGCTCAGGTCCCGGCAACGGGACGCCCCGCGCGGTAGGGCGAATATCGCCTGCTCGGAACGGGTGAACCCGAGTCCGGAATCATGATCAGTTGCACGAAGGGATCGCGCCGGTCACAACGGCCCCGCTACCGTACTGGTAACACGCGCGTCGCCGGTCCGTGCGGGAGCATTCCGCCGGCACTGGCGCGTGCTGGGCATGGGATGGGTCGGGTGAGCCATGACCGGGTCGCAGTCCGACGGTCGACTGTCGGAGGTCAAGTTCCTGACCGTCGCCGAGGTGGCGACGGTCATGCGGGTGTCGAAGATGACGGTCTACCGCCTGGTGCACAGCGGTGAGCTGACCGCCGTGCGGGTCGGCCGGTCGTTCCGGGTGCCCGAGCACGCGGTGCACGAGTATCTCCGCGGTGCCTTTCAGGAAACCGCCTGATCAGCCGGGTCGGCCGGGGCACCCGGCCTGACCGGCCACGGCGGGCGCGAGGGATGAGCCGGCGGGCCCATGGGTGCGTACGGAAAGGCGTTCCGGGCAGCGCCGACGGGGTCGCCGGGCGTCGCGGTCGGGGCCCCGACCCAGCTCCGGCGGGCACATCGACGGGGCCGCGTTGGTCCTGCTGATGCTCTCCCGCTACCCTGGAGCCCGACCGTGACCGCACCCCGGTGCGCCCTGACGCCCGAACTGGTCCGGTCCGTTGTCCGCAAGCGGTCGCCGACGCCCACCCGCGTGGTGGTGGTAGCCGGTCCGCCCCGCACGTTGCATCGAAAGGCTTTCGTATGGGCTCGGTGGTCAAGAAGCGCCGCAAGCGCATGGCTAAGAAGAAGCACCGCAAGCTGCTGCGCAAGACCCGCGTCCAGCGTCGCCGTCTCGGCAAGTGACCGTTGCCGGGCCGACGGCCCGGCAACGGTCACTTGCCACCTGTCGACCCTCGGAGGCTCAGGTGATCAGGCCGTGGTTGTCCCGGCTCGATCCCGCCTGCCGAGGGAGGTGCGGAGGATGACCCCCGGTGGCACCCCTGGTGCTCCGGGGGTTGTCGTCGTCACCGGGGTGGGTCGCTATCTCGGCGCACACGTGGCCGCGCGGCTCGCCGCCGACAAGCGGATAGAACGGGTCATCGGCATCGACCCGCCCGAGTCCGGCGGGGAGCTCACCGACCTGCCCGACGGGGTGGAACGGCTCCGGGTCGACGGCGGCTCGCTCGGCAGCCTCCTCGCCGACCTGGACGTCGACGCGGTGGTACACCTCGCGCTCGTCACCGCCCCCGATCCGCAGCACGGCGGCCGCGGGGCGATGAAGGAGCAGAACGTCATCGGCACGATGCAACTGCTCGCCGCCTGTCAGCGGGCACCCCGGCTCCGCAAGCTCGTGATCCGCTCCTCGACGGCGGCGTACGGAGCCTCGTTCCGCGATCCGGCCGTCTTCACGGAGGAGACCGAACCCCGCGAAGTGCCGCGCGGCGGTTTCGGCCGCGACATCCTGGACATCGAGGGGTACGTCCGAGGCTTCCGCCGTCGCCGTCCCGACGTCACGGCGACGGTCCTGCGCTTCGCGCCGTTCATCGGCTCGACCGCCGACACGACGCTGACCCGATACTTCTCCCAGCCGCTCGTGCCGACCGTTCTCGGCCGGGATCCCCGGTTGCAGTTCCTGCACTTCGACGACGCCCTCGAGGTGCTGCACCGGTCCGTCGTCGAGGACCATCCCGGCACCTACAACGTGGCCGGGCCGGGTGTGCTCTCCCTGACGCAGGCGATCCGGCGGGCCGGCCGGGTGGCCGTACCGGTGCTGGAGCCCGGTCTCTCCAACGCCGCCGCGCTCGCGCGCACCCTCGGCTTCGGCCGCATCGGTCTGGACCAGGTCGACCTCTTCGTGCACGGCCGGGTGGTGGAGACCAGCCGGCTGGAGCGCGAGTACGCGTTCACGCCGCGCTCCACCGCCGCCGCCTTCGACGACTTCATCCGCGCCCACCACGGTCGGGCGGTGCTGACCCGCGAACAGTTGGCCGCCGCCGAGCAGGCGGTGCTGGACGGGATCCGGCAGGTGCGGGCCGCTGTCCGGGAGCGGTCGTGACCGGGGCGGGGCAGGAGCACGGTGGTGCCGGGGCGGGCGGCCGGTTCGACGTACCGATGGACGCCCCGGACCCGGCCGCGGACCCGGCACGACGCAACGGACACCGACGCAACGATCCGGCGGAGTCGGCTCGGCCGGCCGGGTCCGCGGTGGCCGACGTGCCCGGAGATCCCTGGGACCGCAAGGTGGCGAGCGGTCTGGAGTTCCTGCGCCGGCGGCTCTCCGGCGACTACGAGGTCGACGAGTTCGGCTTCGACCCGGAGCTGACCGAACGGGTCCTGCATCCGCTGGTGCGGGTGCTCTACCGGGACTGGTTCCGCACCGAGGTGACCGGGATCGAGAACGTCCCCGCCGACGGCGCCGGCCTGGTGGTGGGGAACCACTCCGGGACGGTGGCGCTGGACGCCCTGATCCTGGCGACCGCCCTGCACGACCGGCACCCCCGGCACCGGTTCCTCCGCCTGCTCGGCGCCGACCTGGTGTTCCGGATGCCGGTCGTCTCCGAGCTGGCGCGCAAGTCGGGCGGCACGGTGGCCTGCAACCCGGACGCGGAACGGCTGCTCGGCGGGGGTGAGCTGGTGGGCGTCTTCCCGGAAGGCTTCAAGGGCATCGGCAAGCTCTACGCCGACCGGTACAAGCTGCAACGCTTCGGCCGGGGTGGCTTCGTCTCGGCCGCGCTGCGTACCGGCACGCCGATCGTGCCGGTGGCGATCGTCGGTGGCGAGGAGATCTACCCGATGCTCGCCGACATCAAGCCGCTGGCCCGGCTGCTGAAGCTGCCCTACTTCCCGCTCACGCCGACCTTCCCCTGGCTCGGGCCGCTGGGCATGGTTCCGCTACCGAGCAAGTGGCTGATCGAGTTCTGCCCGCCGATCCCGACGGCACACCTGACCGACTCCGCCGACGACCCGCTGGTGGTCTTCAACCTCGCCGACCAGGTGCGGGAGACCATTCAGCAGACCCTGCACAAGTTGCTCGAGCGCCGTCCGGACCCGTTCGGCCCGTGAGCGGCCGGGCCCGTCTGGTCAGCCCGGTCGGCGGCGCCGGTGCAGCGCCATGCCGGCGCTGACCGCACCGACCAGGATGCCGGCCGCGGCGGTGGACGGTACGGCGATCTTGACGGCCCGGCGGCCGGTGCGGAAGTCGCACACCTCCCAGCCGTACTCCCGCGCGCGGCGCAGCAGCGCACCGTCCGGGTTCACCGCCACCGGTCGGCCGACCGCGGAGAGCAGCGGCAGGTCGTTGGCGGAGTCGCTGTAGGCGGCGCAGCGGGTGAGGTCGAGCCCTTCCACGGCGGCGAGTTGCCGCACCGCCTCGGCCTTCGCCGGCCCGTGCATCAGATCACCGGCCAGGCGGCCGGTGTACGCGCCGTCGACGATCTCGGCGACCGTGCCGATCGCCCCGGTCAATCCGAGCCGGGACGCGATCACCCGGCCGATCTCCACCGGCGCGGCGCTCACCAGCCAGACCCGCTCACCGGCGTCGAGATGCCGTTGGGCGAGCTGGCGGGTGCCCACCCAGATGCGGGGCGCCATCATCTCGTCGAAGATCTCCTGGGCGAGCCGCTCCATCTCGTCCACCCGCCAACCCTCGATGAAGGCGAGCGCGGCATCCCTGGCCTGCGACATGTCGCCGGCGTTTTCCCGAGCGAGCATCCGGAACCGGAGCTGCTGCCAGGCGAACCGGGCCAGGTCGGTGGTGGTGAAGTAGTTGCGGGCGGCGAGCCCACGGGCGAACCAGTAGATCGACGCGCCCTGCATCATCGTGTTGTCCACGTCGAAGAAAGCGGCCGCGGTGGGATCCGGTACGGAGGGCGGCGGGGCCGACTCGGCCTCCGCCCAGCCGGCGGTGTGGCCGTGTACGTCGGTGCTGACCGTCACCTTCCGGCTGCGAACCACTCGACCTCCCTCCCTGAACCGGTACGCCTCCAGCGAGCGTAGCCGGACCGGGGACGGCGGGCAGAGGTCTGACAGTGCCCGCCGGTCAGCGGTCAGCGGGGCAGGTGTCGGGAGCCGGGCCGAGGCTGTCACTGGCCACTGGCGCGGGGAGACCGCAGCCGAGCGCGGCGCGCAGCGCGTCGGAGCGCTCGCGGACGCTGTCGAGCAGCTCCAGCGACTCGCGGGTGCGGCCCCGGTTGGTGCGGTTGGCCCCGTCGAGCAGGTCGCTGACCGCGCGTCGCTGTTCGGTCACGAACGTGTTGACCGCGTCCAGGCTCGCCGCGTCAGCGCGCTGCACGGCGGCGGCGGTCAGCAGCCGTACGCCTTGGCGGGTGTCGGCGTCCATGTCGTCGAGTACGGTGCTGAAGCCGACGTGGTCGCCGCGCAGCTCGGCGGCCTCGCCGAGGCGGGTGCGGGCGAAGTCGAGGAAGAGTTGGCCGCGGCTGACGTCGGAGCTGGCCAGGGCGAGCTGCGCGCGTTCCGTCCCGCGCTTCATGCCGTACAGCGCGTCGCCCGGTACCGCGTTCTCGCTGGCGGCCGAGATGCCGGAGACGGCGATCGCGCCGGCCGCCACGCCGACCAGGATGGCGCCGCGGGCACGGGCTCGGCGCGCCGTGACCGAGGGCATCAGGGCGCCACGGGCACCCGCCGTGGCGCGCTCGCCGGCCGGTGCGGCCGTCGCGGTGGCCGGTGTGCCCAGCCCCTCGCGCTCGGCGGTGGCCAGCAGCATGGCGCGCAGCCCGGTGCGGAACTCCGGATCCACGTCGACCTTCGGGCGCTCGGCGACGAGCCGCTGGCCGACCGCCACGAGCGGGGCGAGTTCGTCGTCGACCCGGGACCGGACATGATGCCGTCGGGCGCCGTTGGCCTCGTCGAGAAGCTGGGCGAAGCGCTCGGCGCGCCGGCGGGAGAAGAGGGCGTTGTCCACCGCGGGCACCTCCTCTCGCTGGTCACGGCCGGTCGGCCGCCGTATGGGCGACGACCGGCGGCAGCGTGATACCGCGAGATGAGGTCGTGAGCAGGTGCGCCCGCCGACCTCGGAGTGCCCGGGGGGATACCGGGGCAACCACCGGTCGCACCCGGAGAAACGGAGCGCGCCGGGCACGGGTTACGGGCCTGGCGGGGCGGAAATGACAGAAAGTGACCGGAATCACCTTGCGAAATCGACTCTGTACTGCGCGATCGGAGATCGCGCAACGCCGGTTCCGTTAGTCGGACTACGCCTGGAAGCCGTCGGGCAGGAGGCGGGCCAGCGCACGCACCGCGCGGTACTGCAACGCCTTGATCGCACCCTCGTTCTTGCCCATCGCCCGGGCCGTCTCGGCCACGGAGAAGCCCTGGAGGAACCGGAGCACGATGCACTCCTGCTGCTCCGGGTTCAGTTGCTTGACCGCGCTGAGCAGGGCGACGTTCGTGATGTGCTCGACCACCGCCGCCTCCGGGCTCCCCTCCGGGCCGCGATCCTCGCGGTCGGCGTCGAGCACGTCGCCCGTGGTGACCTCCAGCCGGTAACGACCGGACTTGAAATGGTCGGCGACCAGGTTTCGGGCGATGGTGACGAGCCAGGCACCCAGGTCGCGGCCCTGCCAGGTGAAGCTGCCGATCCGCTTGAGTGCGCGCAGGAACGTGTCGGAGGTCAGGTCCTCGGCCAGTTGCCGGTTGCCGACCCGGAAGTAGACGAAGCGGAAGACCGTGTCGACGTACCGGTCGTAGATGAGGCCGAACGCTTCGGACTCACCGGCCTGCGCCCGTTCGACCAGGGCCCACACCTCGGTCGCCGGGTCGGACGGGTCGGGACGGCTCGGGAAGCCGGTGGTGCTGCTGGTGCCGGTGGGCGCGGGCGCGGTGGCCGCCGGCACGGCGGGCAGCACGGCCGTCTCACCCGCGGACGGGTCGGCCACGGCGGGGGCGTCGTCGACGCGGCGGCTCTGTACGGGCATGGTGGGCCGGGGTGGTGCGGCGACCCGGGCACCGGCCGGCATGGCGTTCCCGCCGGGCACCGCCGGCCGGGCCGGCGGCTCGTTGTGCTGCCGGTTTCGCAGCCGCTTGGCGGTGCCCTCGCCCTGTACGGCGAGCGCGGCGCCGTCGTCGTGGGTGCCCTGCCTGGCGGCGGCTCGTTCGTTCACCGTGCTGCGGGTGGCCTGACCGGTCAGACCGACCGGGCGTTCCGTGTAGCCGAAGGTGCTCATCGTGCGCCTCCCGTCCAGCCGGCCGTTGGCCGTGCCGGTCGTACCGCTCGACCGCGCCCGGCGGGCAAGCCGGGGGCGGACATGGCGGTTCCGGGGTGTGCCGGCGGGCGGCAAATCCCCTTGAGGTGCTGGTCCAATGCACTGACGGGCACGGGGGCCTCCTCGGGCTGAGGGGTGTCGACTCACGGCAAATGGGGTGAGCCGACCCGAGTGATGATAGGGGCCAACGTCACCCGCGCGTGGCAAGTCCGTTACACAGGGCCGAAGTATTTACCGCCGTGTCGCACCCATGGCGGACCGGTTGTCCGTCGTGTGCGGTTGACTTTGCGTGGTTCCGGTGGTCCGGAGTGGAACCCCTGGTCAGCACCTTCATATAGGACGTCCCCCGGGCGTGTCGGTCGGCCGGCCGACACGCCGCCGACGGGACGGTCGTGGCGCGGTGCGACGTCCCATCGATGAGACGCGATTGGATCACCGATGGCACAGTGTCCCGTCCCGTTGACGGGACTGCCGGCGCGGACGGTGCGCGTCCGGAGCATGGCCGCCGACCGACCGCTGTGCCAGACTCAGCCACCGTGCAGGACGCAGTGAACAGAGCCGTCCCGAACCTCGCCGACCGGGTACGCCGGGCGGCCGTCGCCCACGGTGACCGACCGGCGCTGCGCTGGCGGGACCGGACGATCAGCTGGTCCGAACTGGACGCCGCGGTGACCGCGGCGGCCCACGCGCTCGTCGCCGCCGTCGAACCGGGCCCCGCAGGGCAGCCGCCCCGAGTCGCCATCGCCCTGCCCAACACACCGGACTTCGTGGTCAGCTACCTCGGCACCCTGCGCGCCGGGCTCGTCGCCGTGCCGGTCAACGCCGGCCTCACCGGGCCGGAACTGCGGCACGTGCTCGCGGACTCCGGCGCGGCGGTGCTCATCGCCACCGAACGGGTCCGCGGCCTCGTCGCCCCGTACGCCGGGGAGCTGCCGGGACTCACCGCGGTGCACACCAGCCCGCCGGCCGGCAGTTCCGACGCCGCCACCGACCTCCCCGTGCGCGGTGGTGACGATCTCGCGGTGCTGCTCTACACCTCCGGCACCGAGGGTCGGCCCAAGGGGGCGATGCTGTCGCACGGCGCGCTGCTGGCCAACCTGGAGCAGGTGAGCCGCATCGAGCCACCGGTGGTCGGGCCGGAGGACATCGTGCTGTTGGCGCTGCCCTTGTTCCACGCGTACGGGCTCAACTCGGGGCTCGGCGCGGTGATCCACCACGGCGCGACAGGTGTGCTGGTGGACGAACTCGGCCCGGACATGGCGCTCGCCGAGATCGCCCGGCACCGGGTCACCGTGCTGGTCGGCGTACCGTCGATGGTGCTGGCCTGGTCCACGGCGGGCGCCGACGCGCTGGCCGCGGCGATGGCGTCGGTCCGGCTGGTGGTCTGCGGCGCGGCGCCCCTGGAGCCGGCCGTGGCGGCCCGCTTCACCTCCGCCGCCGGATGTCCGGTGCACATCGGGTACGGCCTCACCGAGACCGCCCCGGTGCTCACCTCCACCCTGGTCGGTCGCGGCCCCAAGTCCGGCTCGATCGGTCGGCCGCTGCCCGGTGTCGAGCTGCGCCTGGTGGCCGCCGACGGCACCGAACTCTGGCACGACGGGGTGCCCGCGCCGGACGACGACCCCGACGGGCCGGACCTCTCGGACGCCGCGCCGGGCACCGACCCCGGCCAGATCGTCGTGCGGGGCGCGAACCTCTTCGCCGGTTACTGGCCGGACGGGCGGGACGGCCCGGATGCCGCGGGCTGGTGGTCCACCGGCGACGTCGCGTACGCCGACGAGGACGGTGACCTCTTCCTGGTCGACCGGCTCGGCGAGTTGATCCTGGTCAACGGCTTCAACGTCTACCCGCGCGAGGTGGAGTCGGTGCTCGACGGGCACCCGGGGGTGGCCGAGTCGGCGGTACTGGGTGTGCCGCACCCGCGGACCGGCGAGACTGTCCGGGCGTACGTGGTCCGGGCGCCCGGAGTCCCGGTGACGGCGGAGGAGTTGCTCGGCCACTGCGCACGGAACCTGGCCCGGTTCAAGTGCCCGACCGGCGTCGAGTTCGTCGACGCCCTGCCGCACTCGGTGATCGGTAAGGTCCGTAAGACCCTGCTTCGGTCGGCGACCGCCACGACCGCCTCGGTGCCGTCCCCGGCGGTGCCGGTCGACGACCTGTCGGTTCCGGCCGACCCGCGTACGGAGGTGCCCGATGGCCAGTGACGCCAGGCTCACCCTGATCACCCGACCCGACTGCCACCTCTGCGATGAGGCGCGCGCCGCGTTGGGACGGGTGGTCGCGGTCACCGGCGACCGGTGGGTCGAGTGGGACGTCACCGAAGACCTGGAGCTGGAACGCGACTACGGCGACCGGCTGCCGGTGGTGCTGCTCGACGGCAAGGAGCACGGCTACTGGCGGGTGGAGGAGGAACGGCTGCTGCGGGACCTCACCACTCCCCAGCTGTGAGCGGCGCCCGGTAGCCTTCCCCGACATGACCCCCGCACGCCCCCATCTGGTCTGGGACTGGAACGGCACCCTGCTCAACGACCTCAGCCTGGTGGTCGCCGCCACCAACGTCGCGTTCGCCAGCGTCGGCGGCCCGAGCGTGACCGCGGACGAGCACCGGGTGCGGTTCCGCCGACCGGTCGCCGAGTACTACGCCGACGTGCTCGGCCAGGCGGTCGACGACGAGGCGTTCGGCCGGCTGGACCGGATCTTCCACGAGGCGTACCGCAACGGACTGACCACCTGTGAGCTGGCCGCCGACGCGCGGACCGCGATGCAGACGTGGCCCGGCAGCCAGTCGCTGCTCTCCATGTGGTTCCACGACGAGCTGGTGCCGACGGTGCACGGCTTCGGGCTGACCGGGAACTTCCTGCGGGTGGACGGGCTCCGCGGCGGGCTCGGCGGCGACCGCAAGGCCGAGTCGCTCCAGAAGCACCTCGCCGAACTGGGCCTGGAGGGGAGTTCGGTGGTGCTGGTGGGCGACTCGATCGACGACGCGGACGCCGCCGTAGCGGTGGGCGCCGGCGTGGTGCTCTACACGGGCGGCTTCACCGACCCGGCCCGGCTGCGCGCCTCCGGCCACCCGGTCGCCGACACCCTGACCGAGGCCGCGAGGCTGGCCCGGACCCTGCCCTGACCCCGCCCGCGGCGGTGGCGGCTCGGCTAGTTGCGCAGGTAGGTCAGGACGGCCAGGACCCGGCGGTGCTGCTCGGTGTCGGGTGGCAGGTTGAGCTTGGTGAAGATGTTGCGTACGTGCTTCTCCACCGCTCCGTCGCTCACCACGAGGGTGCGTGCGATCGCCGTGTTGGACCGTCCCTCGGCCATCAGCCCGAGCACCTCCCGCTCGCGCGGGGTCAGCTCGCGTAGCGGGTCGTCGCGGCGGCGCCGGGCGAACAGCTGGCCGACGACCTCCGGGTCGAGCACCGTACCCCCCGCGGCCACCCGCCGCAGCCCGTCCAGGAACTCGTCGATCGCGGCCACCCGATCCTTGAGCAGGTAGCCGATCCCGCCGCCGCCGGCGCCGCCGGTGGTGGCCAGCAGGTCGTCGGCGTACGACACCTCCACGTACTGGGAGAGGACCAGGACCGGACTGCGCGGCACCAGCTGGCGGGCCTGCACCGCCGCCCGCAGCCCCTCGTCGGTGTGCGTGGGCGGCATCCGCACGTCGACGATCGACACGTCCGGCCGGTGCTCCACCACCGCCTCGACCAGGGCGTCTCCGTCACCCACGACGGCCACCACGTCGTGCCCGGTCTCGGTCAGCAGCCGCACCAGTCCCTCGCGGAGCAGGACGGCGTCATCGGCGATCACCACGCGCATGGTGGTGTTGTCTACCATGCCGGCCTCACAGCGGCAGGTCGGCGCGGACCTCGGTGGGTCCGCCGGGCGGGCTGACCACCACCAGTTCGCCGCCCGCGGCCCGGACCCGGTCGGCGATTCCGGCCAGCCCGTGGCCCTTCGCCACGTGCGCGCCGCCCTGGCCGTCGTCGCCGACGCTCACCGCGAGCCGCCGGCCCGACCGTTGCACGCTCACCTGGCACTCGGTCGCCCGGCTGTGCTTGGCGACGTTGGTGAGCGATTCGGCCACCACGAAGTACGCGGTGTTCTCCACGGCCGGGTCGAGTCGGCCGGTCGGGCTGCCGAGTTCCGGGTCGACCCGCAGCTCGATCGGGATCAGCCCGCGCCCGGCGAGCGCGGCAAGGGCGCTGGGCAGGCCGCGGTCGACCAGGATCGGCGGCGCGATGCCCCGGGAGAGAGCCCGCAGTTCGGCCAGCGTGTCCCGGGTCTGCGCGACGGCCTCGTCCAGGGTCCGCCCGGCGGCCTCCGGGTCGGAGGCGAGTTGCTGGCGGGCGCGGCTGAGATCCATCGCCAACCGGACCAGCCGTTGCTGGGGGCCGTCGTGGATGTCCCGTTCCAGCCGGCGCAGGGCGGTCGCCTCGGCGGAGGCCGCGGCCCGCTTCTGCTCCTCGAGCACGATGATCCGGTCGCGCATCTCCGCCACCCCGGTGAGCATCGCCCGGGCGAAGCGGGCCTGTAGCAGGGCGCAGCCGCGGACCACGATCGGCAGAGTGATCAGGAAGAAGACGCCGACGGCGGTGTAGAGGCCGACGCGGCTGAGCGTGGAGCTTCCCAGGCCGAGCAGTTCGGCCAGGTCGGTCTCGTCGGGGCTGCGCGGCAGCGCCCAGTCGTACACCCAGTAGAGCGTGCCGCCGACGGCTCCCGCCCACCACACCACGGTCACCACGAAGGTGCTCACCGTGACGATCAGCTTGAAGATGCCGTGCGCCAGATCGAGCCAGGACTGGGCGTCGGCGATCGGTACGAAGATCCGCCGCCAGGCGCTCGCGCCCGGTTCCGCCGCCCGGTAGTGGGGACGTACCCGGGGCTGGTGCAGTACGGAGGGCAGCCGTAGCCGTTCGATGTCGGCCAGGCCCCGGGCGGCGTACAGGGTGCCCGCGAGTACGGGCAGGCCGATCACCGTCACCATCAGGCCGATGCCGAGCGCCGTGCCGGCCAGGAGCACGACGAAGCTGGCCAGCGCCAGCGGAAGGCCGAGCAGCACGTAGCCGGAGTCGAGCAGGAGTTGACGGGTGACGGTCGGCGCCAGTTTCGACTGGTTGGCGACGACGGTGACGGTGGTCATGTCCAAAGGCTAGGCAAAGCTCGGTCACCGGCCCATCCCGTAGCCCGCCCTCTGCACCGTAGGGCTTCCCCTACCTCCGACTTTTCGATCGGTGGCGGCTGAGGTTTCGGCCGGAAAATGCCGGATCAAGCGCATTTAGCGGGCGAATAGGAGGCGGCAACGGCGCGGGATTGGTCAGAGAAGTCGGGATTGAGCAATAATCGCCTCGCGGTTCCGGCAGCCGCGCCGGATCGATCTTGTGGAATGGAGGGCCAGGTGGAGCCGCATCGCGAGCTGACAAGATCGCGATTTGTGCACCTCTTCACAAGCGCCTACTCTGTAATTTCGACGCGCCCTGCTAGCACAGCCGGCACCCTCGGTCGCCAGCGGGAGTCCCGAAGCGGCCGACCGCCGGAGTTGGCCGAGGATCGCACCGCACGGAGTCTCATGAGTCAGCACCGTCACCCTGGCGCGCCCGGTAGCGCCGGTGCCGTACCGGCGCTCCCGGACCTGCCCGAGGCGACCGTCGCGCGGCTCCCGGAATACCTCCGCGCCCTGCACAACCTCGCCGACAGCGGCGACGAGACCGTCTCCAGCGAGGGGCTGGCCGCCGCTGCCGGGGTCAACTCCGCCAAGCTCCGCAAGGACCTCTCCCACCTCGGCTCGTACGGCACCCGCGGGGTCGGCTATGACGTGGCGCTGCTGATCGGGCAGATCGAGTCCGTGCTCGGGCTCACCCAACGCCGGGCGGTCGCCCTGGTCGGCGTGGGTAATCTCGGTCACGCCCTGGCCGGCTACGACGGGTTCGCCAGCCGGGGCTTCCGGATCGCCGCGCTCTTCGACGCGGATCCGGCCCGGGTGGGCGAGGAGATAAATGGCCTGGTCGTGCAGCATGTCGACGAGTTGTCCCGGGTCGCCGCCGAGGAGTCGATAGCGATAGGCGTGATAGCTACGCCGGCCGCCGCCGCTCAGCCGGTGGCCGATCAACTGGTCGCGGTCGGCGTGACAAGCATCCTCAACTTCGCGCCGTGCGTACTCTCGGTCCCGGAGGGCGTGGACGTACGCAAGGTCGACCTCGCCATCGAGCTGCAGATTCTGTCGTTCCACGAGCACCGCAAGGCGTCGCTGACCGCGCTGCCCGCCGCCGGCGGGTCCGCCCTCACCGCACTGCCGGGTGGGCTCGCGGGCGGCGACTCCCAGGAGGCGATAGGTACGTGAAACTCCTCGCCGTAGGTGCGTCCTACCGCACCGCCCCGGTTGCCACGCTGGAGCGGCTGGCGGCGCCGCCCGCAGAGTTCATCCGCATCCTGGACCGGTTGGTCGCCCAGCCGTACGTGAGCGAGGCGGTGCTGGTCTCCACCTGTAACCGGGTGGAGGTGTACGCCGCCGTGTCCGGTTTCCACGGCGGTCTCGGTGACATCTGCGCCGTCCTCGCCGAGCAGGCCGACTGCTCGCCGACGGCGCTCGCCAACCACCTCTACGTGCACTACGACGCCGCGGCGGTGAACCACGTCTTCCGGGTCGCCACCGGGCTGGACTCGATGGTGGTCGGCGAGGCACAGATCCTCGGTCAGCTCCGGGACGCGTACCACTGGGCCACCGACGCCGACTCGGCCGGTCGTCTGCTGCACGAGCTGATGCAGCAGGCGCTGCGGGTGGGCAAGCGCGCGCACGCCGAGACCGGCATCGACCGCGCCGGGCAGAGCGTGGTCACCGCCGCGCTGGAGCTGGCCGCCGCTCACTTCGACGGCGACCTCGCCGGCCGCTCCGCCATGGTGGTCGGGGCCGGCGCGATGGGCTCGCTGGGCATGGCGACGCTCGCCCGGCTCGGTGCGGGGCCGCTCACCGTCACGAACCGGGGGGCCGACCGTGCCGTCCGGCTGGCCGAGTCGTACGGAGCGACGGCCGTCCCGATGGCAGAGCTGACCGCCGCGCTTTCCACAGTGGACATCGTAGTGGCCGCGACGGCGGCCATCGAACCGGTCCTCACCCGGCCGGTGGTGGCTCGGGCGCTGGCCGAACGTGACCGCGCGCGGGGGCCGCTGGTCCTGCTCGACCTCGCCGTACCGCGGGACGTCGAGGTCGGGGTGGCCGAGCTGCCCGGGGTCGAGGTGATCGACATCGAGCGGATGGCCGCCCTGCTCGCCGAGGGACCCGCCGCCAGTGACGCGCTGGCCGTGGAGCAGATCGTCACCACCGAGGTCGACAGCTTCCTCAACTGGCTGCGCGGCGCGGACGTCGCACCCACCGTCGCCGCCCTGCGTGGGCGCGCCGACGACGTGGTCACCGCGGAGCTGCGCCGGCTGGCCCAGCGGCGGCCGGACTTCACCGACGACCAGCGCGCCGAGGTGGCCCGGACGGTGCACCGGGTGGTGCAGCGGCTGCTGCACCAGCCGACCGTCCGCGTCCGGCAGCTGGCCTCGGAGCCCGGGGGCGACCAGTACGCGGCCCTGCTCCGCGAGCTGTTCGACCTCGAGGTGCCGCAGACCTCCCCGGTCGACACCGTCCCTGACGTGATGGAGACCGACCCCGCCCCGTCCACCGGAGGTGAACGATGATCACCCCTCTGCGCCTCGGCACCCGGGGCAGCGCCCTGGCCATGGCCCAGTCCGGCCACGTCGCCGAGGCACTCACCGCGGCCACCGGTCGCCCGGTCGAGCTGGTCGAGGTGGTCACCGCCGGCGACCGCTCGAAGGCGCCGGTGCGCCGGCTCGGCGTCGGCGTATTCGTCTCCGCGCTGCGGGACGCGCTCGCCGCGCGCACCATCGACTTCGCGGTGCACTCCTACAAGGACCTGCCCACCGCGACCGCCCCCGGGCTGCACATCGCGGCGGTGCCGCTCCGGGAGGACCCGCGCGACGCGCTGGTCGCCCGGAACGGCCGTACGCTCGCCGAGCTGCCTCCCGGGGCCACGGTCGGCACCGGCTCGCTGCGTCGTATGGCCCAACTGCACGCCTTGGGGATGCAGCTGGAGGTCACTCCGATGCGGGGCAACGTCGACACCCGGCTGGGCCGGGTGCTTGGCTCGGACGCCGACCTCGACGCGGTCGTCCTGGCCCGGGCCGGTCTCAGCCGACTCGGGCGGGCCGGGGAGATCACCGAGACGCTCGACCCGATGCTGATGCTGCCCGCGCCCGCCCAGGGTGCGTTGGCGGTGGAGTGCCGGGCCGACGACTCGGATCTGATCGAACTGCTCGCCGTGCTCGACCATGCACCGTCCCGCGCCGCGGTCACCGCGGAGCGGGCGTTGCTGGCGACCCTCGAGGCCGGGTGCAGCGCGCCTGTCGCCGCCTACGCCGAACTCGCCGAGGGCGACGCCGGCGAGGAGATCTATCTGCGCGGGGCGGTGATCAGCCCGGACGGCACCCGTGACATCCGGCTGTCCCGCACCGGAACGCCCGCCGATGCGGCGGAGATCGGCAAGGCACTCGCCGCCGAACTCCTCGACCTCGGCGCCGACACGATCCTCGGCCACGAAGGACACACCGGCCCGGGGACCCAGCAAATTGGGAGCACAGAATGACCCGCACCCGTAAGCCCGTAGGCCGCATCGCGTTCGTCGGGGCCGGTCCCGGCGACCCGGGCCTGCTGACCCGCCGGGCGCACGACGCCCTGGTCGACGCCGACCAGGTGGTGTACGACCGGGGAGTACCCGAGTCGTTGCTCGCCGCCGTACGCGCTGACGCGCGTGCGGACGCGGAGTTCACCCCGGCGGAAGGCGCGCCGGGAGACGTGGCCAAGGTGCTGATCTCCGCGGCCCGTGCCGGGCAGAACGCGGTTCACCTGGTCGCCGGCGACCCGTTCGGCCACGACTCGGTGGTCAAGGAGGTGCAGGCCGTGGCCCGCACCGCCGCCCACTTCGAGGTGGTACCGGGTGTGGGCCAGGCGGAGGGCGTCGCCGCGTACGCGGGTGTGCCGCTGCCGGGCGTACGCACTGCGGCCGACATCGAGGACGTCAGCGCGCTGGACTTCGAGGCGCTGGCCGCGGCGGTGACCCGCGGCTCGGTCGCGCTCTCCGTGGACGCGGGTGACCTGGCCGCGGTCCGGGACGGCCTGCTCTCGGCAGGGGTGGACGGCACCACGGCGGTGGGCGTGACCGGCGACGGCACCGGGGAGACGCAGTACACGACCACCTCGACGGTGGACAGCTTCGTCGCGGCCGCGCTCGGCTTCACCGGCCGGGTGGTGCTCACCCTCGGCGAGGGCGTCGGTGAGCGGGACAAACTCAGCTGGTGGGAGAACCGGCCGCTGTACGGCTGGAAGGTGCTCGTGCCGCGTACGAAGGAGCAGGCCGGTGTGATGAGCGCCCGGCTGCGCGCGTACGGGGCGATCCCGTGCGAGGTGCCGACCATCGCGGTCGAGCCCCCGCGTACCCCGGCCCAGATGGAGCGGGCGGTCAAGGGCCTGGTCGACGGCCGGTACGCCTGGGTGGTCTTCACCTCGGTGAACGCGGTCCGCGCGGTCTGGGAGAAGTTCGCCGAGCACGGCCTCGACGCCCGGCACTTCGGCGGCGTGAAGATCGCTTGCATCGGCGAGGCGACCGCGGAGGCCGTGCGCGCGTTCGGCATCCAGCCGGAGCTGCTCCCGTCCGGTGAGCAGTCGTCCGAGGGCCTGCTGGCCGAGTTCTCGCCGCACGACGAGGTGCTCGACCCGGTCGGCCGGGTGCTGCTGCCGCGCGCCGACATCGCCACCGAGACGCTCGCCGCCGGGCTAACCGAGCGCGGCTGGGAGGTCGACGACGTGACCGCGTACCGGACGGTCCGGGCGGCGCCGCCGCCGGCCGACATCCGCGACGCGATCAAGTCGGGCGGTTTCGACGCGGTGCTCTTCACCTCGTCCTCGACCGTCCGAAACCTGGTCGGCATCGCCGGAAAGCCGCACGCGCGTACCGTTGTCGCCGTGATCGGGCCGAAGACGGCGGAGACGGCCACGGAATTCGGCCTGCGGGTCGACGTCCAGCCGCAGCACGCCTCGGTTCCCGATCTGGTGGAGGCGCTCGCCGCCTACGCCGTCGAACTGCGGGAGAAGCTCGCCGCGATGCCGGCGAAGCAGCGCCGTGGTTCGAAGGTGCAGGGTCCGACCGCCCTGAGGTTCCGGTAGTCATCAGGAGTAATCCATGTCGTACCCCGAGATCCGGCCCCGCCGGTTGCGCCGCACCCCCGCGATGCGGCGGCTGGTGGCCGAGACGCGCGTGAACCCGGCCGAGCTGATCCTGCCGATGTTCGTCAAGGAGGGGTTGACCGGTCCTCGGGCGATCACCTCGCTCCCGGGAGTGCTCCAGCACTCCCGGGACTCGCTCCGGAAGGCTGCCGTGGAGGCGGTCCAGACCGGGGTCGGCGGGATCATGCTCTTCGGCATTCCGGAGCAGCGCGATCCGTCCGGCTCCGGCGGCGCCGACCCGGACGGCATCCTCAACGTGGCGATCCGGGACGTGATCGCCGAGGTCGGTGACGCCACCGTGGTGATGAGCGACCTCTGCCTGGACGAGTTCACCTCGCACGGGCACTGCGGCCTGCTCACCCCCGACGGTGAGGTGGACAACGACGCCACCCTGACCGCGTACGCCGACATGGCGATCGTCCAGGCCGAGGCCGGGGTCCACGTGGTCGGGCCGTCCGGGATGATGGACGGCCAGGTCGGGGTGGTCCGGCGGGCGCTCGACGCCGCCGGTCACCAGGACGTGACGGTGCTGGCGTACGCCGCGAAGTACGCCTCGGCGTTCTTCGGCCCGTTCCGGGAGGCCGTGGAGTCGGCGCTGGAGGGGGACCGCCGCACCTACCAGCAGGATCCGGCCAACCTCCGGGAGTCGCTGCGCGAGGTGGCGCTCGACGTCGCCGAGGGCGCCGACATGGTGATGGTCAAGCCGGCACTGCCGTACCTGGACGTGCTCTCGGCGGTACGCGACGCGGTCGACGTGCCGGTCGCCGCATACCAGGTCTCCGGCGAGTACGCCATGGTCGAGGCGGCCGCCGCGAACGGCTGGATCGACCGGGAGGCGGCGATCCTGGAGACACTCACCTCGATCCGTCGAGCCGGTGCTCAGATGATCCTCACCTACTGGGCGGTCGAGGCCGCCCATTTGCTCCGCGAGCGCTACTGACCCGGGCCCACCCGGCGCACCCGTCGCACCCGGCGCATCCGTCGAACCCGTCGCGGCCCAACGGCCGCGGCGGGTTCGAGTGATCGCGGCGGCCGCACCGACAGGTCAAGGTTCTCCCGGAGTGGGGTGCCGGGACGGCCTCGGCCGAGATGGATTCCGTCACGGAGAGTGGCGACTCGGCCTCCGCCCCATATCCCGCGCGACGCCTTTGCTCTGCACCCCTATACGCGCCACTCACGCACGGCAACTGGCGCGTATGGGGGTGCAGAGCAAAGGCGGCGGAGAGGTGTTCCTCGGGTCGCCGGCCTCCACGGAAAAGTTCCTGCTCATGGCGTTGAATCGTGGGGCGGGGTGGGGTGACCGTCGGTTCAGTGATCACCCAAGCGTTACCCTGGGTGATGTTTGAGCGCTGATGGGGTTCGTTACTAAGCGTTAGTCTGCCGTCGGTCACTGCCCGGTGGACGAACGCCGAACGGAACCGCGCCGGAGGCCGGCGAGGCCGAGGGCTGTCCACAGGGCCCGACGTTGTCCACAGGCGGCATGGACGGGATTGCGGGACGCGACGCCGACGGGGAGGGTGAGCGTATGAGCGACGCCCCGACGAAACCCACCGGTGAGGCGGGCGACGCCGCGACGGGACTCACCGGTGAGGCGGGCGACGCCGCCGTGCCCTGGCCGGTCGTGGGTGTGGTGCGGGCGATCCGCCGCCGAGCCGATCTGAGCCAGCGAGAGCTGGCGCGCCGAGCGGGCGTGCACCACGCGACCGTGGGACGGATAGAGGCCGGTCGGCTCGCACCGAGCATCGAACTGCTCTGCCGCATCATCGGCGTCGCGGGTCACCGGCTCGCCGTCGTCGACGAGTCCGGGCGCGTGCTGAGGCCGATGCGGGACTGGGCGGACACGCGCGACGGGGCTGACCGCCGCTACCCCTCGCACCTGGACGCGATCCTCGACCCCGAGCCGGGGGAGTGGTGGGCGGACGTCTACGGCCTGGCGCGGCCGCCCGAGACGTTCTACCGCGACCGGGACGTCCGGGACGCGATGCGACGACGCAGCCAGTGGGAGGTGCGAGTGGCGAAGTATCGCAACGTGCCGCCGCCGCCACGCCAGATCCGGTACGGGTGACGCCTTGCCTCGGTCGTCTCAGCGCGCCGCGTCGAGCCGGTGCACCAACTCGGCCACGTCGACGCTGTATTCGCACCAATCGCGGTCGGGCCGGTAGCCCAGCTCGGCGTTGACTTTCAGCATCGCCTCGTTGGCCTGGGCGTTCCAGGTCTGCACCTCGCTCAGCTCGGGTGCGGCCGAGCGCAGCTCCAGCAGCATTCGTGCCTTGATCGCCCGGTCGATGCCGTAGCCGCGGTGGTCCTGCGCCACGATCGTGTCGTACTGGTCGGCGCGGGTCGGGTGCTGGGCCGGCACCACCACCTCGGTCAGGCCGGCCACCTCGCCGGTCTGCTCGTGCAGGGCCAGCACGATGTACGGCCGCATGCCACGTCGGTGCAGGCAGTCCAGGCTGTCCCGCAGCCGCTGCGCGTCGTAGGAGCTGGGGCGCAGTTCGCCGTCCTCGATGTCCCGCACCTCGGCCTTCGCCCGCGCGTACGCCTCGATCAGCTCGTCCGGCGGCCCGTCCGGGTGGAACTCCAGGTGGTATCCGGCACCCACGCCGCCGGCCATCTCGGCCAGGTCCGCCCAGTCGACCGTCGAAAGGTCGAGCACGCTGCGGGTTTCGACGTACTCCCGGGTGAAGCCGAGTGACTCGTAGAAATCGACGGCGGGCGTGTCGCCGACCACCTCGGCGCCGATCGAGGAGAAGCCCTCCTGGTAGACCCGATGGGCCGCGACCCGGACCAGCTCACGGCCGAGGCCGGTACGCCGCACGGCCGGATGCACCAGCACCTCCAGCACCCCGATGTCACCGAGCAGCAGCACGTGCACCTGACCCAGGACCGCGTCGGACGGGGCATTGGCCGCCGACTCCGGCTGCGCGACCCAGGAGATCCGCCGCTGACCCGGCATCACCTCGGTGAGGTACTCCCGCAGCGAACCGTTCTGCCACGGAGGGTCCTGCGGCATGTCGGCCGCGAGGACCGCGTTCAGCGTGTCCAGCAGCGACGCGATCTCGGCAGACGACGCGGTCCGGGCGTCCCACTCGCGCACCATCACCCGTCTAGCTTGCCGCTAATGACAGCCTGGGGGAAGTGTCCAGTTCTCCAAATGTATGCAAACGATCACTTCACGTACGACTGGCCTGTCCGTACTGGTTCGCGGTGTCGAACACCTTCTGCACGTATGGGCGGACGTCGTTGTACGACAGGATCGCGTCCCACCAGTCGGCGGGGATGCTCAGATTACGGCCGTTGCGGCACAGGTAGTTGGCAGCCGCCAGGGCGGCGTCGTCGATGTCGTGCGGGTCCTTCTTGCCGTCGTTGTCCGCGTCCACGCCGACCTCGTTCCAGGTGGTCGGGATGAACTGCATCGGCCCGATCGCGTGGTCGTAGGCGGTGTCCTTGTCGAGAGATCCCCGGTCGGTGTCGACGATGCGCATCCGGCCGCCCTGCCCGTCCAACGGCAGGCCGATGATCTCCGGGGTGGCCCGTCCGTTGCTGTCGAGGCTGGCACCGTTGGCCTGCCCGTGCGAGGACTCGACGAAGCCGATGGCGGCCAGCGTGGTCCAGTTCAGCGCGCAGCTCCGGTTCGTCTGGGCGAGCACCAGCTCCGCGTAGCCGTACGCCTCCATGGCGGTCGACGAGATCCCGACCTTGGGTCCGATCGTCTTGGCCCAGTTGGCCAGGGCGTCCGCGGGGCGGCCCCCGACCGCCGGCCCGGTCGGCTGCACCCCCGGCGCCGCGGTGGTGGGCAGCCCACCAGGCAGACCCCCGGGCAGCCCGGTCGGTGAAGTCCCGGGTAGCGGCGCGGTGGTGTCGGCGGTGGCGTCGACCGCGACCGGGCGCGGCGCTTCTACCGCCGCCGGGACCACCAGCGCCCCGGCGGCCGCCGTCGCCGCCACCAGCACGAGGAGGAACAATCCCGGCAGGGTGAGCCGGCCACTCGGCCGCCGCGACCACGCCCGGGTCGCCCGGGCGGCGGCAGCCGCGGCCCGACGGGGACGCAGGCGTACGGCGTGCGCGAACGGCACCCGGCGCCGGCTGGACCGCGCGGCGGGCGAATCACCGGCGGTTGCCCCGGTCGGGTCCTGTGGCTTCGGGCCACTCCCCGTCTCGTCGGCGGTCACCGCCGTGCCGCCGTTGGACTCCGGCTCGGAGCCGGCCTTCGGCGTGGCGTCCGGCGTCGTGGTGGCGTCGGCCCGCGGCCCGTCGGTCTTCGGATCGTCGGTCTTCGGATCGTCGGTCTTCGTGGTGTCGGCCCGCGGCCGGTCGGCCTTCGGGTCGGTGCCCGCGGTCGCCTCGGCCGGCGAGCCCGGTGTCGCCGCGTCGGCGTCGGTCGGGGCGCTGCCCGGGTCGGTCTTCGGTCCGTCGGATGCGGTTAGCGCGGTCGGTGCGCCGTCCGGTGCGGCCGGCCCGGCAGAACCGGTGTCCGCGGCCGCCGTCGGGTCGTCCTTCGGCCGGGGCGAGTCGGCCTTGTCCGTCGACGAGGGCTCGTCCGGAGCGTGCGACTTCAGCCAGGGGCGTCGGGGACGAGGCACCTGCCGGGGCACCGGATCAGGTGCCGCACCGGACTCGGCGACCGCCCCGTCGGGCGGCGCGGCCGGTCGCAGGGGCCGAAGGGTCGATCTGTCCTCGCCGTCCACCACCCGTCGAGTATCACCCATCCCTCGCGACACGTCAGGCCCCCACGTACCCTGAACGCATGCCCCGGTACGACTTCCGCTGCCGCGCCTGCGGCGCAACCTTCGAGGTCAAACGCCCGATGGTCCAGGCCGGTGAGCCGGCCGCGTGCCCCGAGGGACATGTGGACACTGTGAAGCTGCTCTCCACCGTCGCGGTCACCGGCCGCAGCGGCGGTGCCGCCGGCGGCGTCCCGGCTCCCGCCGGAGGCGGCTGCTGCGGCGGCGCCTGCGGCTGCTGAGCCGGGCGACAGCGGCTCCTACGGTTCGTGCTCTTCCCGCTCTTCCCGGCGGGCCGCCTGCACACCGGCCTGGAACCGGGTACGGGCGCCGAGTGAGGCCATCAGCGTCGCGATGTGTCGCTGCGCGGTGCGGTAGCCGACGCCGAGCTGGCGCGCGATCGCCTCGTCGGTGAGGCCGGAGAGCAAGAGCGCGATGAGCCGTCGGTGCTCGACCGGCGGGCGGTGGCTGGGTGGCGCGGCCGAAGAGGGTTGCAGTGGCAGGGCGGACCGCCACAGCCCTTCGAAGAGGTGCCCAAGGGCGTCGAGGAGCGCGCAGGGCCGGAGCAGCACGGCGCTCCCACCCTCGTCGCCGGGCTGGCGGACGAGCAGGCCGTACCGGCCGTCGGCGAGGTAGAGCTTGAGCGGCAGGGTCGGCAGTACCCGGGCCTGCTGGCCGGCGGCGACGAGCTGTTCGAGCCCGTGCAGGGCGCCCGGCTGCTCGAGGGAGGAACGCTCGTAGATGGTGCGGGAGCGTACGCCCCGCCGGAGTAGCTCGACCACACCGCTGGTCGTGCCGGCCCCGTCCAGGTACGGGGGCTTGTCCAGGCAGAGGATCTCCCGCTCGGCGGTACGCCGGAGACGGTGGAGCCGTTCCAGCACCGCCTCGCGGCCGCTGACCACCTCCAGCACGGCGGTCGAGTCGGTGAGGCTGGCGTCCGCGCGGTGGATCGCGGCCAGGCGGTGGAGGTGCTCGCGGGCGGCCTGCAACCGCCGCTCGTACGCCCGGACCGGTGCGTCGAGGGCGACCTCGGGGTCCACGGCCGTGTAGGTGGGCGGGTCGTTGTCGTCCGCTACGACGAGCCCGGCGGCGGCGAGCGCGCCGAGCGCGTCACGCAGCGGCTCGGAGCGGATCCAGGACCGGTCGAGGTCGGCCGCGGTGGCGCCCGGCTGCGCGACGACCAGTTCGTACGCCGCGGACTCGACGGCGGTCAGGCCGGCGGCGTCGAGGTCGCCCTCCGGATGCGTCGGCACTGTCAGACCACGCCTCCGGACGTGGTGATCCAGCCGCGGCGGATGGCCTGGTAGCCGGCCTGGAACCGGCTGGCCGCCCCCAACCGCCGCAGCATCGCGCTGATCCGGCGACGCACCGTGCGTTCGGTGCAGCCCTGCTGGGCGGCGATCGCCGCGTCGGTCAGCCCGGCCGCGAGCAGGGGCAGCAGTTCGCCCTCGACCGGCGACGGCGCGTCGCCGACCTGCACGAGCTGCGGGTGGCCGTCGCGTACCCGCAACGGGACGCCCTGCTCCCAGGTGATCTCGAACAGCGCGCCGAGCATCTCGATCAGGGCCGGGTCGCGGACGAGCATGGCGGACTCGACGTTCTCGGGGTGGACCGGGAGCAGCGCCAGCGGGTGGTCACTGAGCACCAGCTTGATCGGTACGGTGGAGACGCGGATCTCCTCGCCGACGGAGAGCCCCTGTGCGAAGTCGGCGAGCCGGCCGGGATCGTCGAGCCCCCGCCGGTCGTAGAGCACCCGGTAGTGGATGCCCTGCCGCAGCAGCTCCAGTTCCACCGGCTCGGCCAGGGGCGGAACGTCCACGTAGGGCGGAGCGTCGAAGACCCGTACCTCATGACGGGCGCTGAGCTGGACGTCGATGAATGCCTGCTTGATCGCCTGCTTCCCGTGCAGGATCTCGACGAGACCTCCCGCGTCGTGCGGATGCCGACCGGCGCGGAAGACCGCCGCCAGCCGGGCGCGCCGGGCCCGGGCGCGGGACAGGGCGCGTTCACCGGCGAGCGTCAGCACATCGGCGACCTCGTCCGGTGCCACCGCCTGGAATCTCGCCGGGGCCCCGGGGAGCCGCAGCGCCAGCCCCAACTCCTCGAGCCGGGCGAGCAGCGGGCGGGCCTGCCCTCGCCACGGCTGGTCAGCGGCGGACCGGTCGAGTGTCTCAAGGGGAACCGCCGGACGGTCGAGCAACCACTCGTAGAGCGCCTGCTCGGCCGTCGTGACCCCCAAGATCCGCAGCACCTGTTCATCGTGCGGCAACCTCGGGTTGATGTCCATCCTGTTCCCGCCGGTGGCGTGAACCGGACGTCACAACTGTCTTCTGTCGAATCGGCCGTGGTGGCATCGTCGGCAGGCGCGCTCGCCAGGAAACCTGTGCCGGTGCCGGATGCGTTCGCGAGCATGGCCGATCGGCTCAGCCGGCGGGCGCGGTCGTGAGTCGACTCGCCGGAGGAGAGTGCGCAGCGTGTCATCCAGAGCAGTACCCCTGAACAGGACAGGGCGGCAGGTGTCGCCGCCCGAACCGGTGCCCGCGTGCGCCGGCCGGGTCATCGCCGGGCTCCGGCCGGGAAGTGCCCGATGAGCGCCGGCCGAGCTGCCCGACGGGCCCGGTGGACGCAGGTTCTCAGCCTGGTCGCGGCGCTGGGCCTGGTGGCCGGCGCGCTGTCCGTGACCGGCGGGCCCGCCGAGCCCGCCGCGGCAGCACCGGAGAAGATCCAGCCCGAGTTGCGGGCGAGCCTGAAGACCCTTCCGGCTCAGCCGTTCTGGGTACGCCTGGACGCCCGCCCCGACTTGTCCGCGGCATCGGCCATCAAGGACTGGGACGAACGTGGCGCGGCGGTCGTCGAGGCGTTGCGGAAGACGGCTGAGAAGAGCCAGGCGGACGTCGTCCGCCGGTTGAAGGCGGAGGGCGTGGAGTACCACACCTTCTACGCCTCCAACAGCGTGTACGTCGCCCGCGGCACCCTCGACCTGGCTGAGACCCTGGCCGAGGAGACCGAGGTCAGCGCCATTCAGGCGCACCGCATGTACGAGCTGCCGGAGCCGCTGAAGGCGCAGCAGGTCGCCGACGTCGACGAGGTGGAGTGGGGAGTCCACGCGATCGGCGCCGACCGGGTGTGGGCGGACGGTACGCACGGCGAGGGCATCGTCGTGGGCAGCATCGACAGCGGCGTGCAGTACGACCACCCGGCCCTGGTGAACTCGTACCGGGGCAACATGGGCGAGGCCGGCTTCTCGCACGACTACAACTGGTACGACCCGTCCCAGGTGTGTGGTTCACCGTCGCTCGCACCCTGCGACAACAACCAGCACGGCACGCACACGATGGGCACGATGGTCGGCGACGGCGGCCCCGGCAACCACATCGGTGTCGCACCCGGCGCCCGCTGGATCGCCGCCAAGGGCTGCGAGGAGCGCAGCTGCTCGGACTTCGCGCTGCTCGCCTCCGCGGAGTGGATGCTCGCGCCGACGAACCTGGCCGGCCAGGACCCGCGGCCGGACCTGCGTCCGCACATCGTGAACAACTCGTGGGGCACCGACAACGGCCCCGCCAGCGATCCCTGGTTCGCCGACGTCGTCGCCGACTGGCGGGCCGCCGGCATCTTCCCGATGTTCTCCAACGGCAACGCGGGTGAGGGCGGCTGCGACACCTCGGGCACCCCGGGTGACTACGCGTCCACCTACAGCGCCGGCGCCTTCGACGTGAACGGCAAGATCGGGTACTTCTCCAGCCGGGGTCCCGGCACGGGCGGCATCACCAAGCCGAACATCGCCGCCCCCGGGGTGGACGTCCGCTCCAGCGTGCCGGGCGGCGGCTACGGCGTGCTGAGCGGCACGTCGATGGCCAGCCCACACGTGGCCGGCGCGATCGCCCTGCTGTGGTCGGCCGCGCCCGGACTCATCGGGGACATCGCCGGCACCACGGCCGTGCTCGACCAGGTCGCCGTCGACGTCAGCGACACCAGTTGCGGCGGTACGCCGGCCAACAACAACGTCTGGGGCCAGGGCAAGCTGGACGCCTACGCCGCGATCGCGGAGGCGCCGACCGGTGAGACGGGCCGGTTGACCGGTAAGGTCACCGACGCGAAGACCGGCGAGCCGCTCAGCGGTGCCGAGGTCAGGATCAGCGGCTCGATCCACCGTACGGTCACGACCGGAGCGGACGGCAGCTACGCCGCCACGCTGTCGGCCGGCGATTACGACGTGACGGCCTCTGCCTACGGGTACGGTGACGGCGGCGCGTCCGCGACGGTCACCCCCAACGCCACCGCCACCCGGGACGTCAGCCTCCAGCGGACCCCCGAGGCCAAGATCAGCGGTACGGTCAGCGACGGCTCCGGACACGGCTGGCCGCTCTACGCGCGAATCACCGCGCCGGGTCTGCCGGTCGGACCGTGGTTCACAGACCCGGAGACCGGCCGGTACGAGCTGAGCCTGCCCGCCGACTCGACGTACCACCTGACCGTGGCCCCGGTCTATCCCGGTTACCAGACCAGCGCGGTGGACGTCCCGGTCGGTGAGGCAGACGTGGTCCGCGACGTCCGGACGCAGGTCGTCGAGACGTCCTGCCTGGCCGCCGGCTACGCGTACCCCCTGCGGGCGGAATTCGAGGGCTGGACGGACCCGGGCGTGCGGGCGGGCTGGACGGTCGAGGACAACCTCGGTGGCGGGCACGCCTGGCAGTTCGACACGCCTGGCGGTCTGGACAACGTCACCGGGGGCACCGGCGGCTTCGCGAGCGCCAACTCCTGGCACAACGGCCTCGCCGAGGAGGACACCAACCTCGTCTCGCCGGTGATCGACCTGTCGGACCAGAGCGCGCCGCAGCTCGCGTTCAAGACGCTCTACCTGGGTGAGAGCGGGACCGCGCGGGCGAACATCGACCTGAGCGTCGACGGCGGCTCGACCTGGAGCACCGTCTGGCAGCAGAGCACCGAGAACGCCCTCGGGCCGGTGAGCGTCCCGCTGCCGCAGGCCGCCGGTCAGGCGCGGACCCGGCTGCGTTTCCACTACGCCGGCAGTGGTATCGCGCTGTGGCAGGTGGACGACGTGAGCGTCGGCGCCTGCGTCCCCACGCCCGGCGGCCTGGTCACCGGTGTGGTAAGCGACGACAACACCGGTGACCCCGTCAACGGCGCGAAGGTGATCGACAAGGCGAGCGGGAGCGAACTCGCGGCCAGCGCCGCGACGCCGCTCGACCCGAACCTGTCGGACGGCTTCTACTGGCTGTTCACCTCGCAGTCGAAGCCGACGTTGACGGTCAGCTACCCCCGGTACGCCACCGGGGAGGCGCGCACGGCCGTGTCGCCGGATCGTGTCACCAGGAAGGACTGGCGGCTGGACGCCGGGCAGCTGAAGGTCGGCGGAAAGAGCCTCGACCTCACCACGCGGCTCGGGAAGTCGGCCACCCGCACCCTCACCTTCACCAACGACGGCGCCCGTCCGGTGCATGTGAAGCTGGGCGAGCAGGTCGTCACTCCGACCGGTCCGGCCGCTCATCGGGTCGCCGAGGAGACCGGTGCGCCGCTGCGGCGCGTGAAGGCTGATCCGCCGAGGACGGCGCCGCTGCCGAAGGCGCCGGCGGGCCAGCCGGTCCAGCCGGTGGAGCCGACCGTCCAGGGGGAGGCGACGCCGGACGTCGGGCCGTGGACCAGGATCGCCAACTACCCGACCCAGATCCTGTACAACACCGTGGGCTACCACGCGGGCAAGCTCTACTCCGTGGGTGGCACCACCTCCGGCTTCCTGGAGGGAATGACCCGCAACGGGTACGTCTACGACCCGGTGACCCTCGAGTGGAGTCCGATCGCCGACACCCCGGAGGCGGTCGCGAGCGCCGCGGGCATCTTCCTCGACGGCAAGATGTACGTGGTCGGCGGCACGAGCACGCAGGGCACGCTGCTCGAGACCGTGTACGTCTACGATCCCGTCCGCGACTCCTGGGGACGGGCGGCGGACCTGCCGCAGGGCCTCAGCACCCCCGCGATCGCGGCGCTCGACGGGCGTCTCTACGTCGTCGGCGGCTGTTTCGCGTCGTGCCCGGCGCAGGCCGCGACGGTCTACCGGTACGACCCGAGTGGGGACTCGTGGGCCCGCCTCGCCGACTATCCCGTCGGGGTGGTTGCCCCCGGCTGCGCCGGGGCCGCCGGACGGGTCGTCTGCGCCGGCGGGTACGACGGTGACTCCGCGGTCGCGTCCACCTTCCTCTTCGACCCGGCCACGGGTGCGTGGACCCGGGGCGCGGACGCGCCGTACGGCGTCTTCGACATGGGGGCCAGTGGCGCCAACGACAAGCTGCAGCTCATCAGCGGCATGCAGAACGGTTCCGTGCTGACCAACGAGGCGATCGAGTACGACCCGGTCTCGGACAGCTGGGGCCGGCTGCCCAACGTGAACTACCCGAGCCGCGACGCCGCCACCGCGTGTGGTGTGTACCGGGTCGGTGGTTCGGTGAGCCTGTGGACTCCGTCGGTCACTGCCGAGATGCTGCCGGGGTACGACTACTGCGGCGGTACGGCTGACGTGCCGTGGCTGTCGGTGGACAAGCCGCAGTTCGACGTGGCGCCGGGCCGGTCGGTCCAGGTGACCGTCCGGGTCGACGGCGACGCGGTCACCCAGCCGGGTGAGCTGGCCGCGCGGCTGGTCGTGCTCAGCGACACCCCGTACCAGGGGAGCAACGTGGCGGTGACCGGTCACTTCGAGGCGCCCCCGAACTGGGCGACGCTGAGCGGGACGGTGACCGACGCGGCGACCGGTGGCGCGGTCGCGGGTGCGACCGTGACCGTCTGCGGCGACTACCAGGCCGGCTCGGCCGACCAGGCCGACGGGCCCGGCCAACAGGGCTGCGGGCCGGTCAGCTACACCGTGGTGACCGACGCCCACGGCCGCTACCAGCTGCGGCTGGCGAAGAACCAACAGGTCCAGGTCACCGCGGCCGCGCCCGGATTCCAGCCGGGCTCGACGGTGACCACGATCCGGGGGGCGAAGAACACCGCGAACATCGCCCTGCGTACCGGCTGAGGCGGACACCACTGCACGGGCCAGTCCCGCCGGAACCGGTCAGCCGGTCCCCGGCGGGGCTGGCCCGCCCCGTTAGCGGGCACGATCGTTGGGCCGAGGCATCCCGGCCGAGCCCCGGAGAGCGCCGGACAACCACGAAGCGGAGGGCCGACCTTGCCCTGGGCGGGGCCGAGTGGCACCTTGAGTCCGAGCCCGGCCGGGCCGTTCTCACGATGCGTGACCGCTCGGCTTCGGGCAGCATGAACCCGACGTCACGGGCGGAGGTTCGACGCATGGCGGAACGGATCCAGCTCCCGACCGGGTGGGTGACCTTCGTGTTCACCGACATCGAGGGCTCGACCCGGCTCGCGCAACTGCTCGGCCCGGACTACCGACCGGTGCTGCGCGAGCACCGCCGGTTGCTGCGCCGGACCCTGGCCGGCACCGGCGGCGCGGAGCTGTTGACCGAGGGCGACTCGTTCTTCCTCGCCTTCGCGGACGCGACCGCCGCGTTGACCGCATGTCTCACCGCCCAGCGTGCGCTGACCAGCCACGACTGGCCCACCCCGGAGGCTGCGCCGAGAGTGCGGATGGGCCTCCACACCGGTTACGCCGAACCGCGCGACGGCGAGTACGCCAGCCCCGAGGTGCACCGTGCGGCCCGGATCGCCGCCGCCGCGCACGGAGGCCAGGTGCTCTGCTCGGCGTCCACCGCCCGCCGGGCCGACCCGCTGCCCGCGGGCGCCTCCCTGCTCGACCTCGGCCTGCACCGGCTGCGTGGGTTCGACGACCGGGAGCGCCTGTTCCAGCTGGTCGCCCCTGGCCTGGAGCGGCAGTTCCCGCGACCGCGTACCGCCGACGCGGTGGCGCACAACCTGCCGACCCAGGTCACCTCGTTCGTGGGCCGTGAGCTGGAACGCGCCGAGCTTCGCCGGCTGGGGCAGGAGCACCGCCTGGTCACCGTGGTCGGCGCGGGCGGCGCGGGGAAGACCCGGCTCGCCGTCGAGTTGGCGGCCGGCGTGGTCGAGACGTACCCGGACGGCGTCTGGTTCGTCGACATCGCCGCGGTGACCGATCCCGGGCTGGTGGCCTTCGAGATCGCCGCGGTGCTCGGACTGCGTCCGGAGCCGGGCCGTCCGATGGTGGACACCCTGGTGGAGTACGCCGCCGCCCGCCGGATGCTGGTACTGCTGGACACCTGCGACGCCCAGCCCGCCGCCTCCGCCGAGGTGATCTCCCGGCTGCTCGCCGGTGGCTGTGGCGTGCGGGTGCTGGCGACCAGCCGCGAGCCGTTCGGGCTGCCCGGCGAAGTGGTGTGGCGGATCCCGCCACTCTCGGTCGAGCCGCGACCGGACGGCGCGGAGAGCGACGCCGTGGCCCTGCTGCTGGACCGGACGGCGGCGGCCCGCGGCGGCCGGCCGCCGGACCAGGCCGAGTCGGCCGACCTGCGCCGGGTGGTGCAGCGGCTGGACGGGCTGCCGCTCGCCATCGAACTCGCCGCCGCCCGGCTGCGGGTGCTGTCGGTCGGTCAGCTCGCCGAGCGCCTCGACGACGTGCTCGGCACCTTGGACGCCGGTCGGGAGGATCCGGAACCGCCACCGGTGGACCGGGGCTGGATGGGTAACCAGCAGGACACGGTGGACCTGGTGGCCGCCGCGGCCGGGACGTCGCCGCCGACGCCGGCGACGCGGGCCGTGCAGCGCTCCGCGACGGAACGGCACCTCACCATGCAGGCCACCGTCACATGGTCGTACCGGACGCTCGGGCCGCGCGCCGCGCGACTGCTGCGCTGGCTCGCCGTCTTCACCGGTCCGGTCGACCTGGCGACGGTGGAGTGGCTGCTCGGCGACGACCCGCTCGACCCGCTCTCCGTGCTGGTGGACAAGTCGATGGTGCTGGCCGAGCCGCACGCCTCGGGCTGCACCTACCGGATGCTCGACCCGATCCGGGCGTACGCGGCGCGACGGCTCGCCGAGGCGGGCGAGGAGCAGGCCGCCCGGGACCGGCACGTGGCCTGGTCGGCGCACGCCCTGGAGCAGGCGCACCTGGGCCCGGACGCCCGCCCGGTAACGCTCTCCCTGTACGCGCTCGATCCGCTCGCCGGTGAGCTGCGGGCCGCGCTGCGCTGGTGTGCGACGGGTGGCAGCGCGGCGGCGGGGCTACGGCTCGCGGGCGGCCTCGACCAGTGGTGGCGGGAGCGCGGGCTGGCCCGTGAGGGGCGGCTCTGGCTGTTCCGGCTCTACGGGCGGATCGCCGAGACCGGTGAGCGGATTCCGGAGTCCGAGCTGGCCGCCGCGTACCACATGCATTCGCTGCACGCCGGCGCGGACGGCGAGTTCGCCGAGGAGCTGCGCTACTCGCAGCGGGCCGAGGCGGCCGCTCGGCAGGCCGGTGACGCGGGGTTGCTGGCCCGGGTGCTGGCCGGCCGGGCCGCGCCGCTGGTCGACATGGGGCAGCTCGCCGAGGCGGAGCGGGTCTGCCGGGAGGTGATCGACTGGGCGCACAGCCAGGAGGTGCTCGGGGACGCGCTGCTCGCCGTCTACAGCCTGGCCGAGCTGCTCTGGCGGCGCGGTGCGCTCGACGAGGCGGCGGAGCTGCTCGGGGCGGCCCGGCCGGTGGAGGCGGCCCGCCCGCTGGGGCGTGGCAGGCGTTCGGTCGACATGCTGCTCGGCATGGTCGCGCTGGCCCGTGGCGACCTGATCGCGGCGCACGAGCACCTGCTGGTGGCGCTCCGGTCGCGGATGAGTCATGGCTTTCACGGCCGGGCCTGCGACACGTTGAACGCGATCGCGGTGCGCTGCGCGGGCGGAGGTGAGTTGCTGGTCGCCGCGCGGCTCTTCGGTGCGGCGCAGGCGACCGGGGCCGACCTGCGCTGCGCGTCCGGCGTCTACTCCGGCTACTGGGCCGAGCAGCAGGCGGCGCTGCGCGAGCGGCTGGGCGATGCGGCCTTCGACGACGCGTACGGCGAGGGAGCTGAGCTGAGCCTGGAGGAGGCGGCGGCGTTGGCGCTCGACGTGGAGCATCCCGATCTGGCGGTCGACTCGACCCGGTTCAGCGCGACGGCGGTCCGCCCCGCGCCGCGCCAGGCCGGCGCACCCGAGCCGGACCGCCGCCCGGCCGGCCGGAGCGAGCGGGCCTGAGCCGCCCCCGGGTGGCTCCGCTCGCGGCGGGCCCGCGCCGACGGTCTCGCGACGGCACGGGCCCTGGGTTGCGGTGCGCCGCCGGATCCGGCGACCCGGTTCGGGTCAGGCGCGCAGGCCGGCGCGGCGCTCGGCGTCGGCCTTCATCTTCGCGGCGCGCTCGATGTCGGCCGGGTCCACCGCCGCGGGCGAGCCGAAGATGCTGACCGCCTGGTAGTAGGTCCAGGCCAGGCTGAGGCAGGCCGGCCGGACGACCGAGTTGTAAGTGGCGCACACGCGCTTGAGGTCGGCGTAGAAGGCGCTGTCCAGGCGTGACTTGTTGGCCGGGAACTGGCCCATCGCCTTGTAGTTGCGGTAGCCGAAGTCGTGCCGGTAGCAGGACAGCGCGAAGCGGAACCCGAGCGGATTGTCCGGGCTCGACGAGCAGTAGTCGGTGGACCAGTCGAAGGCGTACTCGGCCCAGGGGGCCTTGTTCAGCCGGGCCGAGTTCCAGGAGTTGTAGCTGCTGGCGCTGGTCTGCGTCCAAGTGGAGAGGACGGAGAGCTTCTGCGCCGGGGTGACGGCGGCGCTGGCGGGGGCGGCGACTCCCAGCGCGACGAACAGCGAGAGCGCGGCAGAGGCGAGGAGGGTGGTGAGTCGTCTGGGCACTGGTACCTCCGCGGGGGTGTGCGGGTGGGCCGTAAGTTACCGGCGGGTTACCGGGTGCCGATCAGTTTCGATCAATCGATGGTCGCGGATGCTGCGATGGCTCCGACTATTGGTGACATTCGTCGAAACAGACGAATGCCCCGGGGTGCGCGGGCACCCGGGGCATTCGATCGGTGCGGGTCAGCGCAGGACGAACGCCGGGGGACCGGCCGGGCTCTCGTTCGCCAGCCGGTCGAGCGCGGTCACGTAGTAGGTGTACCGCTTGCCGGGCTGAGCCGTGGTGTCCACCCAGGACTGCGTTCCGTCGCCGGTCGCCCGGACGCTGTCCACCAGGTGCGCGGCGTCGGCGCGGTCGCAGCTGTCCGCGGCCTTCACCCCGTCGAACCGGTAGATCGCGTACGAGGTGGCCGTGCCGAACGGCCCGACTCCGTCGGCGGGTTGCCGCCAGCTCAGCCGGACCCCGTCGTCCTGCCGGACCGACCGGGTGACCACCGGCATCAGCAGCGGCTTCGACGGCAGGTGCGACATGGTCGGGATCAGCGCCGGGCGGGAGTAGTGCTCGGACGCGTAGATGTCGGTGGCGCCGAGCCGGTTCGCCCGTACCTGCACCGCCGAGAAGTGCACGTTGCCCTGAACCTCCGGGTAGGACCGGTTGAGCAGCAGGTGGTCCGAGAGCTCACGCGGGTTCATCCAGAACGTGCCGTACGCCGGGTCGCCGCTCTTGTAGTCGGCCTGCCCGATGTAGAGCTGCACCCGGGTGCCCCGGACGGTCTCCGCCCACCACGGCACCAGTCGCGCGTAGTCCGCGGCCGGGTACTGCCCGATGTACCAGTAGAGCTGCGGTACGACGTAGTCGATCCACTCCTCCTTGACCCACTTGCGGGTGTCGGCGGAGATGATGTCGTACGACTGGCTGCCGGTGGTGTCCGAGCCGCGTGGGTCGGCGGAGGCGTTCCGCCAGATGCCGAACGGGCTGACCCCGAACTTCACCCAGGGCTTGACCGCCTTGATCTTGGCGTTCATCTCCTGGATCAGCAGGTTGATGTTGTCCCGCCGCCAGTCCGCCCTGTCGGTGAAACCCCGGTTGTACGCCGCGAACGTGTCGTCGTCGGGTACCTGGTACGTGCCGCTCGGGTACGGGTAGAAGTAGTCGTCGAAGTGCACGCCGTCGATGTCGTACCGCTTGACGGCGTCCATCATCGCGGTCTGGACGAACTCGCGGACCGCCGGGACGCCCGGGTCGTAGTAGAGCCGGCTGCCGGCCACCCCGGCGGGCGGGTAGGCGAACGTCCAGTCCGGATGCTGGCGCGCCGGGTGGCCGGGGGCGAGTTGGTCGAGGTCGGCTCCGGCGCCGCCCGGAGCCGGCATGGAGACCCGGTACGGGTTGAACCAGGCGTGGAACTCGAGGTTGCGTCGGTGCGACTCGGTGACCAGGAAGGCGAGCGGGTCCCAGCCCGGATCCTGACCCCGGACGCCGGTGAGGTACTCCGACCAGGGCTCGTACGGCGACGGCCAGAACGCGTCCGCCGTGGGTCGGACCTGGACGACAACGGCGTTGTGGTTCAGCCGTTCGGCCAAGTCGAGCCATTCCAGGTACTCGGCCTTCTGCCGGGCGACCTGGTCCGGAGCGGTCTGCGACGCCTTGCTGGGCCAGTCGATGTTGGTGACGGATGCGATCCACATGGCCCGGAACTGCCGCTTGGGCGTGGCCGGGTCGGTCACGCAGTTGATGGTGGTGTTCGCCGCGTCGGGCGCGGCGGTCGCGGGGGCGCCGGCGACGAGCGCGCCGAGCAGTGCCGCGGCCAGCCCGGCTGCGCCGAGCCGAGTTGCCTTCATGGGTGTGTCCCTTCGTTGGGGCTCCCGTTCCGGTTTCGTCGCGGCGACCTCGGCAACATCCGCCGTCGGCTATATGCCGCTGGTAGGAAATTTTCATATTCGTGCATCCCTGCGCAAGAGGCTGCCCAGGATCTGCCGGTACGTCCGATCCGTGGCCCGGCGTGCGTGATCGTCCCCGACCCGGTCGGGCCCTCCCCACGGCTCGATGGGCAGCCCGACCGGTGCCCGAAGCGTGGTGATTGACGACGATGCGTGCTGGGTAGCAACGCCGGTCACCGGCCGCCGCGGGGCGGTCGCACGTGGGAGGGGTGAGCGCCGGTGTCCGTGCTGCGCACGAAACCGATCAAGGACGTGCTCGCGCAGGGTGACGCGGACGGTGGTGACGGCCGGCCCGGACTGAAACGCCGCTTGGGCGCGCTCGACCTCACCGGCTTCGGCATCGGCATCGTGATCGGTACCGGCATCTTCACGCTCACCGGTATCGAGGCGCGGGACAACGCGGGACCGGGCGTGGTGATCTCCTTCGCCATCGCCGGCGTGGTCGCCCTGCTCGCCGCCTTCTGCTACGCCGAGCTCGCCTCCAGCGTTCCGACCGCCGGCAGCGCCTACACCTACGCGTACGCCACGATGGGCGAGATCGTCGCGTGGATCATCGGCTGGGACCTGCTGCTGGAGTTCGCCCTCGGCGCGGCCGTGGTGGCCCGAGGCTGGTCCGGCTACCTCGCCGAGCTGCTCAACCTCCCCGCCACCTGGTTCGGTGAGCAGGGGAGCATCGTCAACGTCGGCGCGGTCGCCATCGTGCTGGTCCTCAGCGTGGTCGGCATCGTCGGTGTCCGCGAGTCCGCCCGGGTGACGAACCTGCTGGTCATGGTCAAGGTGGCGATCTGCGTCTTCGTGGTGGTCGCCGGCCTCTTCTTCGTCAAGGCCGCGAACCTCACCCCGTTCATCCCGCCCACCGAGCCCGCCTCGGATGGGGACGGCGGCATCAAGCAGCCCGTCACCCAGGCCATCTTCGGCCTGGAACCGTCGGTCTTCGGGTTCGTCGGGGTGCTCAGCGCGGCGGCGGTGGTCTTCTTCGCCTACACCGGCTTCGAGGCGGTGGCCAACCTCGGCGAGGAAACCCGCAAACCACGCCGGGACCTGCCGTTGGGTCTGCTCGGCACCCTGCTGATCTCGACCGTGCTCTACATCGGCGTCTCGCTGGTGGTCGTCGGAATGGTGCCGTACACCGAGATCGACCGGAGCGCCCCGATCGCCTCGGCCTTCGAGTCGGTCGGGGCCGGCTGGGCGGCGACCCTCGTCTCGATCGCCGCCGTCGCCGGCCTGACCAGCGTGATCCTGGTCGACCTGGTGGCCATGAGCCGGATCGGCTTCGCCATCTCCCGCGACGGGCTGATCCCGCCGTCGATCGCCAAGGTGCACCCGCGCTGGGGGACTCCGTACCGGATCTCGGCGATCATGACGGTCGGGGTCGCGCTGCTGGCCGGCCTGCTGCCCCTCTCCGCGCTCGCCGACCTGGTGAGCATCGGCGCGCTCTGCGCGTTCGTGCTGGTGTCGGTCGCGGTGCCGATCCTGCGCCGGACCCGCCCGGACCTGGAGCGGCCCTTCCGCGTGCCGTTCTCACCGGTGCTGCCGGTCGTCTCCGCCCTCGCCTGCCTCTACCTGATGTTCAACCTCTCGGTCGAGACCTGGCTGCGCTTCCTGGCCTGGATGCTCCTCGGCGCGCTGATCTACTTCGGCTACGGCTACCGCAAGAACCGCCTGGCCCGCCAGGAGAACACCCCCGCCCCCCACACCGCCACCTCCGTCCGCTGACCCCCACTCGTCGGGGCCTCGTTCACGGAAAGAGTGGCTATCCGGCATCGGATAGCCACTCTTTCCGTGAAAGTGCGCGCGGGACGGGATGGGGTTAGGGGGTGAGGGCGGGGCCCTTCACTACGGGCTTGCCGTTAGCCCAGACGACCTCGTTCAGCCAGGTCTGGCGGCCGGGGTCGACGCTGCCCTCCTGGCCGGGCGGCCAGGCGTGGTAGAGCAGCCAGGTACGCCCGTCCTTGACGACCATCGACGCGTGCCCCGACCCGGAGGCCACCTCGTTGCTCTTCAGGATCGGGTTCTCCGGGGCCTTCACGCACGGCCCGCTCGGCGACTCGCAGATCGCGTACCCCTCGGCGTACTCCGCCTTGTCGTACGCGTTCGCCGCGAAGAAGAGGTACACCTTCCCCTCCTGGCGGTGGAAGAACGGCCCCTCGATGAGGTCGCCCTCCCACGGCTCGGTCTGCTTGAGCAGCTTCGTCGGCTCACCGACCAGGCTCAATCCGTCCTCGGAGAGACGCTGGGAGAAGATCCAGGTGTCCACCCCGATGGCGTTGCCGTCGTTCTTCCACAGCAACCACAGGCTGCCGTCGGTGTCCCGGAACGGGCTCGCGTCGATCGCCCCGCCCAGCTCGGCCTGGCAGATCAGCGGGCCGGCCGACTCGTCCCGGTACGGGCCCTCCGGCGCGTTCGCCACGGCTCGCCCGACGCACTGCCGCCCCGACTCCCGGCCGGCGACGGTGTAGTAGAGCACGAACGACTCCGGCCCGAGCTGGATGGCCTCCGGGGCCCAGGTCTTCCCGGGGTCCGCCCACCCGGGCAGCACCGGCAGGGCATCCCCGGCCGGCGTCCAGTCGGTCAGGTTCGCGGACGTGTGCACCGGCACGTTCCGGCCGCCGGCGTTGGTGTGGAACAGGTACCAGGTGTCGCCGACCCGGATCGCCTGCGGGTCGGGGGAGTCGGTGCGGATGACGGGGTTGGTGAACATGCTCGGGTCGCTCCCCGTACTCGTGGGTGTGGGTTCGTTGGTGTCACCGCAGCCGGACACGAGCAGTGCGGCGGCGAGAACCGCCACCGCACCGCCTCTCCGGCGCCTTCCGCGCGTCATCCCTTCAGGCCGCTGCGGGACACGCCCTGGATGATGTGCCGCTGGGCGAGCACGAAGAGGATCAGCACCGGCACGCTGGCCAGCACCGCACCCGCCATGATCACCGGGTAGTCGGTCACGTACGAGCCCTGGAGCAGTCCCAGGCCGGGTGGAAGGGTCAGCTTCTCCGGGCTGAACAACACGAAGATCGGCCAGAGGAAGTCGTTCCAGTTGGTCAGGAACGACAGCACCGCCAGGGTGGCCAGCGCGGGCTTCGAGAGCGGTAGCACCACCCGGTAGAAGATCTGCCACTGGTTCGCGCCGTCCAGCACCGCGGCCTCCTCCAGCTCCTTGGGCAGGGAGAGGAAGAACTGGCGTAGGAAGAACACCCCGAACGCGCTCGCCGCGCCCGGCACGACCACCACGGCGAGGGTGTCGATCCAGTTCAGCGAGTCGACGATCAGGAAGTTCGGGATGATCAGCGAGGTCGGCGGGATGAAGAGCGTCCCGACGATCAGCGCGAAGGAGACTCCGCGACCCCGGAACCGCATCCGGGCCAGGGCGTACGCGGCCATCGAGGCGGTCGCCAGCACCAGCATCGAGTGCAGCGTGGCGGCCAGCATGCTGTTGAGGAACCAGCGCAGCACCGGGTTGGCTGAGTTGGTGAGGATCTGCTGGTAGCCGTACCCGGAGATCGGGTCGGGCAGCCAGTCCGGCGGGATGCGCTGGGCGCCGTCGTAGGTCTTCAGCGACGTGATGACCATCCACGCCAGCGGGATCAGGAAGACCAGGGCCAGCGCTACGAGGATGGCGTAGAGCCCGACCCGGCGCAGCGTGTGCGCGGGCGCGGTGCGCGTGGGCGTCGTCATGGCGGTTCCCTCAGTCTTCCCGGTAGCGGAAGAGGCGGAAATTGGCGAGGCTCACCACGGCCAGCATCAGCGCGAAGACGATGGTCATCGCGGCGGCGCGGCCGGCGTCGTTGTTCCGCAGCCCCTGCTCGACGATGTACCAGACCACGGTGCGGGTCTCCGTGCCGGGCGCGCCCTGGGTGATCAGGAACGACTGGCCGAACACGTTCGCCGAGGCGAGCACGGTGGTGGTCATCACGAAGAGCAGCACCGGGCGCAGCCCGGGGAGCGTGACGTGCCGGAACCGTTCCCAGGCCGTCGCGCCGTCCACCCTCGCCGCCTCGTACAGCTCGGGCGAGATGTCCTGCAGACCGGCCAGGTAGATCACGGCGTTGAACCCGGAGGTCCACCAGACGGTCACGCCGACCAGCGAGACCCACGCCCACGGCACGTCGGTCACCCAGGGGGTGTCCGCCGGTAGGCCGACGACGCCGAGCACCCGGTTGACCAGGCCCAGGTTCGCGTCGAGCAGGAACCGCCAGAGCAGGCCGATCACCGCCACGCCCAGCACGTACGGCGCGAAGTAGACCGCCCGGAAGAAGGTCCGGCCGGGGAACGAGCGGTTCAGCAGCAGCGCCAGCCCCAGCGGAACCACCATCAGCAGCGGCACCGAGATGACCGTGAAGATCGCGGTCGCCCGGACGCTCTGCCACCAGTCCCCGAAGACCGCCGAGTCGCTGGAGAAGAGCTCCTTGTAGTTGTCCAACCCGACGAACGGCCGGTTGGGCAGCTGGAAGTCCCACTGGTGCACGCTGAGATAGAGGCCGAGCACGATCGGCAGCAGGCCGAAGACCGTGAACAGGACCAGATAGGGAGTGAGGAACAGATACGGCGTCGCCCGACCGACCCGGTTCGCCGACTTGGCGCCCCGGCGGGCAGCACCGGCCGCCGGGGGCGGCGCGTCACCGCGCGCCGCCCCGACCTCGATCACGTCCGCCACGGAGAATCAGCTCCCGTACTTCTTGCGGTTGTCCTCGAGCTGCCGGTTGGCCTTCGCCACCCCGTCGTCGAGCGCCTGCTTGGGCGACTTCTTGCCCAGCGCGGCCTCGTTGAACGAGTTGTAGAAGGTCGTGATGACCTCGCCGAGGCCCGGAGTGGCCGGCGGGAAGGCCGCGTAGTCCAGCTCGGGGGCGAGCGAGCTCACCTCGGTCAGCGCCTTGAACTCGGCGCTCTCCCGGACGCTCTTGCGGGCCGGCACCTGGCCACCCTTGGCCCAGTCGAGGGAGTGCTGGCTGAGCCAGTTGATGAAGACCTTCGACGCCTGGACCTTGTTGGCGTTGTTGGCGCGCTGCTTGACGATGGTGAAGTTGTGCGAGTTGGCCCAGGCGGCCGGCTTACTGCCGATCTGCGGCAGGGGCGCCACGCCCCACTGGACATCGGGGCTCTTCTTGAGATCGTTGATCTGCCAGATGCCGTTGAAGGTGAAGGCGTTCTTGCCGCTCTTCAGGGCCAGGTACTCGGCGTCCTGACCGACGTTCGCCGGCGAGTGCCCCTGCTTGATCATGTCGACCATCCAGGTGCACGCCTCGACCGCCGGGTCGGCGTTGAAGGTGGCCTTGTTGACCTCGGCGTCGAAGAGGCTGCCGCCGAACTGGTAGATCAGCGAGTAGAAGGACATCCCGCCGGTGAACTGGAACGGGCTGATCCAGAAGCCCTGGACGCCCGACTTCTTCAGCTCGGTGAGGGCGGCGGTGAAGTCGTCCCGGGTGGTCGGCGGCTTGTTCGGGTCCAGCCCGGCCTTCTCCATCACCGACTTGTTGTAGTAGAAGCCCAGCGGGTGCATGTCCAGCGGGATGCCGTACCGCTTGTTGTTGTAGAGCCCGCCCTGCCAGACCGTCGGCGCGAAGTCCGCCTCGGTCAGCTCCAGGGTCTTGGCCACGTCGTCCAGCTCGCTGATCACGCCGCGGGCGGCGAACGTGGCGAGCTGGTCCATGTGCATGACCGCGATGTCCGGCCCGTTGCCGCTGGAGGCCGCGCTGGGAAGCTTGTTGTAGTAGTCCTCCCACTGGTACGTGGCGACCGAGACCGCGATGTTCTGGTGCTCGGAGTTGAACTGGTTCACCAGCGTCTTGAAGATCTCACCGTCGCCGCCGGTGAACCCGTTCCACAGCTTCAGGTCCACCTTCGGCCCGGTGTAGTCCTTCCCACCGTTGCCGCCGGCAGCCGGCCCGGACGAGTCGCCACCGCCGCAGCCCGCCAATGTCAGCGTGGCCGCGGCGCCGAGCCCGACGCCGAGCCCGAGGAGCCGCCGCCGGCTCATTTCGTTGTGGATCATGCCGTATCTCTCCTTGGGGGACGGTATGAAGTGTGCCCTGGTCAGAGCGGGTTTCCGAAGCGCAGCACGTTCCAGGAGACGGCTGGCAGGCACACCGAGCACCGGCCGCCGTCGATGGTGGGGGTGGTCAACTCGCGCGGCGTCACCCGGTCCGGTTCGGCCTCGGTGTTCATCGCCTCCGGGTCGTCGCCGGCGGCGAGGCTCACGTGGGACAGCGCGGACATACCGGGCAGGCCGCGCAGGTCGAGATCCAGCGCGAGGTCCGTGTCACCGCGATTGACGGCGAAGACGGTCAGCTCGCCGGTCTCCTCGTCGTGCACGGCGACGGTGTCCAGCACCGGCACGTCCCCGTACTTCTTCGTCTCGTAGCTGGGCGAGACGGGCTCGGTACGCAGCACGGTGCCGCGCGCGTACCGGGCGGTCAGGGCGAACGGGTGGAAGATGCTCTGCCGCCAGCTCGGTCCGCCGTTGCGGGTGCGGATCGGGGCGATCACGTTCGCGAGCTGCGCCTGAGCGGCCACGCCGACCCGGTCCGCGTGCCGGAGCAGGGTGATCAGCAGGTCGCCGACCACCACCGCGTCGACCGCCGTGAAGTCGTCCTCGATCAGCGCCGGCGCCTCGACCCAGCCCCGCCGGTCCAGGTCGGCCTGGAGGCGGGACTCGTACCAGACGTTCCACTCGTCGAAGGAGATCTTCAGCTTCCGCTTCTGCCGCTGCTTGGCGGCGACGTGGTCGGCGGTGGCGACCACCTCGGAGATGAAGTTGTCCATGTCGACGGCCGAGGCCAGGATGCTGGCCCGGTCCCCGTCGGAGGGGTCGTAGTAGGTGTGTGCGGAGATGTAGTCGACGTGCTCGTAGGTGTGCTCGAGCACGGTCGCCTCCCAGGAGGCGAAGGTGGGCATCCGCCGGTTGGAGCTGCCGCACGCGACGAGGCTGATCGACGGGTCGACCATCTTCATGGCGCGGGCGGTCTCGGCGGCCAGCCGGCCGTACTCGTCCGCGGTCTTGTGCCCGACCTGCCAGGGGCCGTCCAGCTCATTGCCGAGGCACCAGAGGCGTACGCCGAACGGCTCCTCGGCGCCGTTCTTGCGGCGCAGGTCGGACAGGTGCGTGCCGCCCGGGTGGTTCGTGTACTCCAGGAGGTCAAGCGCCTCCTGGACGCCCCGGGTGCCGAGGTTGACCGCCATCATCGGCTCGACTCCGGCCTCGTCGGCCCAGGTCATGAACTCGTGCAGGCCGAAGGCGTTGGTCTCGATGGTCTTCCAGGCCAGGTCGAGCCGGCGGGGGCGGTCGCCGACCGGGCCGACGCCGTCCTCCCAGCGGTAGCCGGAGACGAAGTTGCCGCCCGGGTAGCGGACCACCGACACGCCGAGTTCCCGGGTCAGGTCCAGCACGTCACGTCGCAGCCCGCGCTCGTCGGCGTCGGGGTGGCCGGGCTCGTAGATCCCGCCGTAGACGCACCGTCCCATGTGCTCGACGAAGGAGCCGAAGAGCCGTCGGTCGGCCGGGCCGATCGCGAATGCGGGGTCGATCGTGAGCTTCGCGGTCCGCACGAATGTCACCTTTCGTCATTTCTGATGCCGGGTGACCGCAGTCACCGCGCACCCGGTGTCCCTGGTTTCTACAACGTTGTAGGCAACGTTGTAAAGAGCTGACGACGAGGTAAAGTGCCGGTTGTTACGTCGGGGGAGGGGGTCGAATGCGGCACAGGCTCAAGGACGTTGCCGAACGGGCCGGAGTGTCGGTGAAGACCGTCTCCAACGTGGTGAACGGCTACGCGCACGTCCGGCCCGACACCCGGGCCCGGGTCGAGGAGGCCATCGCCGCGCTCAACTACCGGCCCAACCTCTCCGCCCGCAACCTCCGCAAGGGGCGCACGGGCATCATCGCGCTGGCCGTACCCGAGCTCGACATCCCGTACTTCGCCGAACTCGCCCGGCACGTGGTGACCGCCGCCGCCGATCTCGGCTGGACCGTGCTGATCGACCAGACCGGCGGCGGTCGCGAGCAGGAACGGGTCGTCGCGTCCGGCATCACCGACCACCTCATCGACGGGTTGATCTTCAGTCCGCTGGCGCTCACCGCCGACGACCTGATCAACCTGGACGGCACCCCGATGGTGCTGCTCGGCGAACGCGTCGCGCACGGCCCCGCCGACCATGTCGTGATCGACAACGTGGCCGCCGCCCGGGAGATCACCAACCATCTGGTCGGGCTCGGCCGCCGCCGGATCGCCGCCATCGGCTCCCAGCGCACCCCGGAGGGCGCCAGCGCCCGGCTCCGCCTCGACGGTTACCGGAGCGCGCTGGAGGAGGCCGGCTTCGGCTACGACGAGGCCCTGGTCGCGCCCGCTCCGGTCTGGCACCGCGCGGACGGCGCGGCCGCCATGCGCAACCTGCTCTCCTCGGGGGTACGACCCGACGCCGTCTTCTGCTTCAACGACACCCTCGCCCTCGGCGCGCTGCGGGCTCTGCACGAGACGGGTCTGCGCGTGCCCGAGGACGTCGCGGTGGCCGGCTTCGACGGCATCGAGGACGGGCGGTTCTCGGTGCCGACCCTGACCACCATCGCCCCCGACAAGGAGCGGATCGCCCGGCTCGCGGTCGAACTGCTGGCCAACCGGATCGACGGCGATCGCAACGCGGCGCCCCGCGAACTGGCCGCCCCGTACCGCCTGGAACCCCGAGAATCCACCCGAGGCCGCCAACCCTGACCCCCGGTCCCCTGCTTCCCCCGGCCCTGCTTCCCCCGGTGACCATGAAGTTATTGCCCGAAATGTCGGCGTGTCGGAGCAATAACTTCATGATCACGGGTGCTGAGGACCCCGTGCGCGGTGCCGACCGGGCGCGGGTCGGGTGGGTGGTCAGTCGAAGAAGCGGGCCAGGTGGGAGTTGGTGGGTGGTTCGGCGTCGGGTGGTACGGGAGTGAGGTCGGCGAAGATCGAGGCGCCGTCGCAGCCCGCGTGCAGCGGGTACCAGCGTGGGGTACCCGGCGGACGCTGAAGACAGATCCCCTTGAACGTCTGCACATCGAGCAGCCGTACGTGGGTCGGGTCGGCCACCGCGTTCACGTGCCCCCACCACGGGCTCATCACGTGCAGTACGCCACCAGGCCGGAGCACCCGATGGCACTCGTCGAGCAGCGGCAGGAAATCGATCAGATGCTCCAGGATGTGCACGGTGAAGAACACGTCGACCGAGTCGTCGGCCAGCGGCAGGGAACCCGACAGGTCGGCCACCGCGTCCACCCCCGATGCCGGGAAGATGTCCAGCCCCAGGTTGCCCGGCCACTGCTTGTTCGGGCCGCAGCCGAGGTCCACCACCACCGGATCGCGCCCGGCGATCCGAACCTTGCACCAGACGCCCAGCACCCCGGCCAACTGGCCGATCCGATCCCGGGCCAGCCGCAGCTGCTCCGGATCGGCGACCTCGCCGGTCACGTGGGCCACCCCCCGGTCGAAACGCACCTCCACGGCGAGGTCGCGCAGCCGGTCGTCGTGTGCCTTCCGATCCGCCCACGCTTCGGCGAGGAATCCGTCGATCGCCCGCAGACGATCGCCCGACGGCGGGGTCTGTGCCAACGCGACCATGTCCACCTCCGGCCGCCCGTTACCCGCATCGGCGTCCGGTATGCCTGCCGCGACGGGCACGCCTGCGGTTGAGCACGGAGCGACACGGCGGTAGCCCGAGCCGCGCCGACCGTGCCGCCTGCGCGCGGGTCAGCCGGTGGCGGTACGCCGCGGCCGCCCGCCGATCCGCATCCGCTGCCTGGGCGGAGGAGCCGCCGGCTTGGGTCGCTTGAGGTGGTAGCGGTGCAACTCGTTGTTGCCGGGCATCGACGGGTCCTCGCTCATCGCGACCAACTCCCAGCCCTGGTCACCCGCCCGATTCAGGTGGGCCAGCGCAGTGTCCCCGTATGGGGTGACATCGACCATCGAGCTGTCCGGGCCGTACCAGACGAACGTGACCTCCCAGCCGAGGTCGGTGGTCGCCGCCTGGCGCCGGCGGACCAGCAGCGCGTACTCCCACTTGAGCATGGGGTCATTCTCACCCCGGACGGCGCCGTCGGCACGGCATCAATCCTCGGCGATCCGCCCCGTGTCCACGCGCAGCCGCCGGTTGGTCGCCACCGCCGCCAGCATCCGCCGGTCGTGGGTGACCAGCAGCAGCGTCCCCGGGTAGCCGGCCAGTGCCGATTCCAGTTGCTCGATGGCGGGCAGATCCAGGTGGTTCGTGGGCTCGTCGAGCACCAACAGGTTCACCCCGCGCCCCTGCAGCAGCGCCAGCGCGGCCCGGGTCCGTTCGCCGGGGGAGAGGGTCGCGGCCGGCCGCAGCACGTGCCCGGCGCGCAGACCGAACTTGGCGAGCAGCGTCCGCGCGTCCGCCGGCGACATCTCCGGTACGGCGGCCCGGAACGCGTCGATGAGCGGTACGTCGCCGAGGAAGAAACCCCGGGCCTGGTCGACCTCCCCGACCACCACGCCCGGGCCGAGCGCGGAGTGGCCGGCGTCGAGCGGCAGCCGGCCCAGCAGGGCGGCCAGGAGCGTGGACTTGCCGGACCCGTTCGCGCCGGTCACCGCCACCCGGTCGGCCCAGTCGATCTGGAGGTTCACCGGCCCGAGCGTGAAGCCGCCGCGGCGTACCACGGCATCGCGGAGCGAGGCCACGACGGCGCCGGCGCGGGGCGCGGCGGCGATCTCCATCCGCAGCTCCCACTCCTTGCGCGGCTCCTCGACTACGTCCAACCGCTCGATCAGCCGCTCGGTCTGGCGGGCCTTCGCCGCCTGTTTCTCCGTCGCCTCGGCGCGGAACTTCCGCCCGATCTTGTCGTTGTCGGTGGCCTTGCGCCGGGCGTTCTTGACACCCTTCTCCATCCAGGCGCGCTGCGCCCTCGCGCGGGCCTCCAGGGCGGCGCGGTTGTCGGCGTACTCCTCGTAGTCGGCGCGGGCGTGCCGCCGTGCCACCTCCCGCTCCTCCAGGTAGGCCGCGTAGCCCCCGCCGAAGTGGTTGACCTGTTGCTGCGTCAGGTCCAGCTCCAGCACCCGGGTCACCGTCCGGGTCAGGAACTCCCGGTCGTGGCTGACCAGCACCGTGCCGGCGCGCAGTCCCGTCACGAACTCCTCGAGCCGCTCCAGCCCCGCGAGGTCCAGGTCGTTGGTGGGCTCGTCGAGCAGGAACACGTCGTACCGGCTGAGCAGCAGCGAGGCGAGCCCGGCCCGTGCCGCCTGGCCGCCGGAGAGACCGGTCATCTCCTGCTCCAGGTCCACCGCGAGGCCCAGCTCGGCGGCGACCTGCGCGGCCCGTTCGTCCAGGTCCGCGCCGCCGAGCGCCAGCCAACGCTCCAGCGCCTCGGCGTACGCGTCGTCGGCGCCGGCCCGTCCGGCCGTGAGCGCCTCCGTGGCGGCGTCCAGGGCGATCTGCGCCGCGGCCACCCCGGTGCGGCGGGCCAGGAAGGCGCGCACCGTCTCGCCCGGGCGCCGCTCCGGCTCCTGCGGCAGGTGCCCGACGCTCGCGGTGGGCGGGTTGAGCGTGACGCTGCCGGCCTCCACCGGCAGCAACCCGGCGAGCGTACGCAGCAGCGTCGACTTCCCGGCACCGTTCGGTCCGACCAGGCCGACGACGTCGCCCGGCGCGACGACCAGGTCCAGTCCGGTGAAGAGCGGCTTGTCGCCGTGCCCGGCGGAAAGGTTCTTGACGATCAACGTGGCGCTCATGAGGAGGCGAGCCTATCCGGCCCGGCGGACGTGACCCGGCCGGAAGGTGCAGACTCGGCGGAGTGGTGACCACACTGGCGATCGACTGCGGTGGCGGGGGCATCAAGGCCTCGGTCCTCGACGAGGCCGGCACGATGCGGACCCGCCCGCTTCGGGTGCCCACGCCGTACCCGCTGCCCACCTCGCTCTTCGTCAAGACCCTGCTCGACCTGGGCGCCCAGCTGCCTCCGGCGGACCGGGTGACCGTCGGGCTGCCCGGCATGCTGCGGCACGGCGTGGTGGTGGCCACGCCGCACTACGTCACCCGGGCCGGTCCGCGTACGAAGGTGGATCCCGACCTGCTCGCCGAGTGGTCCGGCTGGGACGTGCGGTCGGCGCTGGCAGACGCGTTCGGGGTGCCCGCGCTGGTTCTCAACGACGCCGAGGTGCACGGCGCCGGGGTGGTGGCCGGCACCGGGCTGGAACTGGTGCTCACGCTCGGCACCGGGCTGGGCTCCGCCCTGTTCGACGGCGGGGTGCTCGCGCCGCACCTGGAGCTGTCGCACGCGCCGGTGCGCTGGGGAATGACGTACGACACGTACATCGGCGAGCCGGAACGGCGGCGGCTCGGCGATGCGTTCTGGTCACGTCGGGTGCGAGGTGTGGTCGATGGGCTCCGACCGGTGTTCCGCTGGGACCGGCTCTATCTGGGCGGGGGCAACTCGCGGCTGGTCCGGCCGGATCAGCTGGTCCGGATGGGCGATGACGTGGTGGTGGTGCCGAACACGGCCGGGATCGTCGGCGGCGTACGCGCCTGGGACCTGGCCGCCGCCCGTCCCGCCTGACCGGTTGGGCAGGGCACTGTCGCACTCCCACCCACCCAGGAACAGTCGAGGCCCGGGCGGCGTTACGTGAGTGTAAGGCGAGTGACCGACACGAGACGAGGGATGGTAATGGATCTTCTGGCCGACTACCGGCGGGCGACCTTGTTCTTCGAGATCGGTGACGCCACCGAAGCCGTCCGACTGCTCGAGCCGATCGTCGAGGCAGAGCCGAACAACGCCTCGGTGCGGCAGCTGCTGGCCCGGGCGTACTTCAAGTCCGCCCAGCTCAACCGGGCCGAGGAGCACCTGCAGGAGCTGGTCGATCGGGACCCGAGCGACCACTACGCGCACCACGTGCTGGGCCGTACGCTCGAGCGGCTGAACCGGTACCCGGACGCGCTCCGGCACCTGCGGATCGCCGCCGCCATGCACAGCGACAACCACGACTACCGCACCGCGGTCTCCCGGGTGGAGAACCGGGTCAGCGGCGGTCGCTGACGTCGAAGCAAACGGACAGGGCAGCCCATGCGGGCTGCCCTTCGCCGTCTCCGGGCCCCGGCCCGCCGCACCTAGGATGAACTGGTGAAGCTCAAGCTCGATCTCCACGACATCTACAACAAGGGTCACGACATCGACCGCGCGCTGCGGGCGGTCATGGACGAGGCGGTCGCCAAGAAGGCGACCCTCCTGGAGATCATTCCCGGCAAGGGGTCCGGTCAGCTCAAGAAGCGGGTGCTGCGTTTTCTCGACCAGAAGGACGTCAAGCAGCTCTACCACCGGGTGGAGAAGGACTCCAAGAACTTCGGTCGCCTGTTCGTGCACTTCCGCTGGAAGTAACATCCCCAGCTCACCGACCTCCCACGTGATTAATGGCCGGGCCTCTGACCTGCTCAAACGCCTTTCGTCAGTTTCCGGCTTCTTCCGCTGTTACTCGCGCTCGGTTGTGCCGGATCTGTGCCCAGCCTTGAACCTGCGGGGAGCCTCGTCGTTGTCGTCGGCGCGGCCCGCCGCTTGCTCGGTCACGTACTCCGGAGGCAGCATCCCGACATGACCGACGCCTTCGGCATCATCGCCGAGCTCGCACCGTGGTCCCCATGGATGCCTTTCGCGCTCGCGATTCAGCAGGCGCCACGCTTGCCTGGTGTATACCTTGCCCGCCAACGAGCAACCGGCCCGCTGGTCTATGTCGGGATGGCAGGAGAGCGTCGGGGTCAGGGCATCAAGGGCCGGCTCACGGTCTACTACCGCGGCAAGGCGGCCGTCAGTGGACTCGGCGAGGCAGCCCTGGATCGCGCCCTCGCGGACTTGGAGTGGCTACGGCAGCGAGTGGCTGAGGTGGAGGCGGGACAAACGCGTAGGGCGGCCTCGTGGGCTCAAGAGGCTATCCATCACGCGGACCTTCACATCAGCTGGGCGACGACGGCCGACAGAGAAACAGCCCTCGCTCTCGAACGCCAAGCGCTTACGGCTCTCGTCAGTGCATCGCTTTGGAACCGGGACCGGTGACTCACCCCGGACTGCGGCGGAGCGCTCGCTTACAAGCTCTGTGCACCGCGTCCACCCTCGTCCGGGAACGACCGCACGCTCGGAGCCTCGTCCATGCCAGCCCACGTCAGCGTGCCGCCGTCCGGCGCGGTTGCTAATGAGAGTTGCCGGGTCGGTTGCGGCAGACTCGGATCCGGTAGCTGCTGGCGGGTGAGCACTCGCGGTTGCAGGACGCGTTCGCAGTCCTAGTGACAGATCGTGCCCCTGCCGGTGGTCGGGAGACGTGACCGCTGATGGGATGTCGTGCCCGCCCCGCTGGCGTGAGCACTTGTTCATTAGCTCGCGGAAGTTCTCCCGGACGCTGCCAGACAGTTCGCTCGACTGTGGAACTGAAGGGAGGATGGCGTGCTGTTCGTAGGAGACGACTGGGCTGAGGACCACCATGACGTGGAGATGCAGGACGAGGCGGGCCGGAGGTTGGGCAGGGCGAGGCTCGA